>JALYHV010000169.1 GCA_030776205.1 Myxococcota bacterium | reverse complement strand
GCGCGCGTCGCGACGTCGAGCTCGTTCGACGTTCGCGCGACGGTCCCCGGGAACACGCGGCCCGGCGCCTCGCGGGTGGTCAAAGGTGCCGGCATTCCGACCTTGATCGCACTTGCATAGAGCTGGGGAACGTTCACGAACGCGCGAACGACGTCGACCTCCGCCACCTTGTAGAGAGCCTGGCCCATTCCCGTTCCGGAGGCCACGAGCTGCCCCACCTCGGCGGCGCGCATCGTGACGACACCGTCAAAGGGCGCGACAATCTTCCCGAAGGCGCGCAGGTCCTCCGTGCGTCGAACGTTCGCTTCCGCGCTCCGCTTCGCCGCCTCGGCGGCGGCGAGGTTCGACCGCTGAACCTCATAGGCCGACGCATACTGCTCCGCCTCCTGCTTCGATACGAGACCGCCTGCGCCGAGCACCGCGTAGCGTTCGTTCGTCGTTCGCGCGAGCTGGAGCTGCGCCTTGGCCTGCGCAACGGCCGCCTCCGCCTGCGTGGACGCGGCCCTCGCCTGGCGCAGCTCCTCGTCCACGTCGGGCATGTCGAGCTCGACTATCAGCTGGTCCTTTTTGACCTGTGCGCCAAGGTCGGCGTACCACCGACGCACGTAGCCATTCCCGCGCGCAAAAACGCTGGTCTCTTGAAGGGGCTGGATGGAACCGGGAAGAACGACGCGCGTGCGCGGAGCCGCTCGGACCGCGCTCGCTACGCGCACACGAAGGAGCTCCGAGGACGCTCGACGCTCCTCGCGGCCCATCGCCGCGCGTCGCAGAACGCGAGGCAGCGCCCCCACGAGAAGCAGCGTTGCGAGGACGACCGTGGCCACCAGACCGACGCGCCGGAGCTCCCGGCGCGAAGGGCGATGCGCGGCAGGATCGAGATCGTCTGCGCCGTGCCCCTCGCTGCGCCTCCCCGAGGGGGCGATCGTGTCCGGCGTACTCATGCTTCCACGCCCTCGAGCTCGGTCGCCCGCGGCGCGTCCTTCCGCCACGCGCTGTACACGATCGGCACGAAGAAGAGCGTCATGAACGTAGCGGCGAGGAGCCCGCCGATGACGGCGCGACCAAGCGGGGCGTTTTGCTCGCCGCCCTCACCCAGCCCGAGCGACATCGGCAGCATGCCGAGGATCATCGCGAGGGCAGTCATCATCACCGGACGCAAACGCGTGACCCCGGCGAGCCACGCCGCGCGACGCGCGTCGTCACCCTGCTTTCGCTGATCGTTTGCGAACGTCACCATGAGGATACTGTTCGAAGTGGCTACGCCCACGCTCATGATCGCGCCCATCAGCGCAGGAACGGACAGCGTCGTCCCCGTCACGAAGAGGGCCCAGACGATGCCGGCCAGGCCGCCCGGCAGCGACATAAGGATGATCACCGGGTCGAGCCACGACTGGAAGTTGACGACCAAAAGGAGGTAGACGAGCAGAATCGCCGCGACGATCCCCAAGGAGAGCCCACGAAAGCTCGCGTTCATGCTCTCCACCTGGCCGCGCACGGAAATCGAGGTGCCGCGCGGCAACGAGGCCTTCTTTGCGTCCGCGACGAGCCGATCGACGGCGTCCGACACGGAGCCGAGGTCCGTACCTTGAACGTTGGCCAGCACGTCGAAAGTCGACAGTGCGTTGTAGTGGGTCGCGTTCACCGGCGTCGCGTCACGCTCCACGGTCGTCAGATTGCCGAGCATCTGCGGCGAGGTGCCATTGCCACTGGGCACGTGCACGGGGGTCGCGTTCAGCGCCTCCAGACTGGCAAGCTTGTACTGAGGCGTCTGCACCGCAACGAGGTACTGCACTCCCTTCTGCGCATCGAGCCAGAAGCTCGGCGCGACCTGCCCCGTGGAGCTGAGAGACACGAGCGCGTCGGTCGCGATGTCCCGCGCGGTCGCACCGCCCTGGCTCGCCTCGGCGCGATCCACCTTCAAGCGGAGCTCGGGCTGGTTGACCACTTGCGCAAGGTGGACGTCCACGGCGCCACGAACGTGCGCCATCGCCTCGCGCAGCCGCCGGGCGATCGCGTAGTTGCTGGCGTTGTTTCCCCGTGGGCCGGCGATCTGCACGTCGATGGGCGCGGTCAGGCCAAAGTTCAGCACCTGGGTCGTGATGTCCGGCGCGAGGAAGAAGACGTCGGCCTCCGGCATCTCGAGCGGAAACCTCCGGCGAAGCTCCTTGACGTACCCGGGCGTGGCCCCGTGTTTGGGCCTGAGCTGGACGAGCACCTCCCCGTCCGCGGACGAGATCATCGAAGGATCACCGAGGGCCAGGTTCAGACCGCTGATGGGCAAGCCGATGCTGTCGATCACCGTCTCGAGCTCCTCCGCCGGGATCACCGCACGGACGAGGTCTTCGGCGCGCGCGAACACGTTTTCGGTCGTCTCGACGCGCGTCCCGGGCGTCGTGCGCAGGTGAAAGCGGATCTGCCCCGCGTCGACGGACGGAAAGAAGTCCCGTCCGAGGCTCGGAAAGAGCGCGAGGAGCGAGCCCGCGATGAGGACGGCGAAGCCCGCCGCAATCCATCTTCCGTGGTCGAGAGCCCAGTCGAGGTACCCCCCGTAGGAGCGGCGCAGCTTCTCGAACGAGACGTTGAACCGCTGGTGGACACGCCAGACGACATCGCGCTTCTTCGCGGGCACTCCCGGCGGACCGGACGCGCCGCCAGCGTAGAGCGTCACCTCGGGGCCGAGCAGGTAGTGCATCATCGTCGGCACGAGCGTCCGCGACAGGAAGTACGACGCCATCATCGCGAAGACGACGGCCATTCCGAGCGGCGTGAAGAGCGAGCGCGCCGCCCCGGAGATGAACACGACCGGGATGAAGACGATGCAGATGCAGAGCGTCGCCACGAGCGCAGGCAGCGCGATCTGTTTCGCGCCGTCGAGGATGGCCTGCAACAGTCGCTTGTTCATTGCGAGATTGCGGTGGACGTTCTCGAGCTCGACGGTCGCGTCGTCGACGAGGATGCCGACCGCGAGCGAGAGCCCGCCCAGCGTCATCAAGTTGATCGTCTCCCCGAGCGCCGCCAGACAGACGAAGGACACGAGGAGGGAGAGCGGGATGGACGTGACGACGATGAGCGTGCTGCGCCAGCTCCCGAGAAAGAGGAGGATCATCAGCGCCGTGAGGCCCGCCGCGATGGCCCCCTCCTTGAGGACGCCCTGGATTGCGGCGCGCACGAAGACGGACTGATCGAACAGGAGATCCATCCTGTACTCTGGCGGCAGCGTCGCGAGGAGAGAGGGCATGATCGCCCGGACGCGGCTCACGATGTCGAGCGTCGAGGCGCCGGCGCTCTTCAGGAGGGTCATCAAGACGCCGCGACGCCCGTTCGCGCGCACCATGCTGGTCTGCGGCGCATACCCGTCGCGCACGTGCGCCACATCGCCGATGGTCACGGTCGATCCGTTGCTGCTCTTTATCGGAAGCGCAGCAATCTCGCTGATGGTGTCAGGACTCCCGTTCAACCGAACGAGCAGCTCCTGGGTGCCGAGCTTGGTCGTCCCGGATGGGAGCACGAGGTTCTGCGCCTGCACCGCGTTGCTCACATCGCCCGGTGTAAGACCGAGCGCATAGAGCCGCGCCGGATCGATGTCGATCATCACCTGGCGCTGCTTGCCGCCGTAAGGAAGCGGCATTTGCGCTCCCTGAACGGTCGCTAGGCCAGTGCGCAGGAAGTTGCTCGTCAGATCGAGCAGCTGTTGCTCGGAGAGCGTGTCCGAGTGGACGGAGCCCTGCAGAATCGGGACGTTCGAGGCGCTGTAATTGATGATGAGCGGCGGCGTCGCACCAAGCGGATACGCCTTGAGCAACGTCTGGGAGACGGCGGTGATCTGCGCGTTGGCCATCTCCATCTTCGTTCCGGGATGAAAGAAGACCTTCGTCACCGCCACGCCGTAGAGCGACTGGCTCTCGATGTGCTCGATCCCAGCTACGGTCGTCGTGATCGCCCGCTCGTAATTGGAGGTGAAGCGCAGCTCCATCTCGTCGGGCGGAAGTCCCCCGTACTGCCACACCACGGCGATGACCGGGATGTTTATCTCCGGCAAGATGTCGGTCGGCATCCCGAGGAGGGAGTAAATCCCGGCGACGACGATGAGCATCGCCATGACGACGAACGTGTAGGGACGCCGGAGCGCGAGGCGGACTATCCACATGGTGGGGAGACGACGGTCACTCCGAGCCGGTACCGCTCGGAGAGGCTGCCTCGGTGCTCCCGAAACCAACGGGGCCGGAGTCGTCGATCGTCCCGAGCCCACCTTCCGTCCCGCCTTCGCCCGACGCCGCGAGCGTCGAGGGCCCACCCTCGCCCGATTGGCTACCAGAACCGAGGCCGCCCTCGACCTGCGCAGCCGCCGAGGGCATGCCGTCCCCGACGCCCGAGGGCGTGGAGGCCCCGTCAGCGACACCCGAGGGCGTAGAGCCCGCGTCACTGGACGTCATCGTCGCCGCCACCGGCACCGGGACGCACGAGGCGTCTCCCTCGGGCACGCACGCGCCAAGCGCCGGAGGACGCGCTGTCTCGGCGGAGCAAGCCGCGCTGGCCGTCGCGATGCAGAAAAGTACACCGAGCGCTTTCACGGCCGGCATTGTGCCCCAGGAACGCGTCTCGTGGCGCAGTCCCCCGGAGAAAAACCAGACGGCCCAAACGGACACAGCCGCCCAAAACGGGCCCCGTTCGAAAGGTTGAGGTAGCATCACGCCCCCGATGGGAGCACCGATTGCGCGTCGGCTCTCACGCATCCGTGAGACTGGCCGTTCCTGGTGAGGTCGCGCCGGGTCGGAGCGGGCACGCGACACATCCGGACGAAAGAAATAGTCGAGGGAGGACGGACGATGGCCATTTTCGCTCATGGTGCGACATCGACGAAGGTCAACTCGTTCGACAGCGGGCTCGAGCTGGCTGGCGAAATCAGGCAGGCCTTCGGCGCCGAGCGCCTGGCCGGAATCGTCGCCTATTCGACCGTCAGCCACGATCAACGCGCGTTCTTGCGGGGCCTCCGCGAGGCGGCGGGGACTGGCGTGCCGGTCATCGGCTGCTCCGGCCAGGGCGTGATGGGGCGAGGCACCGTCGTCGAAGACGGGTACGCGGCGGGCGCCATGGGACTCGGGGGCGACTCGCTTCATCTCGGCGCGAGCCACGTCGGCGACTTCCATGTGGACTCGGCCGCGAAAGCAAAGGCACTCGGACGCGCCCTGCGAGAGCAAGCGGTCGGTCCTCTCCGGACCGTCGTCCTTCACTACGATCCCCTTTGCGGCGCCGATCTCCAGGTTTTCCTCAGTGCTCTGCACGAAGAGGTCCGGTGCCCGATCGTGGGGGGAGCCGCCGCCGAGTTCTGGGGGCCGATGCAGCAGACGTTTCAGTACGTGAACCAGGAGGCGTTTCATCGGACTGCGGTCGCCGCGGGACTATCAGGGACGTTCACCGCCGAGCTCGATCTGTGCCACGGCACGTCGCCTGTGGGCATCGAGATGGTCGTCACCAAGGCCGAGGGCAACTCCGTTCTGGAATTCGACGGCCGACCTGCGCTCGATGTTTGGCAGGAGTTCTGCCACGAGGCGCCCGAGCACATCGACCACAGCGGAGCCATCGGCATCGGGCTGCCGACCGGCGACCCCGAAGTCTACCTCGTTCGTTGTGCGTTCGGGGTCGACGAAAGCCGCAGGGCTGTCCTCTTTCAGGCCGGCATTCCGGTAGGCGCCCGGGTCATGCTGAACCATCGCACGATCCGCGGGGCGCTCGAGGGCACCGCCGCCATGGGCCAGCGGCTCGCCGCACGGTTGAGGGGCAGAAAAGTTCGTGCTGTCCTTGGGTTCGAGTGCGGCGCGCGGACGAAGCCGTTCCTCGGCAAAGAAATGACGCTGAAGGAGAACCAAGACCTGCAGGAGACGCTGGGCCCCGGACCCGCATGGCTGGGAATGCTCGCCTGGGGCGAGGTCGCGCCGTTCGACGGCAGCCCTGGCTTCGTGAACTTTTCGTTTCCCGTCCTCGCGCTCGCCGATTGACCACTCGCCGTGCCTGATCCGAGCCGCATCGTCGAGACGCTCAAAGCCAAGGCGATGCTGCTCATCCAGCGTGAGCGCGAAGTCTTTGCGCTGCGGCTCGGGCGAGAGCGGGTCATGGCGTGGCTGCAGGCGTTCCACCGGCTCTCGCTCACGGCGAGGCCGGAGGCCGGTCTTTCCATGTGCGCCGAGTGGACCACGGTCATGGTCGAGGAGCGTCACTTCCAGACGGCAGCCGCCTTCGAGCTCGACGTCTCGAGCGGCAGTCTCTCGCTCATCCACGGGCTGTCGCACACGGCTTTGACGGCGAGGCTGACCCTCGACGAGGCGGGGCGCAGCGTCTTGCGCGAGCGTCGGGACGGGTTCTTTCGTGATGCGAGCGATCCCGAGATGGCAACGGTAGCCAGGACACTCGGGCTACAGACCTTCCTTTGGTTCTCCTTCCGGATTGACGGCGGGACGGACGGCGGGAAAGACATTCTGCTCGTAGCAGGCGTCGCAGAGGGGATCGGCGGCGCGCAGGGGGCCATCCTCGAAGAGGACCTCGTGTACTTCACTATGCTCGGACGGCATCTGTCCGTGCTCCTCAGCAACGCGACGCTCATCGGTGCCCTCGAATCGGCCACGAGCAATCTGCGGGAGCTCTTCGACCACATGCGGCAGGCCATCGTCGCCGTGGATGCGACGGGCACCGTCCGCGGTGTCTCCTCGCGCCAGGCGCGGCGCTTCTTCGAGCGCGACGATCTCGAAGGGTGCTCACTCCGGGAGCTGCTCTATCCGGCGGCACCCGCCTACGACCTCGAAGCGACCTCGTTGGCCGAATGGTTGGACATGGCCGTGCACACGCGCGTCGAGGACTGGGACGCGTGCGAGGCGTACGCCCCGCGCGAGGCCATCCTTCCGCGCGCGAACGGTGTGCCTTTGCCCCTCCAACTCGAATTTCGCCCGCTCATTCGCAATGGCACGATTACGCAGCTCATGCTCCTCGCGAGCGACGTCAGTGAGGCCCGGCGGCTGGAGCAGGTCGTTCAGACACACGAGGCGGAGCGCGCCAGCCGTGTCGCCGCGATGCGCCGGCTCATCGCCGGTGGCACGCAAGTCTTTCTGTCGTTCGTCGAGTCGGCACGCGCCGCCATGGAGAGAGCCGAGGCGTTGCTGGGCGACAATCCGCTTCCAATCGAGGCGATTGACGAGCTGTTTCGAATTGCACACACCGTCCGCGGAGAGGCTCGCGCGTTCGATCTCGTCGAGCTCGAGGCGTCGACGAAAGCCATCGAGGAGGACCTCGACCGGCTGCGCCTCGCGACGCACGGAGCACCGGGGTCGTCGACGAACGACGTCGCCGCCAGCCTTGCGGCTGCCCTCGGGCGCGCCCGCCGCGCTCTCGACGACGGATGCGAAGTGCTCGCCGCGGCGTCACCCGCCGGCGCAGCTGTGTTCGATCAAGTCACCGTGCAACGATCCGCGCTGCGCGAGCTGGTCGAGCACGCGCAGCACCGGTCCGATACGCTCGGCAGGTTGGTAGCGCGCCTCATGAGCGTGCCCTTCGGCGTGACCGCCGCCGGCGCGGTCGCGAGCGCTCCGGCTTGGTGCCTGGCGGAGGGAAAGCTGGCGAGGGTTCATGTCACGCCGCGCGAGCTGATGGTGACGCCGCAGCTCGCGCACGTGCTGCCGGGTGTGCTGACGCACCTCGTGCGAAACGCGATCGCCCACGGCGTCGAGTCGCCGGACGAGCGCGAGGCCGCGGGCAAACCGCGGGAAGGGTCGATACGCATCGTGGCCACCGAGCACGCCACGGGGAGCCCCGATCACGGCGAGCCCCACGTTTCGGTGACGGTGGAGGACGATGGGCGCGGCCTCGACGCGGGGCGTATCCTCGGGCGCGCGAAGGTCGAGCAGGCCGCCGATCCGGCAGATCTTGTGTTCCTTCCTGGCCTGACCACCCGCAACAACACGGATGCGCTCGCCGGGCGCGGGGTGGGGCTCGACGCCGTGCGCAGCGAGCTGTCGCGGATCGGTTACGACGTGTCGGTGGTGTTCGTCCCGGGGCAGTGGACACGATTCACGATCACGGCGGCGGGCGGGCGTTAGGGCGCAAAGAGGGGGGAGGCGTGTGCATGGATCGCGGCAGGCGAATTCTCGTCATCGACGACAGCGAAATCATGCTCGAGCGGATCAAGCGCGCGCTCGAGTCCAAGGGGTACGAGGTGCTCGCGACGACGCAGCTCGTCGGCAACGCGCGTTACCTGCCCACCTGCGACCTCGTGATTATCGACTACCACATGCCCGGTCTGAACGGAGCGTCGGTGCTCGACTCGATGCGGGCCCTTACCGCCACGATGAAGAACGCCTGTCCGCTCTTCGTGTACACGTCGGACCGGAAGATCGCGAGCGCTCATGCGGAGCTCGGATTCGACGGCGCCCTAGCCGCCAAGGGAGACGAGCAGGCGCTCGTGCGGCAGCTCGCGACTCTCTTTAGGACGCTCGACATGCGTGCGGAGAGGGAGCGCAGGACGGCATCGAGACCGGCAACCCTTCCGGACGCCGAACCTGCCGGCCAGAAACCACGAACGTAAACGGCAGATCTGCGCGCCTTAATTAGGCCGCGGCGGGCGCCGATCCCGCACGCAGGACGTGCTAAGCGCGGCCTATGCAAAAGCGGCTCATCGTCATCTGCCTTGCGTGCTGGTACATCGCTGGAATGGCTTGCAGCAAACCGCCGTCGACCTCCAGCCCCTCCGGCCCCTCCGGCCCCTCCGCCCCTACCGCCTCGGCGAGCCCGGAGCCCACGTTGGACGCGGCGAAGGCGGCGCATACCCTTCCCGCACCGGCCGACGTCGCGGCGCCTCCTGCCGATGCCGCAAAAACGGCCTCGGGCCTGGCGTCGAAGGTGCTCGTAGCAGGGACTGGCAAGGACCATCCCGGCGCGACCGACAAGGTCAAGGTGGATTACACAGGGTGGACCAAGAGCGGCGAGATGTTCGATAGCTCCGTCACGCAAGGACAGCCGATCAGCTTTCCGCTCAATGGCGTGATCCCCGGCTGGACCGAGGGGCTGCAGCTGATGGTCGTGGGTGAGAAGCGCCGGCTCTGGATTCCGGCGGCGCTCGCCTACGGCGATCACCCGCGTTCGGGCGCTCCCGCGGGCGACCTCGTGTTCGACGTTGAGTTGCTCGACCTCACGCGCGCTCCGAAGCCCCCCGCCGTCCCGTCCGACGTCGCCAGCGCGCCGCCCACCGCAAAGAAGACTGCGTCCGGGTTGGCGTACCGCGTCCTTACGCCGGGAACGGGCAAAGAGCACCCGACCGTCGCGAGCAACGTCATCGTGAACTACTCGGGATGGACGACCGACGGGAAGATGTTCGACAGCTCCGTCACGCGAGGGGAGCCCGCGCGCTTTCGCCTCGGAAATGTCATCAAGGGATGGACCGAGGGGGTTCAACTCATGACCAAAGGCGAAAAGACGCGCTTCTGGATTCCGGGCGATCTCGCCTACGGCACGAAGCCCACCCGTCCGGGCGTGCCCTCGGGCACGTTGGTCTTCGACATCGAGCTAATCGACTTCCAATAGGCTCCTCCGACTGACGCGAGTTGTGCCAGTCCAGCGTCTGCCGGATCCGGTTTCGCGCGGTCTTCGCATTCTGTTTCACTGCAAAAGGCCGAGGGCGCGCTCGTTGCTTGGGACGCACGTGTGCAAAACCTCTCGGCCGCTCCACGCCTCGAAGCGAATTCGTCGGCGCTCTCGCGCGCACCGGCACTGCGCGGAGATGTCGCGCGACGGACCGTGATGGTGGCGGCGCTGCTCCCCGCGGGGTGGCACGCCTGGTTGCTCCTTCACCTGTTCCGCTTTCAGGTCCCGTTTCCGATGGACCTCGAATGGATGGAGGGCGGAGAGATTTATCACGCTTGGCGCTTTGCGCATGGCGAGGCGATCTATGCCTCCCCCGAGCAGGGGTTCGTGCCCTACCCCTACCCGCCGCTGCATTTCGTCGTGCTGGCCCTCGTGGGCCGAATCGCCGGTTTTGGCTATGCCCCGGCACGACTCGTATCGGTCGCGTTCTTCTTGCTTGGCGCGCTGCTCCTGGCGCGCGAAGTAGCGCGCCGAGCTGGCACGGGCCTAGAAGGCTTCGCATTCGGGGCAGTGGCGCTCGCCACCATCGGCACGACGGTGCCCACGGTGATCGGGTGGTACGCGCTCGTGCGAAACGATTCGATGGCCATCGCCTTGCCGATTCTCGCCGCGGTCCTCGCCAGCAGCCGGCAGATGACGCCCACTCGAGTCATGGGCATCGCGATGACGATGGCCGCGGCCATCTACACCAAGCAGACGGGAGTCTTCTTTTGCGCGTGGATCATCGTCTTCCTCTTCATCCACAATCGCCGGGCCGCGATCGCGACGACACTTGCCTTCGGCGTCCTCACCCTCTGCACGTTCGTCGCTCTCCAGATCGGAACGCACGGCTGGTTCATGACGTACCTTCTCTTGCAGAGACACCACGCGTTCCTCTCCGATCGCGTTCCTCTCGGAGCCTGGGAGCTCTTCAAGAGCGCCCCTTACATGGCCGCGGTTCCGATGGCCGCCGCGTACCTGGCAGGACGCGGAAAGCTGAGCGCGCGGAGCGCCCTGTGGGTGGGAATGGTCCTCGCGGCGTTTCCAGCGGCGCTCTTGCCCTACGCGAAGGCCGGCGGATGCCAGAACAACCTCATCCCAGTCGCGCTCCTCGGCGGGCCGACATCCATCCTGGTGGCGCTCGATCTCGTTGATTTGTCATCGGTCCGCGGGTGGTTGGTGTCGGTCGGCCGCAGTGGCGCGGCGGGCTTCTTCGCGGTCGTTGCCATGCGGGGCAGCTACGACCCGACTTGGTTCGTGCCCAGGAGCACGGTGACGGCCGATGCACAAAGGCTCAACGCGTGGGTCCGCTCGCTCCCAGGAGAGGTTTTGGCCGTCAGCCACCCGATGCTGGCCCTGCTCAACGGCAAGACGACCGCGCAGATACACGCGATGCCCTTGCGCGACGCGTACGACGGCAAAGTCTCCGGCTCTCGTCTCGCCGCCTGGATGAGGGAGCATCGTGCCGACTGGGCCATCGTGGACCAAGACGCGATTGCCCCGGGTCTTCTGCCAGCGCTCGCCCGATACTACGCGCCGGCGGGACGCGTTCCGTTCGATGTCCCGATGACGATGGCGACGGGGGTCAATCCCACGACGCTTTACCAAAGAAAGCCCGACCACCTGCGATCCCGGGTCGTGTTCGACTTCGAATCGACCTACGAGGGCTGGGAGCTGTCCGGCGAGGCCTTCGCCCAGGGGCCCACGGGCGAGCAGCGCGATTGCCAACAAACGATCGTCGGGCTCGAGGGGCTCCGCCTGGCCAACTCGTACGGCGACCGCACTGGCGACGGCGCCACCGGGCGCGCGCTCTCTCCGCCCTTCACGTTGGATCGTCCCCGCATGAGCCTTCTCGTCGGCGGAGGCTCTGGACCGGCCGTCCGGGTGGAGCTCCTCGTCGATGGTGCGTCGATCCTGACCGCCTCCGGCAGGCGCAGCGAGGAAATGGATAGCATCGAGTGGGACGTCTCGGCATGGAAAGAACGCACGGCACGACTCGCGATCGTGGACGAGGACACGACCGGCTGGGGCCACGTCCTCGTCGATCACGTGGAGCTCTACGATTGACTATTTGCCAATTCCTTTGCCGGTGAGCCATGTGAACATCGCCATCTCGGCGTCCGGCCAGGCGCTCGGCGGTGTCGCGAAGCCGTGCCCCGCGCCGGCCACCTCGTGGATCGTCGCGTCGGCCCCGGCGGCGGTCAGGAGCGCGACCAGACGCCGGGTGTCCGCTACGGGCGCGGTCCCGTCGTTGGCTCCGGTGACCGCGATGAGCGGGGGAATGTCCTTGCGGACATAGGTCATCGGATTGACCTGCTTGGCGATGGCTGCACGGTTTGGAAGCGAGCTCGGGATCCAGAGCGCCGCGACGGCGTTGATCTCGGCCTCGATGTCGGCCGGGCCGTATCCATCGACGATGGCGGCGATCTTGAAATCGGTAGGTGATGTGGGCCCCAGCATGGCAGCAGGGGTGGCCATGCCGACCATCAGCGCGAGGTGCCCGCCTGCAGACGCGCCTGTCACCACGTAGCGCGCCCGGTCACCATGAAAATAGTCCATGTAGTCCCAGCACCACTTGGCTGCGAGGAGCGCGTCCTCGACGGCAGCAGGCGCCGGTGCGCCGTCGACGGTGCCGTCGTTCACTCGGTACTCGGCGTTGCACACCATGAATCCATGCGCCAAAAAGCGGTCGAAGAACGTCGTCATGTGGTCTTTGCCCGACCCGGCGTTATTCGTATACGAGTGAAACCACGCCCCACCGTGGAACATCAGCACGACGGGCAGCACCTGCGTGCCCTTCGGACCCGCGCCGGTCGGGTAAATCACGTCGATGCGCTGCGGCGCATGCGGACCATACGGGAAATTGGCTCCCACCGTGTAGCCCGCGCCTGCGTTCGAGATGGGCACCTTGGAAGCGGTGTCCGAGACCGGCGCCGGCAGCACCCCGGTGGCCATGCCGCTGCCGCCGCCTGCGTCTCCCCCCGTGCTTGCCCCCGAGGAGCCCGCGTTACCAGAGCTCCCCGCTGAGCCCCCGCTGCTGCCTGCGCCGCTGTCCTGTCCCGAGGAAGGCGACGGTCCCGCCGAGCCACTCGTCGCGGACACTCCGCTCGAGCCACCCGAGCTGCCGGAGGCGCCGACCGCGTTTCCCGAGCTCGCCGACCCTGCGCTCGCCACGCCGGAGCCACCCGCGCCGGAGCTCGCCGCGCTCGCATCGGAGCCGCTTTGGGCACTCTTTCCGGAGCCGCCGCCCGAGTCGGAGCCAGGCGTGCTCGAGCAGCCCGCGAGGAGCAGGGCGATGCCCGCGGCGCCACCGAACGCTCGCCGGCGATGGCTTCCAAGCGGGGCGCGAAGGGTTGAGAGAGAGTGCGGCCAAAAAGTGACTGGCATCGAGGGCTCCTGGTCAGGTCGCGAGCACGTCATGACATCATGGCTCATCGACGACCGCTCGCATGCCAATCGTACGTGATCAGCCTGCGCCGGAATTGGCTACACCGAGGGAGGCAGGAAGTGGTCGCATTTTGCCGCCCTCGATAGAATCGTGGCTGGTGCGCCGAACCGCGCGCCGCGGAGGTACCTCCCGATGAGAATCAATTCCTTGTGGGCTGGATGGCTCGCCGTCCCGGCGATCGGTGCTTTCGTTGCGTGCGGAGACAGCAGCAGCCCGAATAGCGGCGACGCAGGCGGGGGACAGGCGAGCGGCAGCAGCGGCATTTCGAGCAGTGGTGGCGCGAGCGGCAGCAGCACGGGGCTTTCCGCCGGCAGCGGGACAGCAACCGGCAGCGGGACAGCAACCGGCCGCGGGACAGCAACCGGCAGCGGCACCGCAACCGGCAGCAGCGGCGCGAGTGGCCCGGCGAGCGGCAGCAGCAGTGGCTTTGTCTTCCCTTTCGATGCCGGGACTTTCTTTCTGGACGCGACGGTCACGGCGACGGGCACGTGCGCCGCGCTCTCTGCCTGCTGCGCGAGCCTTGCAGCCGGCTTCACGAAGACCGGCTGCGACCTGGCCGTCAACGTCTCCGGCAACAACCAGACGCTCTGCGCGCAGGTCTTGGCCGGCTTTCAGGAAGGCGGCACGTGCCACTGAAAGGGGATTGTCACTGCATTCCTTCCCACATCAACAAGAAGGAGCCGAGCCCGTGAAAATCGTTGTACTGGGTGTGGGCCCGCCCAATGTAATACGCATAGTCGCCGACTCCCGTCCCCACGCAGACGCCGGTCAGCAGCTTGGTCGGATCGGCTGAGGCCTCCTGGAGCACCCCGTTGAAGCCCTTCGTCGCGACACTGCAGTACGTCGAGTCGACCAGACCGTGCGTGGCCGCCCACCAGGTGACATAGCTGAACATGGCGGACGCCGACGTCTCGAGCCAGTTTCCTGCCATCGAACCCTTGTCGATGACTTGAAACCAGCGGCCACTTGCCGGGTCTTGGTAGTTCTTCAAGGCGACGACAGAGTCCTTCAGTATGGCCTCGAGTTGCGGCCGCCCGGGGTCGTTGGCGGGCAGCTCCTCGAGGACCATCACCGTGGCCATGAGGTACCAGCCCATCGCCCTCCCCCAGGATTCCGGCGAGTGATGCGTTCCGGCGACGACCCACGGCGCGGTCCCGGTCTCGTCGTAGGCGTGGAAGGTAAGACCGGTCGCTGGATTCTTCAGGTGGCTCGCGAACAGCGTGATCTGCTTGACCCCCTCCGCGTAGGTCGTCGTGTCGTTCATGACCGCGCCATATCGGGTCAAGAACGAGAGGGCCATGAACGACGTATCGCCCCAGTTTTGCCCGCGCGCGCCGGTGTTGTGCCAGAAGGCGCCGTCGGTCGTCCTCGGGTACGTGTCGAAGATGCGCCTGGTTGCATCGAGGGGCCCCTTCAGCGCGGGATTCATCGAAAGCTGGTACGCGTCGGCAACGGCTGTCATGTGCATGATCCCATCGACGCTGGTCGACGGCGGCGTGCTGGAGTTGGCGCTCGCCCAGCTCGTGAGGAAGCTGAGGTAACGAGGATCCTTGGTCCGGTTGTAGACCTTGTAGATGCCGTGCATCACGAGCCCGACCGGATAGGACGTGGCACCGAAGGTGCCGAAGCCCTGCTGGATGACCGTGTCGGCAAACAGCTTGCCCCAGTCCCGCGTCGCGGCGCCCACCGGACTCACGCACGACGCGCCGCCGTCGCCGGTAGTGCCGCCCGAGGTGGCGGTGCCCGAGTCACCGCTGCCGGCGCTCGGCCCGCCGCTGCTCGCCGAAGAGCTGCCGCCATCTGCACCTGTCGACGGGGAACCGCCCTCGCCGGTCGCACCGGAATCGCCCGAAGCTGACGCTCCGGAACCGGTGGGCGAGCCCGAACCCGCGCCGGACGCACCCGCACCCGCGCCGCTGCTGGAGCCGCTCCCCGTGCTCGCGCCAGAACCGCTCCCGCTTGCCGGCGTCCCACCCCCGGAAGAAGCCGTCCCGCTGGTGGCGCTCGTCGCCGGCGCCTGGGGGGAGCCCGAGCTGCCGCATCCCTCGGCGAGCAGCATCATTGCAGCAGCCGCGGCGCAGAGAGCGGCGGCAAACACAGGTCGCATGGTGCTTTCTTAATGCAAACCTGCGCGATTGGCGAAGGCTCCATGGCGTCTCGCAGTCGCCCGCGTGGTGCTCGGGCCGAACGCCTGCGAGGTGGCCTGTGGCGCTGATCCTGCTAGGCCGCTCGTCATGCGAGAGATCGCGCGTCCCCGGAGCGACGCGGGCCCTCCCCCCCCGGCCGACGGCTATCCGTACGTGCCGGACATGGGGGACGGCACGTACCGCAACCCGATTGTCATTGCCGACTATTCGGACCCGGACGTCATCCGCACCGGGAATGACTTTTATCTCGTCGCCTCGAGCTTCACGAACACGCCGGGGCTGCCCATCTTGCGTTCGGGCGACCTCGTCAACTGGACGCTCGTGGGACACGCGCTGACGAACGTGCCCCACGCGCGCTATTCGCGCTATCTCTTCAGCGCGGGCGTTTGGGCACCCGCCCTGCGCGAGCACAATGGCACCTTCTACGTCTTTTTTCCCACACCCGACGAGGGCATCTACGTGGTCACCGCGCCAAACCCGGCAGGGCCGTGGAGCGCGCCAAGCCTGCTCGTTGCAGGGCTGGGGATCATTGATCCGTGCCCCTTCTGGGACGACGACGGCAGCGCGTACGTGGTCCACGCCTATGTCCAATCGCACGCGGGCAGAGACAGCGTCTTGCACGTGCGCCCGATGTCGCCGGACGCGACGCAACTTCTCGGGCCGGGTAAGGACGTCTTCGGTCCCGACCCCGTAAACTATCCGACCCTCGAGGGACCAAAGCTCCACAAGCGCAACGGGTGGTATTACATCCTCGCGCCTGCGGGCGGGGTGACGTCAGGCTTCCAGGTCGCTCTTCGATCGAGGAGCGTCTATGGACCGTATGAGGCGATGCGCGTCCTCGAGCAGGGCAGCACTGCGATCAACGGCCCGCACCAGGGCGGAATGGTCGACACGCCGTCGGGCCGCGAATGGTGGTTCGTGCACTTCCAGGACAGCGGGATTTACGGACGGATCCTCCACCTGCAGCCGGTCACCTGGCAGAACGACTGGCCTCTCATGGGCGCTCCCGGCGCAAACGGCGTACGCGAGCCGGTCTTGCGTCACCAGAAGCCGGACACCTGCCCTCAGGCGCTCGCCGTCCCGCAAACGGGCGACGACTTCAAAGGGCCGGCGCTCTCACTGGCCTGGCAATGGCACGCGAATCACGTCGACGGCTGGCATTCGCTCTCTGCGAAGGCCGGCTGGCTCAGCCTCTTCCCGCAGCCGCTGCCAGCGGCCGGCGGCGTACTCGCTGGTCTGGAGCAAGCGCCGAACCTGCTCCTGCAGAAGCTCCCCGCGCGATCCTTCCATGCCGACACGGTGCTTCACTTAATGGGGACGGGGGGCCAGAGCAGCGCGGGCATTGTCCTGGGCAGCGTTGGTTATCCCGCGTTGTCGCTCACCGAGGTCGCGTCCGGCGTGCGGGTCGATCTCACGTCGAACGGCCAGACCCTTGCGACCGACAAGCTCCCCGCGGGGCCCGTCCGCTTGCAGGTTGCTTTCGCCGACGGCGGGCAATGCCGCTTTTCGTATGGGCTCGACGGCAGCACCCTCCGCGCATTCGCGCCGCTCGTCCAGGTGCAGGCCGTGAAAGGCAGCTGGAACGGGGCGTCGATCGGCCTCTTCGCCGTCGCGCCGACGGGGACCACGCCAACGGGCCGCGCCGATTTTTCGTACTTCCGCTTTTCTGCCTATCAATGACTCTCCGCGCGCGACGTATCCATGATTCTCCGCGCGTGACGCTGCCAACGCCCGCGCACACGACGAAAACGCGACGCGCGCGGCGCGAGCCCCGCTATACGCCTGCGTAGGCGGCGAACCCGCCGTCGATGGGGATGATGGTACCCGTCACGAACCCGGAAGAACGAGAATCGGCAAGCCAAAGAAGGGCGCCGACCAGCTCTTCGGGTTCTCCGAAGCGGCGCATGGGCGTCTGAGCGACGACCTTTTTGGCCCGCGCCGAGTACGTTCCGTCTTCCTGGACCATCAAGCGACGGTTTTGCTCGGTGATGAAGAACCCGGGTGCGATGGCGTTCACGCGAATACCGGCCTGGGCAAAGTGCGTCGCCAACCACTGGGTGATGTTGTTGACGGCTGCCTTCGCCGCGCTGTAGGCGGCGACCTTTGTGAGCGGGCGAATCGAGCTCATCGACGAGACGTTGATGATCGCGCAGCCGGGCCGCCCGAGCATCTGCTTGCCGAAGACCTGGCTCGGCAGAACCGTGCCGAGCAGATTCAGGTCGAAGACGAACTTGAAGCCGGTCACGTCGAGGTCGAAGAAGCTCGTCTCCGAAGGCTGGCCGTCTGCCGCGGGCTTGGGGTCGAAGTACTCCTGGCCGGCGGTGCCCTTGGGATGGTTTCCGCCCGCGCCATTTACCAGGATGTCGCAGGGTCCGAGCGCCTTCAGGGTGGCAGCCGCCGCGCTCTCGAGCGAACCGCGGTCGAGCACATCGCAGGAGATTCCCCGAGCCACGCCGCCATTGCGCTCGAGCTCGGCGGCAAGCTTCTCTGCCTTATCGCGGTCGCGGCCGAGGACCGCGACCTTTGCGCCGCATCCGGCGAGCGCCCGGCACATCGCCGAGCCGAGCACGCCGCTTCCCCCGGTGACCACCGCGACCTTCTCCTTCAAATCGACACGCAACGACGTTGTGCTCATCCGCTCCTGCTTAGCGCCGTTTCGCGCGGGCGGAAACGGCACAGCGGCTCGGCGGCATCACCGGTCCGCGGGGCGAGCATGGGACGCGATGATGCGCCCGTGCTGCCCTGGCGCCGGCGCTGGCGTCTCTCCCGTCACGTAGGCCCTCGCTGCCTCGAGCGCATAGCGGATCCCCTTCAGGCCTGAGCTGTCCCAATATTCGGCGTCGTCCACGACGACGCGGATCAGGCAAAGGCTGGGGTCCTCCTTGCCGCCGGGAAACCAGACCTTCCACGCCTCGTTCCAAAGCTCATCGAGCTTGGCGCGATCCCGAAGAAGCTCCGCGCGCCCGCTCAGCGCGACGAATTTGCGCCCTGCTTGGGCGGTGATGGCCGCAAACGAGTCCTTCCGCAGCTCGTCGGCCTTCGGCGACTCCTCGGAGGTTAGGAACCATACGACCGTCGGGCCCTCGACGCTCGCGACAGCCATCGGACGCGCATGCTCGCGCTCGCCATGGCGCGTGATGAGCATCACTGTATCGAAGTCCTCCAGCAATTCCTGCAGGTGCTTGTGCTTGTTCTCTTCCATCGGGATGCTCCTTGGCCGACGCTCGCCCACGCTCGCGCTCGTCTCGCGCGTGCTTCGCATCGTCTCGCGCTGGTCAAACGTGCGACATCCGTGCCGCATGGGCCCCTCCCGACGCGTGCTGCACGGAGGCGCCCTGCGCGGCGGCGCTCAGGGTGTCGAGCCCGTTCCCTGGGCGGGCACCTCCACACCGTAGGGGTCGGCTGACGGGAGCTCGGACGGGGCGGAGCCAGGCACCGGCACCGGCTCGGTCGGCACCGACTCCGTCGGAGTCGGCGATTGCGCAGGAGCAAGCCCCGGAGCGGCGGGCGCTGCGCGGAGGTCGTCATCCGCCAGAACCTCGGCCTGCGGCGCTTCGCCGTCGCCGTCGACGCTGCCCTCGACGCCGCCATCGCGATCGTGGCGGATCGGGCGGTGCAGCGGAAGCGGCGGACTGAGCGGAAGCCGCTCGCCCCTGCGCTGGAAAAACGCGAGCGCCGCGTCGATGTCTTCGTCGGTAAGCGCATGCCCGCCAAAGCGCGCATAGCTGTCGTGCGGCCACGCCTCTCGCGCCAGCTCCTCGTCGAAGCGAATCATCTCGTCTTGCGCCACGTCGTCGTCCGCGGAGAGGAGCAACAGCGGCGGCGCCCCGGCCCGTGCCCGCACCGGTTCGACCGGACCGCCGTGCGCGACCACCACGGCCTTCGCGTCAAGCAAGGCGCGGGATGCGATGAGGCCTGCGAGGTATCCGCCGTTCGAGAAGCCCAAAAGCACCGTGGAGACCGCGCCCGCACGGTCTCTCGCCGCCGACAACGCACGCGCCCAGGAGCCCACGAACGCTTCCGCTGCATCGGCGTTTCGCTCGTTGCTCGGCCAGCAGTACCACCCAGCGAGCTCCGGCGCGGTGCACGTCCCCAGCCGGCCTCTCAGCGCGAGCACCGAGAACCCGCGCGCGGTCGCGCGCTGCGCCAGGCGGCGTTGCCGATCCACCTCGTCGCTGGATGCATCGGCCGCATAACGCCCGTGGAGATATACGAGGAGCGCCCCGCGCGAGGAGGGCGCCGGCGACTGCGCGAAGCACCCGCCACCGGCAATGGGCTCGAACCCCGGAGCGCACCAGTCGGCCTCCGGTTCGTCTTCGCCATCGGGCAACGGCCCAGCCACGGGAGGCAACGCGGGCCGGGCAGGGCGTCGGCCGAGCCATGCCAGCACGCCCGCCGCTACCGCGACGGCCAGCCCCAAAACGAGAACCCACCCCTGCACGGCCGTCCGCAGGTGCGACGGCGCGGTCTGCCTCTCCCCCCGATCTGCGGCGGTCCGCTGCGGCATGAACGAACCGCTATGGGCCTTTGAGGCGTGCAACGTAAAGCGCAAGCTCCCCGTCCCGTCACTGGCACCCAACCCGGCTGCTCGATACGACGACGTCATCGTACCAGGCCGTTTCCGCTGTCCCGAGCTGCAGCCAACCGAGCCCCAAGCTTTGGATGCGCAGCGGCGGCGGGCCCATGCGCGTCCATTGATCGCTCACTTGAGGAACGTCGGTCCCATCCCAACTCAGGCCCGGAACCTTCGTCGAGTTGAACCAAAACTCGATATGATTGTTCGTCTGGTCGATGTGAAATTCGTAGCAATCCCATTGCCTCGCGCGCGGCGAAACGCTTTGGGCGATGCCCGTCGGGCTCAGGTCGGGTAGCGTGCTGTCGAGCTGGCTGCCGTTCGTGGTGTGCAGCACTGCGTTCCAGTCCACTATGCCGGCCTGGAATCCGACTCGAAGCTGTCCTGTATTGTCGGCATTCAGGCTGTAGTACTTGCTGAAGAACGCGGGGTCTGCGGCCGTCGCAGCCGGTCCGGACCACATCGACAGAAACCCGTTGTGGCCTTGCGTAGCGACGCCTCCGTCGCTCGAGGGGTCGCCCGAAAAACGCGCGTAGAGGCGAACGTAGATCTGTTGCCCGGTCTTCGAGAAAGCACTCCTATTGGCGGCGTACCAGCCGGAAGAATCCCCTCCGACGACGCGCAACGAATTGACACCGCTGTGGTGCTGCGACGGGTCGATGCCGACCATCGATCCCCCGCCCGGGACCGGGCCGTTGGGCGCCCCCGCTGTGTTCCCGGTGATCAGCTCCCACGGACCGCCACTCGGCAGCGTTCCCGCCGCATAGCTTTCGAAGTCATCGCACAGCGGCTGATTCGCGCACGTTACGGGGGCTGACGAATCGAGCGCACCACCATCGACGACGCCGGAAGTGCCCGAGCTCGCGCTACCAGACCCTCCGCTCGATGGGCTCATCATGCCGCTCGCAGCGCCGCCGGTTCCGGTGCCACTCGAGGCGAGCGTTCCGCTGGCCGCAATGCCGGACCCCGCGGACGCTTCGTTCCCGCTCGTCGCCGACGCATCGGACTGCGCTCCCGAGCTGCCGTCCCCGGTCCCATTGCTCGTGGAGCACGAAACTCCGCACGCGACGGGCACGACGGTGCAGACTCCAAAAAAGCGCCAGCGACGGCGGTGAACGGCTGGGGAGCGCGACCTCATGGGCTCAGCGTCAATCAGGACGTGATCGCCGTCCAGGGATTTGTCCGGGCGCGCGCCTCACGTGGCTCATTTCGTGGCGGTCGACACGCAGCGAAATCCTAGCTCCGCATGCGTCGCGCTCGGCGCCCACTTGAAGTGGTAGCTGATGCGCATATGCGTCGCGACGTCCGTGTGCCAGGAGCCGCCCTTCGCCATCTTTTGGATGCCCAAGCCGAAGCTGCCGCAGCCCGTTCCGGTCGCCGGGCCGAGCGGATCGACCTCCGGCGTCGTTGCGTAGGGGCCCTCCCAGTCGTGCTCCCACTCGAACAGGTTCCCGACGATGTCGTAAAGGCCCCACGGGTTCGGCTTCAGCTTGCCGACGGGCTGCGTCACGCCGCCCGAGTTCACCGAGTACCACGCGTAAACGGCACCTAGTGTCGTGATGTCCGGCGTCCTCGTCGGGGAGAAGAAGTAGAGCCCCGTCGTGTTTGCTCGCTCGGCGTACTCGTACTCGGCGTTCGTCGGCAGGCGGTACCCATTCTTGGTGATGTCCACGGCCACGCTGGCGATGTTGCTCGCGCTCGGCCCATTCATGGTCACCGCTCCGAGCGTGTACGCGGGCTGCAGACCGTCGGTCTGGCTCTTCTTGTTGCAGTAGAGAACGGCGTCGTACCAGGTCTCGGAGTCGACCGGGAGAGTGAGGTCAGCGGTCTTGTGCTTCGAGGGGTTGAAGCCCATTGCCTTGGAGAACTCGGCCTGCGTGACGAGGTTCGCGTCCATGCAGTAGTCATGCGTGAACGTCACCTGGTGCTTGCCGAGGTAGCAGGCCCAGACCGTGCCGGGCGCCTCGGCAGGGTCGAAGCCCATCATGAAGCTCTGGTTTTTCGCCGGAATGCGTACCATGCCCGTCGCGCACGTCCCCGGCGCCACAGTCGTGCCGGAGTCGCCTGGCGAGGAGCTGGTCGCGCCGCCGTCGGCAGCCGGCGCGTCCGGCGGCACGAAGGCGTCCGGAGGAGGCACCGACGCGTCGGCGCCTGGGCTGCCGTTGTCTGCGTCAGGAGTCGACGGTGTCGTCGAGGGTTGGGCATCGGGCGATGAAACGGTCCCCGTGCCCGTGCCTGTCGGGTTGGGCGTCACCGCCATCGACGCATCGGCCGCCCCCGCCTCGCCGCCCGGGCCACTGGCCACGGGGCTGCTGCCGGCCGGCGTATCGCTACAGCCGAGGAAGCAGACCAGGACTCCGGACGTAACGACCGCGTGCAACGAGTGGCTCTTCATCACGCCATAGATGTTCCAACCCCCTCGAACGGTCCAAGGCTCTCGAACGAAGCGCACAGTCGCGAGCGCTGCGTCATCAGGTCAGACGACCGCATGCGCTGGGGCGGTCCCACGCGGCCGTTCTTCGAAACGGTCGCGGGCATCGCGCGCAGCGCCGGCTTCCTTGTCCTCTGTCGGCGTGTCTTTGCTTCTTGGCGATGTGTCACTGTCCTCTGGCGGCGCCTCTTTCCCGTTGAGAAGAGCCTCCCGTTCCCTTGGGCGGGACACGTGTCCAATGAGCGGAGCGTCATCGGCAGGGAACAAAGTGCCTGTTTCCGTTGGTGACGCGACTCTTCCAACCGGTCGCGTGTCTCTTTTCATCGGCAGCGCGCCTTTGTTCGTTGGCGGCGTGCCCTTGCGAGCCGGCAAAGCGTCTTTGCTGATAGAAAAACAGTCGCATCCAATCGGCGGAGCGCCATTGTTGGCCGGCACAGCCGCCTTTTTCGTTGGCGGAGCGCCATTGTTGGCTGGCACAGCCGCTTTTTTCGTTGGCGGAGCGCCCTTGCCGACCGGCAAAGCGTCTTTTTTCATTGAAAAACAGTCGGATTCAATCGGCGGAGCGCCTTTGTACATTGGCAGGCCGGCTTTGTTGGTCGGCGAAGCGACGTTGTTCGGTAACAAAGCGTCTCCGCACGTTCAAAAAGCGTTTTTGCGTGCTGGCGACCGACGGCCAGCGCGGGGACGTGAGGCACTGCACGCGTGCCACGCCCGAGAGACAGAAAACCGCGGCGCGGATACCGACAATTTCGTCGGTCCCGATGGCGCGATGGGCATTCTTGAGCGGGACCATAGCCACGGCGCGCAGTACACGCCTCGCGGGCACCAATGGCACGAGCCATGCTAAACGCCGTGCCCCAAACGCCCCATTCATCCTGAGTCCTTCTGTTCGCGGATCAGCAGCGCGTCCGTCCCCGCGGTGCTCGGCGCGCCGGCCCATGATCGAGCGAGGGACAAGAACGCGAGCAAAGAGAGCGAGGAACATCATGCAAATACGTGTCGGTTACGAGTTGAAATACAGCTGCCCTCAAGCGACGCCGATGATTCTCACCCTCAATATCCATTCGTCGCGCGCTTCGGACATCGTCGTCCCGGATCCCGTCTGCACGCAACCGTCGTCGCCCGTCGCGGGGTACCGCGACTCGTTCGGCAACTGGTGCACGCGTCTCGTAGCGCCGGCCGGTGAGATACGCATTTTCACCGACGCCCTGGTCAACGACTCCGGCTTGCCGGACATCGTCGCGCCGGGAACGCCGCAGACGCCCGTGGAGGCTCTCCCCGAGGAGGCGCTCCGCTTCTTGCTCGGGAGCCGGTATTGCGAGACGGACATTCTTTCCCCGATCGCCTGGGGGCTCTTCGCCGGCACGACGCCCGGCTGGCAGCGCGTCCAGGCGATTTGCGACTTCGTCCACAACCACATTCAGTTCGGGTACGGCTTCGCGCGGTCGACCAAGACCGCGTGGGAGGCGTACAAGGAGAGGGCCGGCGTCTGCCGCGACTTCGCTCACCTCGCGATCGCGTTCTGCCGCTGTATGAACATCCCTGCGCGTTATTGCACGGGCTATCTCGGCGACATTGGAGTGCCCGTCTCGGACGCGCCGATGGACTTCTCGGGCTGGTTCGAGGCGTTCCTCAACGGCCGGTGGTACACCTTCGACGCGCGCCACAACGTGCCTCGCATCGGGCGTGTCCTCATTGCGCACGGTCGCGATGCGGCAGATGTGGCGATTAGCACCGCCTTCGGCCCGAGCTCCTTGATCAGCTTCAAGGTACGGACTGACGAGGTGATCGGCCAATCATCGACCGTGCTCAACGGTGGCTTTCGCACCCAACCCGCCAGCTCCCAGCTGGGCTGAGGAGCGCGCGTCACGGAAGAGGCGCCGGCGAAGCCGGACCGCAGTCGCGGGCGCCGTACAAAAGGTACTTCTCGCGCTTGGCCATAAAGGCGAGCAGCTCCTCGCGGTAGGTCGCCACGATCGCAGTGAGCGGCAGACCGGCGTCGATGGCGGTCATCGCCTGGGGATGCACGAGCAGGCGCCCGAGCTTGGGAAAGTCCCACGACGCACGGTAGAGGCGGCGCAGCACACGGGCCGTGGCGAGGCCGGTCATCACTGGCTCGAAGCGCGCCCGGTCGAGGACCCGTACGTGGACGCCATCGCAGCGCAGGCCAGCAAACCGGTCAGCGTCCGGCGTAAATGTCTCGGGCGCGAACGCCACTCCGTCGAGGCCCTCCGCCTCCAACGCGGCGACCACGGCTTTTCCGTCCATCCAGGGCGCTCCAAAGCGCTCGAACGGCGCGTCGGTGCCGCGGCCGACCGAGAGGTTGGTGGCCTCGAGCAGACCCAGCGCAGGATAGAGCACGGCCTCTTCGACGCTCCGCAGGCTGGGCGAGGGGTTCACCCAGGGAAGGCCGGTCTCGTCGCCGTACGCGCTCCTCCGCCAACCGCGCATCACAACGACCGAGAGCGCGACGCCCAGGTGATCGTCGGCATTGAGCAGATACGCGAGCTCACCGAGGGTCATTCCGTGGCGTACCGGCAGCGAGTGGTAGTTCACGAACGAGCCGGAGGGCGGCACCGTGACTGGCCCGGCCACATCGAGACCACCGATGGGATTGGGTCGATCGAGAACGACGAACCGAACGTCGTGATCCCTCGCGGCCACCATGGCGCGACGCATCGTGGCCGCATACGTAAAAAACCGCGTGCCCACGTCCTGCACGTCGAAGACGAGCGTGTCGAGCGTGGCCAGCGCTTCGGCCGTGGGAGCCAGCGCCTCGCCGTAGAGGCTGTAAACAGGGAGACCCGTGTGCGGGTCGCGCGAGCTTGCGACGTGGCCTTGGGCCAAGGCGTTCAGGCCGTGCTCGGGCGCGAACAAGGCGGTGAGGCGCACACCGGGCGCGTTCATCAGGAGGTCCACCGTCGGGGTTCCGTCGCGGGCGCGACCGCTCGCGTTGGTGATCAGACCAACGCGTTGGCCACGAAGCCGCTCGAAAGACTCTTCGCGCAGCACGTCTATCCCGGCGAGAACCCCGTCGGTGGGAAGGCGGCAGTCCACACGCCCGACCTGGGACCCGACCGACTGCGCAGCCAGCGTATCGACGCGGACGGCGAGCGGCTTCGAGTCGCCTTTGCCGTCGGGATGGACTCGGTTCGTCAGCACCGCCACGAAGAGGTCCTTGTCGGGGTCGATCCAGAGCGAAGTCCCGGTGAATCCCAGGTGACCGAACGCCCTCGGCGAGAACCCGTCGCCGCGCCACTGGCTCTGCACGGCCCAGCCGAGCGCACGGATGCCCGTCGGGACATCGTGCGGCGCGATCATGGCCGCGACGCTGCGCGGCGAGAGAATTCGCTTGCCGTCGACCTCTCCTCCTCCGAGGAGGGCGCGCGCGTAGACGGCGAGATCATCCGCCGTCGAGAAGAGGCCCGCGTGCCCCGCGACTCCGCCCAGCAGAAAGGCGCGTGGGTCGTGAACCACGCCGGCGCGCCATTCGCCGTCGACGAGCTCGGTCCACGCCGCGCGCTTCCGCAGCGCATCCTGCGGGAGAAACCCGGTGTCTCGCATTCCGAGGGGGGCGAAGACCAGCTCACCGGCGACGGCGGAGAGCTCGCGCGAGGTGACCCGGCGAATCACCTCTTCGAGCAGAATGAAACCGAGATCGCTGTAGATGGACACCGTCCCCGGGACGCCGCGCAATGAGACGCTGCATATCCGGCGAATGGCCTCGGTGCGCCCCTGGGCAAAGTCCTCCTTGGGCGTGTCGGCGGGAAGCCCGGAGACGTGCAAGAGGAGGTGCCGCAGCGTGATCGCGCCCTTGCCGTCCCTGCGGCACTCCGGCACGTACCGGACGAGCGGCTCGTCGAGACCCACGGCTCCGCGTTCGACCAGAGCCATGAGCGTGGTCGCCGTCGCCAACGGCTTGGTCAGCGACGCCAGGTCGAACACGGTGTCCACCGTCATCGCGACGCGTTCGGGCTCCACTTCTCGAAAGCCGTACGCTCGGCGGAAGAGGATGCCCTCGCGTCGACCGATGAGCACCACCGCGCCCGGCACCCGTTGCGCCGCAATGGACTCGGCGACCAACGCGTCGATGGCGCGCTCGGGCAGCGCGATGGCTCCTCCGCGGCGCGGGTCTCCGGGTCGGGCGAGGGCGTCGTCCGACGCGTCCGCCATTTCGGTTGCATCACGTTGCAGACCGATAGGCGCTGGCGCCGAGGTGGCCCGCGGGCGCACGCCAGCCCGACTGCACATCGCAAGCGCGATGCCTGCGAGGAGCGCCCCCCAACGGGCGGTGGGGCACCCGTGATCGGCCGGACGGCGCGGGCGCGCCTGGGCCGGGTCGCTCATTCCCACGAGCTCCCGGCCGCGCATCGCGCCGCTGTCTGTCTGTCACCGGCCAAGCTCACGTTCCGGCAATCAGCGTAGCGCGCAGCCGCTCGCCCCACGCAACCACTTGACACGACCGATCGACGAGTTACCGCTGTCGGCGCATGCCCGAAGCCGTGACTCACTCCTTTCAGGCGGAGGTCAGCCAGGTCCTCCACCTCGTTATCCACTCGCTATACAGCCACAAGGAGATCTTTCTCCGAGAGCTCATCTCGAACGCATCGGACGCTCTCGACAAGCTCCGCTTCCGAGTCCTGACGGAGCCCGACCTCTACGAGGGAGACACGACTCTCGCCATCCGGATCCGGGCCGATCGCGAAGCAGGCACCCTCACCATCGAGGACACGGGCGTGGGCATGACCGCGGACGAGCTCGTTCGCGAGCTCGGCACGGTGGCGCGCTCCGGCTCGCGCGCGTTCCTCGAGCAGCTCGCGCAGCAGGGCAAGAAGGACGCGCGCCTCATCGGCCAATTCGGAGTTGGATTCTACAGCGCGTACCTCGTCGCGGACCGGGTGGAGGTCGTTTCGCGCGCGGCAGGACCGGGTCAGACCGCGCATGTCTGGGTGTCCGAGGGCAAGGACACATTCACCGTGGCGCCTCACGACCGGACGGCGCGCGGCACGGCCATCACGCTTCATGTGCGGCAGGACCAGCGTGAATTCCTCGACGACTGGCGGTTGCGCGAGCTCGTCATGCGCTACTCCGATTACGTCAGCCATCCCATCGAGCTCCTCGCGACGAAGGGCACCGGCGCTGATGCCAAGTCCGAGTACGAGGTCATCAACAAGGCGAGCGCGCTCTGGCAGCGGAACAAGAACGAGATAACCGAGGAGCAGTACGACGAGTTTTACCGTCATCTCGCGCGCGTTCCATCTGGCGCCGACGACAAGCCCATCGCGCGGACGCACTTCAAGGTCGAGGGCACGCAGGAGTTCACGGGGCTCCTCTACGTGCCGCGCGAGCCTCCTTTCGATCTTCGCTTCGGGATGAAGCCCCGGGGCGTGCGCCTCTATGTAAAGCGTGTCCTCGTCATGGACGATTGCGAGGAGATCGTCCCGGAGTGGATGCGTTTCGTGGTCGGGGTCATCGACTCGGACGACCTTCCGCTCAATGTGTCACGGGAGGTCCTGCAAGAGTCGTCGGCCGTGCGAACGATAAGGCGGCAGGTCGTCAAGCAAGTGCTGGACGCCTTGGAGGAGATCGCGCGAGAGCGGCCCGACGACTACGCCACGTTCTGGAGGGCCTTCGGCCCGTACGTGAAGCGTGGCTTGGCGGGGGATTTCGAGCACCGTGATCGTCTCGCCAAGCTGCTCCGGTACGAGAGCACGGCCGGTGAAAAGCTGGTTTCCTTGTCCGACTATGTCGCGCGCATGAAGGAGAAGAAAGGCCAGTCGGCAATCTATTACGTCATCGGCGAATCGCGGCGTGGCCTCGAGAACACACCCCACCTCGAAGGTCTGCGGCGGCGCGGATACGAAGTGCTGCTGATGACGGACCCCGTCGACGAATGGGCCACCGAGGCGCTCGGCAAATTCGAGGGCGTGCCCTTCGTCTCGGCCATGCGCGCGGATCTGAACATCGCGCCGGAGGACGAGAGCAAGAACGCGAACGACGCCGTCACCGACGGGCTCCTCCCGCTCTTCGCGCGCGTCCGCGCCGTTCTCGGCAATCGGGTGACCGAGGTTCGCGCCAGCGATCGCCTCACGGATTCGCCGTGCTGCCTGGTGCTGCCCAAGGGCGGCACGCACGGATACGTCGAGCGCCTCCTTCGCGAGGCGGGACGAGACGTCCCCAAGACGACGCGCATCTTGGAGTTGAACCCCCGCCACCCCATCATGACCAACTTGAAGGCGCTCGCCGACCGCGGAGATGCACACGTCGACGAATGGATCGAGGTCCTCTACGAGCAGGCACTCGTCGCCGAGGGCGCGCCTCTCGATGACCCGAACGGGTTCGCCCGGAGAGTGACCTCGCTCCTTGCCGCGGTCTCGCAAGCAAGCGTCGCGGCAGGGTAACCTGCGTCCCTCCGCCAGGTGCGGAGGGTTAGGCGCGGCCCCGCGTACGAGGCCGATTCGTCACTTTGCCATCTTTTTCTGCAAGTCCTGGGCGTGCTGCAGGTGCATCGCGATCTTGGGCCGCACCTCCGTGAGGAATGCCTTGACGTCTGCGTTCTTCGCGCTGGGCAGGAGCTTCTGGTCAATCGTGTCGAGCACCGCTTGGTGCTCCTTCACCTGCGCGTCGACATAGCTCTTGTCGAAGTCGGCACCGGTTTGCGACTTGAGGCTGTCCGTCATGCTCTTGGCGTCGCTCTCGAGCGAGCTCGACGTGGGGCTCGCGTCCGGCTTTAGGCTGGCCTTCTTGCCGAGCGCCATACCCTTCGTATCGGCGTCCCTGTGATCCTTGATCATCATCGCAGCAAGACCCTTGACCCGCGCGTCCTTGCCCTTGGTCTGCGCGAGCTTGGCCTGCTCGATCTCCCCGACATTGGCCACGTGCGTAATCTCGAGGATTTGCGAATCGGTCAGCGTGACCGCCGGCGCCGTGTCCGTGTTCGTCGCGGTGGTCTCGCCGCCGCCCGTCGCTCCGGTCGGCGTGCCGCCTGCGTCGACCATGTTGTTCGACGTCACCGTGCTGCCCATGTCCGAAGCGGTCTGGGCGGTGGCGGACGTACTGGCTTCCGGCATGGACGCCGATGCGTTCTCCGGGGCCTTCGCCTCCTGATCGTTGCCGCCGCCGCACCCGGCGACCAAGACTGCCAAAAGGGACGGGACCAGCATCATCGTACGAGAGGTTCTCATGCGGGGCCGTGCGGGAGCAAGGATGGTGCCAGCCACGATGTCGGCGATCTGCGTGAAGCATTCTGGCGAAAAGAGCGCTTCTCCCGAATGGTCGGGACGGTTTGCAAACGCATCGGCGCCCATGCACTCTCAGCGGGACTCATTTGCGACACACCGCGGGCGACGGATGCTGCTTCGCCACGAAGAGCCCGGTAGCCGCCGCAATCGCGGCTGCGATCAGGAGACCGGGCGCGTCGCCCATGTGACGCGCGGCCGCTGCTTGAAGGAGCGGCGCAGCGAACCCCAGGTACGCGAACACATAAAATACGCTCGTTGCCGCCCCGCGATCCTCCGGGGTCGTGCTCGATTCGACGATCCGGAGCCCCGAGAGGAGCGTCCCCCCGTAACCGGTCCCAAGCAGCGCCGCGGCGACGAGCAGACCTACCTGCGACCGAAGTGACACCGCGGCGAGCCCCGTGAAGACGCCGACCGACCCAAGTGCCAGGGCCATGACAGCGCCGGTGCGCGGTGACCACGCCTTGAGGACGGGCTGAACCGCGACGCCAGAAAGGAGCGTCGTCGCCGTGACCACGCCCGCGAAGGCCACTGGCCAGCGCTCGATCGCGTCGCCCTGCTGCGCGCGCGCCTGGACGAGCGCCGGGAGCACCGCGAACGAAATCGACGGGAACCCAAAGACCCATGGACCGATGGGCCCGACGAGGCGAAGGAGGCCCGGCGGGAGACGAAGCGCACGTCGCGGATCGGAATCCCCCGGCAGCGCCTTCGTTGGCGCCACCCCTGGTTTTTCGTGCAAGAGCAGCACAGCGGCGAGGCATGCGCCCAGCACGGCGCCTTGGAGGACGTAAGGCAGGCGCATGGGATCCGGCGCCCACTGGGCGATCAGCCCGGTCAGCAGCGGGCCGCCACCGAAGCCGCTCGACAGCGCCATCGACGCGCGCCGGGCGCCGGTGCCGGCCGACCGGGAGCGGGCGAGATCCTGCACCCACGCCGTGCCGGCGCTGAACGTCGCGCCCGAGCCGATGCCGACGACGAAGCGACCCGCGAGGAGGACGTGAAAGCCCTCGGCCCCGAACGCGAGCAACGCCGTCCCGCAAAGTGCGACGCACGACGCGGGAATCACGACGCGGCGCCGGCCGATTCGGTCGGACAGCGGCCCGCCGACCAGCAGACCGGGCACGAGCCCAACGGCATAGACTGCGAACAGCGTCGCCAGATCGACGGGTGATAGCCCGAGGTGCGCCCGGTAAACGAGGAGCAGCGGCACGAAATGGTTGCTGCCCCACGCCACGGCGAAGAGGAGCAGGGCCACGCGGGCCGAGGCGCTCGTCGGTCTTGGCCCGCGCGGACCGGACAGCGTGACCCCGACGGAGGCAGTCGTCGAGCTCGCGCGCGAAGGCGTCCGCGTCATCGCAAACCCCCAATCCCCGCTCTGGCGGGCGCCATTGGGCCTGCTACGACAGTCGCATGCGAAGCGCCCGGCTCGCTTGCGCCTTGTTCCTGCTTCTCCCCGCCGCTTGCGTCCGCGAGAGCGCTGCGGAACGCGCGGCCGAATACCCGGCGGGTGACGAACCGCTCGCGCCGCCGGAAGCTCCTCCCGCCATTCGGGAGGTTTTCATGACTCCGCCCGTGACGGACGACGAGGACGAGCCGGGGGCGGGACCCGCGCAGCCACCCGCGCAGCCACCCGCGCCGCCTCCTGGCGTCGCTGGGCGAGCGACCACACGCCGCGTCGACCCGGAGCCAGCGTTCTTTCATCTCGGGGCCGGCTACGGAGCGCTCGGTCAGCTCGACCTGGCACGCTGCCGTGACCAAGGCCTGCAACCAGGTTACTTGCGGATGCACGTGACCTTCCAGAACAGCGGGCGGGTCGCTCGCGCGGCACTCGAAGCGCCGGTCGCCCCGCCGGCGGAAGCGCTGACGTGCATCGGCGAGCAGCTCGAGGCTGCCCTCGTGCCGGAGTTCGACGGACGGGAGGTCACCCTTTCGCGAGGCTTCTTCGTCAACTGAGGCACCCGCCGCAGTCGCGGCCGTCACTCCTCGTCGTCACTGAGGTACGTGTACTTGCCGAGGCTCTCCTCGTAATGGCGCATGAGCAGGCGCATCTGCTGGAGCGTGATCTGGTTGGACCGCAGCGCTATTTCCGCTTGCTGGCGCACGCGTTCGATCATGTCCTCCGGAGAGTACTGCACGTAGTGCAGCACCTCGGCGACGGAGTCGCCCTTGACGACGTGGGCGACGTGGTAGCCCTCCTGCTCGCCGAGGCGCACGTGGACGGCGTTCGTGTCGCCGAACAGATTGTGGAGATCACCGAGGATCTCCTGGTACGCGCCGTTGAGGAAGAGGCCCATGAAGTACGGCTCCTCGGGCCGGTACGGATGCACCTCGAGGACCTTCTTCACGTCCTCCCGGTCGATGAAATGATCGATCGCGCCGTCGCTGTCGCACGTGAGATCCGCGAGTGTCGCGCGGACGGTGGGCTCCTCTTCGAGCCGGTGAATGGGCAGAATCGGAAAGAGCTGGTCGATGGCCCAGGTGTCCGGCGCCGACTGGAAGACCGAAAAGTTGCAGTAGTAGATGGCGGCGAGAACGCGCTCGAGGTTTTGCAGCTCCTCGGGCACGAACTTCATCCGGCGCACGTGACCGAGGATCTTTTCGCAGCAGCTCCAGTAGGTGCGCTCCGCCTGCGCTCGCTCGCGGAGGCCGAGGTATCCGAACTTGAAGAGGCTCTCGGCCTCTTCCTTTCCCTGCGTCGCGTCGTGGTACGCCTCCTGGACGTTCTTGGGCATGACGTGCTTCCACGTGTCGTAGAGCCCGCGAATGACGGCCGGCGCTCCCGGCTTGGGCTCTTCCGGCTCACCGAACCGGACCTCGTTGGTGCCGACGATCTCGAACACCAGCACCGACTGATGGGCGGTGACCGCGCGACCCGCTTCCGTCACGATGGTGGGGACCGGCACGTTGGCCTTGTTGCAAGCTTCCATGATGCTTGCCACGACGTCGTTCGCGTACTCCTGGACGTTGTAGTTCTTCGAGGCGTGAAAGTCGGTTTTTGACCCGTCGTAATCGACGGCAAGGCCACCCCCGACGTCGAGGTAGCGCATGTTCGCGCCCATCTTTGCGAGATCCGTAAAGATGTTCGCCGCCTCGGACATCGCGTTCTTGATGGGGATGATGCTGGAGACCTGGCTCCCGATGTGAAAGTGTAGGAGCTGCAAGCTCGAGAGAAGGTTCCGCTCCGCCAGGCGGTCGACGACCTCGACGATCTCGGACGACGTCAGCCCGAACTTGGCGCGGTCCCCCGCGGAGTCGGCCCAGCGGCCCACGCCCTTGGCAGACAGCTTGGCGCGAACGCCGATCACGGGGGCGATGCCCAGCTTTTCGCTGGCATCCAGGATCATCGCGAGCTCCTCGATGCGCTCCAGGACGACGAACACCGTCTTGTCGAAGCGCTGCGCGAGGAGCGCCGTCTCGATGTACTTCTTGTCCTTGTACCCGTTGCAGAGGATGAGCCCCCCGCTCTCCTGGGCGTTCGCGAGCGCTATGAGGAGCTCCGGCTTGGAGCCTGCCTCGAGCCCGTAGCTCCACGGCGCCCCGAACTCGACGACCTCTTCTACGATGTGGCGCTGCTGGTTGACCTTCACCGGGTAGACGCCGCGGTAAACGCCCTGGTAGCCGTACTCGGCGATGGCGCGGCCGAAGCATTCGTTCAGACGCCGAATGCGATCGCGCAAAATGTCGGAAAACCGAATGAGAAGAGGCAGCTGCAGTCCTCGCGCGCTCAGCTCGTTGACGAGGCCAAACAGATCGATCCTGCGGTCGCGGAGCGGATCGGGGCGCACCTCGACGCAACCGTTCTCGCCCACTCTGAAGTAAGGCTCTCCCCACCCGCGAATCTGATAAAGCTCCGCGCTTTTTTCGGTCGACCACGCCGGCGCCTTGTCGTCGCTCTCTGCTCGCTCGGGGGTCGCGTCGTTGGCGGTGCGGTGTCGGTTCAGTTGAACGGGATGGATCTGGGCCATGGCGCTCTCCGAAATTGCGAACCGCTGGTTACTCCATCTTGCGCCAGATTGCCGCCTGCGTTTCGGCAAACTGCTCCTCGGCGTCGCGGCTACAGACCCAGGTACGCCTCGCGAATGCGTGGGTCGCTCACGAGATCGCTGGCGCTGCCCGTGGTGGCGATTTTTCCGTTCTCGATCACATATCCGCGGCTGGCGATCTCGAGACCCTCCATGACCTTCTGCTCAACCAGCACGATGGTTAGCTCGGGTCCCGCCAAGCTCTTCACGACGGCGAGGGTCTGCTCCGTGTAGAGAGGCGACAGGCCGAGCGAGGGCTCGTCGAGGAGCAGGAGCTTGGGTTGGGACATGAGGGCGCGGCTGATGGCCAGCATCTGTTGCTCGCCTCCGGACAGCGTCCCAGCCGTTTGGCGTCGGCGCTCGCGCAGGATGGGAAACGTCGAGTACATCGCTTCGATGCGCTCCGCGCGGGCCGGCCGGCTGCGCCGCACATGAGAGCCCACCTGAAGGTTCTCCTCCACGGTCATGTCCGAGAAGAGCTGTCGCCCCTCCGGCACGTGCGCGATGCCCATCTCCACGAGCGCGTCCGGCGGCAAGTTGGTCACGTCGCGACCTTCGAAGCGAACCGTTCCGGTCCGCGCCTTCACCAGCCCGGAGACGACTCGGAGGAGCGTCGTCTTTCCTGCCCCATTGCTGCCAAGGAGCGCCACGATTTCTCCCTGCCGCACCTCGAAGCCGAGACCCCATAGGGCCTGAAAGTCGCCATAGAACGCCGTCACGTCCGCGACCTCGAGGAGCAGAGGGAGCCCAGCGAGCACCGGAACGGTCGCGCTCGCACTCGCCGGGCCGGCACTCACGGGAGCGGCCCTCCGCGCGTCGCGAGCGCCGCTCTGAACTTCGCTCCCAGGTACGCCTCAACGACACGCGGGTCGCGCGTGACCTCTGCTGGCTCCCCCTCGACGAGTTTCTTTCCGTGGTCGAGCACGACGACGCGCGTCGCGAGCGCCATGACGACGCGCATGATGTGCTCGACGCCTCCGAGCGTCGTCACGCCTCGCTCCGGCAGCCGCTTCAACGCCTGCACGACCATCGCCGCCTCGGACGGGTTCAGCCCGGCCATGACTTCGTCGAGCAGAATCAGCTTCGGTCTCGTGGCGAGCGCACGCGCGATCTCGAGGAGCTTGCGCGCCGCGAGCGGGATTCCGTTCGCGAGGTGGCTCGCGCGGCCCTCCAGGCCGAGAAACGCGAGGCAGTCGAGGGCCTTTTCGCGCGCTCTGCGGGCGCTGCGGTCGTGCAAAAATGCGCCCAACATGACGTTCTCGAGCACCGTGAGGTTGCCGAGCGGCTGCACGATCTGAAACGTACGCCCGATGCCCAGACGAGTGACATCGTATGGCGCCATCTTCGCGAGCGAGCGCCCTTCGAACACGATGGTCCCCGCCGTCGGTCGAAGAAAGCCGCTCACGAGGTTGAACAACGTCGTCTTGCCTGCTCCGTTCGGGCCGATCAAAAAGACGATCTCGCCGTCACGCAAGTCGAAGCTCACGTCGTCCACGGCGAGCAGGCCGCCGAAGCGCTTTGTCAGCTGGCGGACGGACAGCGCGACGGTCACGGCCGGTCGTCCTTTGGAGACACCCGAGACGCGCTCGAGCGCTCGGAGCTAGGACGCTCGCGCCCAATCGCCCGCCTCAAACGGGGCATCAGGCTGGCCACGCCACCCGGCAGAAAGAGGACGACCGTCACCAGCAGAAGGCCGTAGACGAGCAAATGGGCCTCTCGGAAGAAAGCCTTGAAGAGCTCGGACGAAAGGGTGAGAACGAGCGACCCCAAGAGGGGTCCCCAAACCGTTCCGACGCCGCCCAGCACCGCGATGAGCGCCGCCTGCACGGAGACATCGATGGAGAAGACGCTCTCCGGCCCGACGAACTGGGAGAAGCTCGCGTAGAGACCCCCCGCCAGTCCCGTCAACAAAGCGCTCGCGAGGAGGGCGAGCAGCTTGCAACGGGCGGGGTCGATCCCTACGGCCATGGCGGTGTCCTCGTTCTCGCGCACCGCGCGGAGCGAATACCCGAAGCGCGATCCGTGCACCCAGCCGGCAAAGACGAGGGAGGCCAACAGCAGAACGACCGCGGCGCCGTAGAACTTGGAATCGACACCGGGATTGGCGAAGAGCGACGGCGCGAGGAGGCCGATCGCGCCGTGCGTGAGCTCGGAGTTGAGCGCCAGCAACCGAAGAATTTCAGCGGTCGCGATCGTGGCGAGCACGAAGTAGGGGCCTCGCAGGCGAAACGTCACCGAGCCGATGACCAGCGCGGCCATGCACGCGACGACGCTCCCGAGAGCGAGGGCGAGCCACATGCCGATGCCGAACCGCGCCGGGAGAAGGGCGAAGGTATAGGCGCCACACCCGAAGTACGCCGCGTGACCCAAGCTCAGCTGGCCGGCGTACCCTCCGATGACATTCCACGCAACCCCGACGACGGCGAAGAGCGCCGCGCGAACCAGCAGCTGCATCACGAACGGAGCGTCGATCCAGAGCGGCACGCTGAGAGCCGCGACCGCGAGGACACCCAGCGGGACGAATCGCCGCGCGGTCATGCCGCGGCCTTGCCGAGGAGGCCCGCCGGCCGCAACACGAGGACGACGAGAAAGAGGACGAAGTTCACGACCTGGGAATAGCTGTCCGACCAGAGGTAAGCGGTGAGGCTCTCTGCGACACCGAGAATCACGCCCCCCAACGCAGCGCCCTCGATGCTGCCCATGCCTCCCAAGACGACGATGACGAATGACCGTATTTGAAACGGCTCGCCGACGGTCGGATACGTGTAAAAAACAGGCAAGAGAAGCGCGCCACCGAGGCCCGCGCAGGCGACGCCGATGGCGAAGGTCATCGCCGAGACACGCTCGACCCGTATCCCCATGAGCGCCGCGATGCTGCGATTCTGGGCGACGGCGCGCATCGCACGTCCGAGGTCGGTGCGTGCGACCAGCAGGTAGAGCCCTGCAGATACCGCGCTCGCGAGCAGGAACGACACGAGGTACCCGCGGTTGATGGTCAACCCGAGAGCATGGTCGTTGTGCGACGCCATGGGCAAGTTGAGCTGCCGGTAGTCGGCGCCGAAGACGATCTGCGCGGTGCCGACCAAGAACAGGCTGATCCCTGCGGTGAGTAAGATCTGCATCGAGTGCGGAGCCGACATCACGTGCCTGACGAGCAGACCGTACGCTCCGAGCCCGAGCCCGAAGAGCACCGCCATTACCAGCGGAAAGCCGAGATACGGAGAGACGTGCAACCAGGTGCACACGAAATAGGCGACGTACATGCCGACCATCAGAAAGGCGCCGTGAGCGAAATTCACGATGCGCATCACTCCGAAAATGAGGGCGAGCCCCATTCCGATGAGCGCGTAGAGGCCCCCGGTCAGGAGGCCCGTGAGCATGGCTTGGAGGATGGCCACGGGCTCGCGAGTGGTTAGGGTGAGCGATCGCGCCAGGAGGGGGTGTCGAGCAGCGGGGCAACCGCGACGTCCTGGGGCCAGACGACGACGTGCTTGCCTTTCTGGACCTGGGTGATGACGACGGGGTGATGATTCTGCCCGTTCTCGGCGAACGCTATCGGGCCGAAGGCGGAATCCAGATGAAGCGACTTCAGCGCGTCGCGAATGGCCGCGGGCTCGAGCTTGCCGGCCTGCTTGATCGCCGCCACGGCGACTTTGAGCGCGGCATAAGCCTGCATCGCGTGGTACGCCGGGTGTGCCCCGTATTTTGCGACGAACTTTTCGTCGAACTCCTTGGCTCCCGGCCAGCTGACCTGCGGCACCCATTGCGACGCGGCGAGCGTGTACTCCGCGTCCTTGCCGGCGCCTTTCTCCTCGGTGGGAAACTCGGCCGCGCTGAACCCAGTGCCCGCGGCAGCGAAGAAGCGTGCGTCGAGGCCTATCTGGTGCGTCTGCCGCATGAGCGTCGTCGCGTCTAGGAGGTACGAGGCGAAGTACACGACGTCCGGCTTCTTGTCCTTTACCCGCTGGAGCATCGGCGAATAGGAGGTGGACCCCGCGTTGTAAGGCTCTTGGTCGATGACCTCGATCCCGCTCGCGGTCGCCGCCTTCTTCATGGCGGCGGCCTGCGACTGGCCAAAATTCGTGTTCTCGTAGACGAGGACCATCGTCTTCGGGGCGCCGTGCTTCACGAGAACGTCGACCATCGCCGCGGCGTAATCCGCACTGCCGGCGCATAGGCGAAAGACCCACCGCGAATTTTGCTCCACGACGTTGTCGGCCGTCGCCGTGGGCATGACGAGCGGGACCTCTTTACGTGTCATCGTCGGCACGAGCGCCAAGGTGCTCTCGCTCGAGTACGAGCCGAGCACGATCGAGACGTGGTCCTGGTCGACGAGCTTGCTCGCGCCCTGAAGCGCGATGTCGGGCTTGCTCTGATCGTCGTAGATGTCGAGCTCCACGGGTTTTCCGAGCACGCCGCCTTGCGCGTTGATCTCCTCGAGCGCAATCGCGTACCCCCTCTGGTGCGCCTGGCCGAAGGCGGCCTGCGTGCCGGTCACGGCCGTAATGACGCCGACGCGGGTCGTCGCGCCGTTGGCCCCCGCAGCGCGATCGGGGTGGCGGCAATCCAGCGCGGCTACGGCGAGCGCAAGCGCAAGGACGACTGCGAGCCCTCGCACGGGTTCAACCTCGCTTGCGAATTTCGTGCTCCGCTCGGCACGGTTGAGCATGCGGCGAGGGTACCACCAATGGGTCGTGACGCTGGCCGCCAGAATTAGAGCGGAGTGAGCGCTAGTTGCACTCGTGGCTGGCCGAACAGGCGCCGCTCTCGGTGCAATCCGAATTGATGACGCACGCGACGCAAACCTGTTGCCAGCACTTCATGGGCGAAGAGCAGTCCGAGAGCGAAAGACACTGAACACACTCGCGCTGCTGCATGTCGCAGCGGGGCGTCTGCCCCGAGCACTGGGCATCGCTCAAGCACTCCGCGCAAACACCTTGCGCCGTGTCGCACGTCTGATGGGTCGCCGCGCAATCCCGGCTGCTCGTGCAGGGCAGGCCGCAGGTTTCGGTCACGCGATCGCATTTGGATTCGGGCTTGCCAGCGCAATGGCTGTCGGTCAGACATTGCACGCACGCGTTCAGGCGCTGATCACAATGCGCCTGCGCCGTGTCGAGGCAGTCCGAGTCAGCGACGCAGGCGGCGCCTCCCGTCTCTCTCTGGAGCGCCGCCGAGTCGAGGCCGCTTCCCATCAGTCCCTGCGCGTCGGTCGCGGGATTGGTCGCACTTTCATCGGGAGTGCCAGAAGCGTCGAAGGGCGAGGCGGGGGCCGCCTCTTCGGCCGCATCTGGACGCGCGACAACGGGCGCAGCGGCGCCGTCGCCATCGCGCCCGTCCCCGAAGAGGTCAATGTCAGTGTTACCGCAACCAAGCAACGCGACGATCAGGAGGGAGCGCGCCACATCCACGACATGCAGGAACCGGCGCAACTCCCCTCCCGCTCCGCGCTCGTCCTCGACGAAGCGAGCCTGCATGTCGACGACTCCCGATCGCATACCCGCCAGCGACCAGGCTCTGCGCAGTCCGCTCAGGGCGCAATGACAATCGTGACGCAGCCGATGGCACGATCGTCGTCGCCGTCATGAATGACGAAGACCGCCGTGTACGTGCCGGGCGCCAACCCAAGGGCGCTGACGTCCCAGATTTCCTCGGCCGTCCACTTTTCTTGAAGCTTGATCCCGGGCGGAACCGGGTCCATTCCGGGAACCTGCATCGGACGGTTGCCGGTCGGCGGACTGTTGTCGAACCATCCTTTGACCCACTGCGGAAAGTGCGGCGTGCCGCCGTTCTGCGGAGTCTCTGGCGCAATGTACAGCGCCGGCTCCCACAACAAGCCATCGGGCGCTTTGGCGGTGCGGTTTCCCGGCGCCGTGATGGCTCCCGTCTTGAGATCGACCTGCTCGCCCGGGGCGATGAACGGGGGATTCTCGTCGTTGACCCACACCTTGATCTGCCCGGTCATCCCGACTGTTTGACCGAGCGCCGGCGAATACCCGACGAGAATTTCCGGCTCGGTGCTGATGGCCATGTCTTTGCAAATCGCGGGCGGCGGAGCGGGCGGCGGAGGCTTTCCCGCGTCATGCCCGCTGTCGACACCTGCGTCGCAGCCCGTCCCGTTCTCCTTTGCCACGCACCCGTCGCAGGTCAGCGTTGCGCCGCCATGATCGAGGCATGGACCCCAGGTCAAAAATTCGCCCGAGCCGTTGCACGTTCGCGTCCCGCTTCCGCAACAAAGCAACGTGCTGCCGGCAGCGAAGCATGCCTGACCCGTCCCCGTGCCGGAGGTCGGGGCCGCGCCACCTTCGCCGAGGATCCCTACGAAAGCCCCCCCACTCGCCGGAGGTCCCGCGCTACTGCCGCCGCTGTTGCCGCTGTTGCCGAAGCCGAACGCGGAACCGCTGCCCGCCGCCACGGACGTACCGCCGTCGCCAAAGCCTGTGGGACCTTCGGTGCCGCACGCGACGACGGCAGCCAGACCCAGCGCAAACACCGGTGCCGGCGCCAATACCCATTCACGAGTGGTCATCTGTTTCCTCCGGTGCGCTGGCGCGAGCCCGCACACAGTCGATGCTGCAATTCAGGTAGTAACCGTTGGTGCGGCCGACCAGGCAGAGCACCGCACGATTGTTCGGCATGGCCGCGGCAGGCGGTTCCCCGCGGATCGAGACCAGCTCGAAGCCACCGCGACCGGACCGTCCGTCGAAGAATTTGGCACTTCGGCTGCCTTACATCCGGAACGGCCGGTTACACCCCTCACGACTGGCCGTGGAGGGACGACGCATGGCTGCAGACGACGGTCTCGATGATCCAGGCGTCACCTGCGTACCTGAACGGCGGCGTCTTGTTCGTTACGTGGGACGAAGCAGACGGCGGCGATGGGCCCATTCCGTTTTTGAACGACGTTTTTCGAGCTTTCCATGACGTCGTGGTCTCTCCCCAGCTGCGAAAACGTCTTACGCACTGCCTGCCGCTAGGGGAAGCGGGTACTGATCATCGAGAAGCAGAAAGGAAGCGGCGCAGGGTGAGCGCAGAAAAGGGTCCACGCAGTGCCGAGAGGCGGCTCCGGATAGCGCCGGTACCCGCTCCGCCCGGCGTCCCTGAACCGTTGGAGGACGACGCTCTCATCGACGCGGTGGCAAACGGCGATGCCCGTCTCGCGGGGGATCTCTACGACCGACTCATTCACGTCATCGAAGGAACACTTTACCGTCTTCTCGGCTCACAGTGCGACTGGGACGACCTCGTGCAAGTCACGTTCGAGCAGGTCGTCCTCAGCCTGGTGCGGCGACGTTTTTCGCGAGCCTGCAGCCTGTCGACCTGGACCTCGTCCGTAGCCGCTCACGTGGCGTTCAATTTCATGCGCTCACGTCGGCGTGCCAACCGCGTGTTCGATAGGCGAGTGCTGGCCAGCAGTATCGAGCGTCGTGCTTCCCACGATCCCGAGCGCGAGATCGGCGTCCGGGAGCAGATTGGGGTCGTGCGGGCGCAAATGGCAGTCATGAACCCCGGTCGGGCCATGGTGCTGGTTCTGCACGACGTGCTGGGCCACGAGCTCGTGGACACTGCAAGGATCCTCGGGATCTCCGTAACGGCAGCGCAGTCTCGGCTCGTTCGCGGCCGGCGAGAGCTTCTGCGGAAGCTCGGCGACGGAGACGAGCCCAAATGAGCGCACGATTTTCGAAGACGCCAGATGTGCTCGCGCGTTGGGCGCGGCTGCCGCTCGTCGTCGGACCGCACGCGACGACTCCCGAGCGTCGCACACCCATCGTAAACGCGATTCGGAGCATCATCGAACGTTCACCCGCCCCGCGGACGCGATTCGTGCGGCGGCCCGCTCTCGTTGTTGGCATCTTGGCCGCCGCGTTGGTCGGCCTGGTTTTGTCGTTCACGCACGTTATGGGCGTGCCCATCGTGGCGCGGTTCCCCCCGTCGCTCCGCACCTCCTTTGCCACGGTAAGCGCATCGGCTCTCGTCCCCCCTGCCGCATCGGTGCTCCCCATGATCATGCCCAGCTCGCATTTCGAGGCCGATCCATCGAGGCCCTCTCGACTGCAGCTGCTGAGCGGCGTAGAGGTCGAGGTCGGTCCGGAGACACAACTGGCGTTACCCGACGCCCAGCTGGGGATCAGCCGGCGCGAAGAGCTCAGGCTCAATCAAGGATTCGTGCGCGTGCATGTGCCGAAGCTGCCGCGCGGACATTTCTTCGGAATCCGCACGCCGAACACCTTGGTCTCGGTGCACGGCACGACGTTCTCGGTAGAAGTCACGCGGTCAGGACCTTTCGCTTCGCCACGGACGCGTGTCGTGGTAACCGAGGGCGTCGTTACGGTACGAGAAGGAGATCGGCCCATATTCCTCGACGCGGGAATGGAATGGGCCTCCTCCCTCGAGAAGCTGCCCGAAGTCATCGGGCCGATCAGAAAAATCGGAACGACCAACGGCATCGCACCAACAAGCGACAAAGGCGCCAGCGTCCCGGGCGCTTTGCATGATCGCGACCGGGCGTTACCTGGCGTGCCGGATTGGGCAAGCTCTGAGCCGTCTGACGGCGGTCCGAAGAAGAGGTCGGAGGACGAGACGTACCTCGCAGATCAAAATCGCTTGTTCTCGCAGGCAACGCAGGCGCGAGACCAAGGCGAAGGCGAGCGCGCGGTTCGGCTGTTTGCTGAATTCACCCGGCGCTACCCGGATGCGCCGCTCGCGCAAGATGCCCACGTCGCGCTCTTCCGGGTTCTCGTTGCGCTCGGATCGCCCGACGCTGCACGTGCTGCGCAGGACTACATCGCGCGTTTCCCGGACGGCTTCGCTTACGAAGAAGCCCGCCGACTCGCCTCGGAAGACCGCGGCGAGCGCCGCGGCGAAAGCCGAGCGCGGTAATTCGGAAGTTGGACGTGTCGACCCTTACATCACAAAGTGCCAACCAAAAAATGAGGCAGCAATGAGAAGCGCAACGGTGTGTCTGGTGTTTTCGATAGGCGCGGCACTTGCGATCGCTTGCGGCGGCAGCTCGACTACGACCGGCTCCGCAACGAGCGGTAGTGGTGGTGGCAACAGCAGCGGCGGCGGTAGCAGTGGCAATGGCAGCGGCAGCGGCAGCGGCAATGCAAACTCGGGCAACGGAAACGGCAGCGGCAATGGCGGCGGGAGCGGCGTGGAGAGCGCGGCTAGCGGCATGGGCGGCGGCGGCAACAGTGGTCCCGCGACTGCCACGAACGATTGTCCGAGTTGTCCTTCCGGCGCACCCGTGTGCTGCCTTGCCTCGTCGGCTGGGCAGGTGCAGGGAACTTGCGCGGCTACGGCAGCTGCGTGTCCCGGCGGGTCGTCCGCGCTCCCCTGCATGCAAAGTAGCGATTGTACGGGCGGCCAACTTTGCTGCGTCGTTGTCGGGACGGCCAATACGCCATCGAGCACGTCCTGCGCCGCCTCGTGCCCGGCGGACAGTCCGCCCGCGTGCGGCGGAGCCTCGACAGATAACGTCGATTGCCCCGGTGGCGCGGCCGGTTGGGAATGCCAGACCGTTTCCGGCACGCCGAGCGCGGTTCTTGGAATCTGCGTCCCCGTGACGGTGCCCGACGGTGGAAGCGGAGCCGGAGACACGGGCGCAAGCCCCGCTACCGACGCGGCCGCCGTTCTCAACAGCAGCGATGCAGGGGCGCCAACGGTCGACGCCGGCGGCAGTGGTTAACCGTGGCAATCGGAGGCAGATTGGTATGCTGACGAGGCGTACCCCACCCGTCGTCAAAGCCGAGAGCAATGCCATGAAATTCAATGCAAGGCCGATCGCATTCTCGTTCGCAATAGCTGCAGCGTGCGGCGGACGATCGGCGCTCGATCTCTCCCCGCTCGTCGGGGACGCCGGATTCGACGCAAGTGAACCCGCGCCAGCCACTCCGGGAAGCGCTGCGAGCGGCTCCTCGTCGTCGGGCCAGGGAGCCGCGATGACAACCGGATCAAGCGGCGCGCCGGCGGCAAACGGCCGGTCCGGCGCATCCAGCGGCTCGAATGCCGGATCGGGGAGCAGCGCTGTCGGATCTGCCGGGTCCCCTGTCGGCTCGACGGGTTCGACCACAGGGACGGTCGGCAACAATGTGATCGCTTGCGGCGCGGCGAGCTGCGATCCCGATACGCAGGAGTGCTGCGTCGCGTCTGCAACGGCAGCGCGGTGCGTGCCATCGGGACAGTGCTCTGCAGGAGTGACCCTCACTTGCACGAGCAACTCCACGTGCGACACGGGCGAGGTCTGCTGCCTTGCCGCAGGCACGGCGAGTTGCGCAGGCACTTGCAGGGGAGGGCGGGGTTCGAGCGGGGGAGCGCAATTGTGCGCATCGGCGAGGGAGTGTTCGGCAGGGCAGGCATGCGTCGTCGGCGCGCTGGGGCTGCACGTTTGCGCGGCGAGGACCCCAGGAGGATAGACACTCTGCGCAGCAAAGCCTCTCGGCTATAACTTGCATGCATGGTCGTCCCTGCCAGCAACGCGGCGACGCTCGCTCATCTCCTGCCCGAGGAGCACGTGGGCGCAATCAGCGCGGTGCAGCCCATCTCGGGGGGCCTGTCCGGCGCAGCCGTGTACGCGGTAACCAGCACGCGCGGAGATCTCGTGCTGCGCGTGAACGCCGAAGGCGGGGGCACTGCACGCTGGGCGCAGCAGCTTCGCGTGTTGCGCCGCGCTGCCGAGCAAGGCATCGCCCCGGCGATCGTGTATGTCGACGATGCGGCACGCGCAATCGTCTCGAGCCGCGCGCCGGGTGTCCCGCTTGTCGCGGCCCTCATGGATCCCGCGCAGCGAGGCCCGGCCATCGCGAGCGTCGTAGAGCAGCTTCGCGCGCTCCACGCGATCGATAGGACCGGCGTCGAGGAGCGTAACCCTCTGGACCAGGCGTACGAGCATTACGCCACGCAGCGGCGACGGCCAGGGTTTCCGGTGTGGGTAGCGGCCGTCGACCCGGTCTTGGACTCAATCGCAAAGACGCTGGCGCGCGACCCGCGCCGCGTCGTCAGTCACAACGACCTAAACCCGGGCAACGTCCTCTGGGATGGCGCACGCGCCTGGCTCGTCGACTGGGATGCGGCGGGGCTGGCGCATCCGCTCTATGACCTGGCCGTGCTGGCAATGTTCCTCCAGCTCGACGACGCGGCCGCCCATGACCTGATCGCACGGCAGGAGCAGCGGCCACTCGACGACCTCGCGCGAGATACCTTTGCCGCCCTGCGGCGGCTCGCGGCGCTGCTCTGCGGGCTGGTGTTCGCGAGCATGGTGCCGGACCTGACCGTATTACCGGCGGCGGGGCCGAACTTGTCCACGTTCTACGCCGGGCTGCGCGCCGGCACGCTGAGCCTGAGAGATGCGGGCGGCCGCGCTGCGTTCGCACTGGCGTTGCTCCGACTCGCGGCACCATCGGGGCCGGAGAGCGCTCCCTAGCCGACCGCCTGGCACTCGCGCGCGGGCGGGCTAACGATCTCCGCGGTGGCCAAGGATCCTCTTTCCCCTTTTCGTCCTGCTGTGCAGGAGTGGTTTCGCAGTGCGTTTGGCGAGCCTACCCGGGCGCAAGCGCTTTCGTTCGGTCCGATCACGCGGGGGGATTCCACCTTGCTGCTGGCGCCGACCGGTTCGGGCAAGACGCTGGCGGCTTTTCTCGCCGCGCTCGACAAGCTCGCTTACGGGGCGGAGCCCTCGAAGGGCGCGAGGTGCCGGGTGCTCTACGTGTCGCCGCTGAAGGCGCTCGCAGTGGACATCGAGCGCAACCTTCGCGCACCGCTCGCGGGGATCGTCGCAACCGCCACGCGTCGTGGCGAAACGGTGCGGGTGCCGACGGTCGACATTCGAACCGGTGACACGCTCACAGCCGACCGCGCGCGCATGGTGCGGGCACCCCCTGACGTGCTCATTACGACCCCCGAATCTCTGTACCTGCTCCTCACTTCCAACGCGCGCTCACTGCTGGGATCGGTGGAGACGGTCATTGTCGACGAGATTCACGCCCTTGCCGGGTCCAAGCGTGGCGCGCACCTCTTTCTTTCGCTCGAGCGCCTCGAGACATTGCGGCCAACCGGCGCGGGCAAGCTCCAGCGCATAGGGCTCTCCGCGACCCAACGCCCACTCGAGGAGATCGCGCGCCTCCTCGGCGGTCTGGACGGAGGCGCCCCTCGGCCAGTGACCGTCGTCGACGCAGGCCACAGAAAGTCCTTCGACTTGACGGTCGAGGTGCCCGACGTCGAGATGGGACGGCTCGGGGAAATCGACGAGCTCGCGTCGGGTCCTGCCGCCTCGGGAGGCTCGCGGCGCACGATCTGGCCACAGGTTCACCAGCGCATCGTCGAGCTCGTGCGTGCCCACCGCTCGACGATCCTCTTCGTGAATAGCCGTCGATTGGCCGAGCGGCTGGCCAGCGCAATCAACGAGGTGGCCGGTGAGGAGATCGCCCTCGCTCACCACGGGTCGGTTGCACGCGAGAACCGCGCTTCGACCGAGGACCGCCTGAAGCGCGGTCTCCTCCCTGCCATTGTGGCCACGTCTTCGCTCGAGCTCGGCATAGACATGGGCGCCGTCGACCTCGTCATACAGATCGAATCACCGCCGTCGGTCGCATCCGGGATGCAGCGCATCGGCCGCGCCAGCCACGGCGTGGGAGGCGTGCCGAAGGGGGTGCTCATGCCGAAGCATCGCGCAGACCTTCTCGCGTGCGCCGCGGCGGCGGAAGGCATGCACGCGGGCGCGGTCGAAGAGACGGTCTATCCGCGCAACCCCCTCGACGTCCTCGCGCAGCAGGTGGTCGCAATCGTCTGCACGGGACCGCTCACCGTCGACGCGCTCTATGGTCTCGTCCGGCGCTGCGCTCCTTTTGCAGAGCTGCCGCGGAGCGCGTTCGAGGGTGTCCTCGATATGCTGAGCGGGCGCTATCCCAGCGACGACTTCCGGGATCTTCGCGCGAGGATCACCTGGGATCGGACGCGCGGCCGCCTCTCGGCCAGGGAGGGGTCGCAGCGCCTCGCGGTGACCAACGGCGGGACAATCCCGGACCGGGGGCTCTATGGCGTCTTCCTGCGCGACGGCGGCGAAAAGGGGTCCAAGCGCGTCGGAGAGCTCGACGAAGAAATGGTGTTCGAGATGCGCGAGGGAGAGGTGTTTCTCCTTGGTGCATCCTCGTGGCGCGCCGACGAGATCACTCATGACAAAGTCATGGTCACGCCCGCCGTCGGCGAACCTGGAAAGATGCCTTTTTGGCATGGGGACCGCCCGGGCCGTCCGCGGGCTTTCGGAGAAGCGATCGGTGCGCTCACGCGGCGCATCGCGCGCGCGAGCGACCGAGACGCGGTGCGGATGCTGGAGGGTGACCTGCGGCTCGGCGCCAGTGCGGCGACGAACCTCCTCGCGTACGTACGCGAGCAGCAGACCGCGACCGGCGAGGTACCGAGCGACCGATCCGTCGTGGTGGAGCGCTTCCGGGACGAGCTCGGCGATTGGCGCGTCTGCGTGCTCACGCCGTTCGGGGCCCGCGTGCATGCGCCATGGGCGACAGCCATTCTCGCCAGCCTTTCGGCGGAGTACGCCGGCGAGGCCGAGGCGGTTTGGTCCGACGACGGGATAGCGTTCCGGCTCCCGGCCAGCGACGAGGCGCCCGAGGCGGCGCTGTTCTTTCCGGCGCCCGACGAGGTGGAACGCTCGGTCGTCCAATCGCTCGGGCAGACGTCGCTCTTCGCCGCGCGCTTCCGCGAAGCCGCCGCGCGCGCGCTCCTCTTGCCGCGCCGCGCTCCCGGGAAGCGCACCCCACTTTGGGCGCAGCGCAAACGGGCCTACGACCTGCTCGGCGTCGCGTCCCGCTATCCGTCGTTTCCCATCGTGCTGGAGGCGTACCGCGAATGCCTCCGCGACGTCTTCGACTTGCCTTCTCTCGTCGACGTGCTCCGTCGCGTCGAGTCGCGCCGCATCCGGGTGACCACGTGCGATGCGCGCGCCCCGTCCCCGTTCGCGTCGTCCTTGCTCTTTTCGTTCGTGGCCAATTTCATCTACGACGGCGACGCGCCGCTCGCCGAGCGCCGGGCGCAGGCTCTGACGATTGATCACGTCCAGCTCCGCGAGATCCTCGGCGAGGCAGAGCTCCGCCAGCTCCTCGATCCTGACGCCATCGATGGCCACATGCGTCTGCTTCAGCGCCTCGACCGGCCCGCGAGGCACGCCGACGGTGTGCACGACCTGCTCCTGTCCCTCGGAGACCTGTCGCTCTCCGAGATCGAGGCCCGGGCGGAACCACGCGACCAGGCCGCTTCCTGGCTGCGCGCGCTCGAGGAAGACCGTCGGATCGCGGCCGTCACCCTTGCCGACGAGCGGCGCTACATCGCGGCCGAGGATCTGGGACGCTACCGCGATGTGCTTGGGATCGTCCCGCCTGCCGGGATGCCCGAGGCGTTCCTTGAGTCGGTCGAAAACCCGCTCGGCGATCTCGTGCTGCGATGGGCTCGCACCCATGGGCCGTTCGTGCCCAGCGCGGTCGTGGCGCGCTTCGGCCTCGCCACGGAGACGGTCGAGCGTGCGCTCTGGCGTCTGACGGAGTCGGGCAAGCTGGTCGAGGGCGCCTTCCTGCCGCGCGGCGACGGACGCGAGCTCTGCGAGGCAGAGGTCCTCCGCGCCGTACGGCGCAAGTCGCTCGCCAAGCTGCGACGCGAAATCGAGCCGGTGGAGGGCGCTGCCTACGGACGTTTCCTGCTCGAGTGGCAGGCGGTGACCAATCGAAGGCGTGGGCACGATGCACTGCTCGAGTCGATCGCGCAGCTGCAAGGCTGTCCCCTCGCCGTGTCGCTGCTCGAGACGCGGGTGCTCCCCGCACGGGTCGACGGGTTTCGCTCGTGGGACCTCGACGCGCTCTGCGCCTCCGGCCACGTAACCTGGGTGGGAGTCGAGCCGCTCGGTCCCAGCGACGGGAAGATCGCCTTGTACCTTGCCGAGGACGAGGCGGTGCTCGCTCCTCCGCCGCGCCGCGCCGAAGGCGAAACACCGTCCGTCATCCGTGCGCTACTCGAGAACCGCGGAGCCATCTTCTTTCCGGAAATCGCCCGCGCCGTGGGGGGCTATCCTGTGGAAGCGCTGGACGCGCTTTGGAGTCTGGTGTGGTCGGGCGAAGTCACGAACGACACGCTCGAGCCACTCCGCAGCATCGCGAGCCAGGCCACCCGCGGCCGCCCTCGCCGAAAAGAGCGGCTGGGCTCGACGGGCACCGTCCGCCGACCGACCGCCGCCGGGACGCTGCCGGGCAGCGAGGGGCGCTGGTCCCTGCGAACCTCGCGTCTGGGCTCGCTTGCCTCTGCAACCGAGAGGAGCGCCGCCCTCGCCCGCACGCTCCTCGAGCGCTACGGCGTGCTCACGCGCGAAGCGGTGCATGCCGAAGGCATTGAGGGGGGCTTCTCGGCCGTGTACGACGTGCTCAAGGCCATGGAAGACGCCGGCCGGGTGCGGCGGGGGTACTTCTTGGCAGGGCGCGGTGCGACGCAGTTTGCGCTTCCGGGAGCCGACGACAGGCTGCGTGGTTTGCGCGAGCCGAGCGACAAGCCGAGAACTGTGATGCTCGCCGCGACCGACCCCGCGAATCCGTACGGCGCTGCCCTGCCGTGGCCCCCGCCGGCGATGCGTCCCTCGGACGAAGCGCCGGGGGTCGGGGCCGTGACGAACGGGCGAAGCCCGGAGGTTGTCGGCAAGCCAATGACCGACGAAGCGCGGAGGCCACAGCGTGCCGCGGGGGCGCTGGTTATCCTGCACGACGGAGCGCTCGTAGGGTGGCTGGGACGTAGCGGCGACTCGCTCCTGACATTCTTGCCCGCAGACGAGGGCACCCGGGCGGCGGCCGCAGCCGCGCTGGCCAACGCGCTGGCCGGCTTGGTCGCCTCGGGTGAGCGTCGGGCCGTTCTCCTGTCGAACATCGACAGCGAGCCCGCTGCACGAAGCGGCCTGGGGGCGGCGCTTTATGGAGCGGGGTTCCGCGCGACGAACGAGGGGTGGCAGCGTCGGCGTTCAGACTCGACGCCCGTGTCCGCGCGCCGCGCGCCAGTGTCCGCATCCGAACCGGACGAAGGCACGCATGCCTGAAGGGGACACCATTCACCGCGCTGCCAAACGACTGTCGCGCGCGCTTGCGGGAAAGGTTTTGACCCGCTGCGAGAGCTCCATTCCGGACATCGCCGCGGCGGGCCTCGTCGGCCGTCGGATCGACGAGGTCACGGCTCGCGGCAAGTACCTGCTCATCCGGCTCGACGATGGGCGAGAGCTCTTGTCGCACATGCGCATGGTGGGGTCTTGGCATCTTTACCGGGACGGCGAGCGCTGGTGGCGGCCGGAGCACACCGCGCGCGTTGTCTTGGCGGTCGGACCCTCAAACGGGGACGACGCGCTCGTGGCCGTGTGCTTCGCCGCGCCGCTCGTCCGACTAATCGGGAAAGGCCGGGCACGACACGCCCTCCGCCACCTAGGACCTGACGTCCTGACCGACGAGTTCGACACGAACGCTGCCGTCGACCGACTGCAGGCATCGAACGGAGAGCGCACGATAGCCGAGGCGCTCCTCGATCAGACGACGCTCGCCGGTGTGGGCAACATTTATAAATCCGAGGTCCTCTTTGCGGAGGCGGTCGACCCGTTCACGAGGGTGGCGACGCTGGATAGTGCGAAGTTGGCGGCGGTCGTCACG
>JALYHV010000168.1 GCA_030776205.1 Myxococcota bacterium | reverse complement strand
AGAAGCTCACCATTCGACAGGCGCTGTTCAGGCGTTTGACCCGCACCCCTGGCGCGGATCAACGCCGTTTGAACGCCCGGAATCTCACGCGCGACCGAAGCGATCTCGGTACGCGCAGAGCCCACCGGGTCTTCCGGCGCGGCCGACGCGTCACGGGCCAACGCCGAGACGATTACGGCGTAGGAGGCGGTCGCGCGGAGGACCGCGCGTCTCACTTCTTGCCTCCCGCGATGGACAGGGTTCCCGTCGCGGACGCGCTTGGCGCAGCCACGGCAGCCGAGGGCTGCGCGGGCTGCGAGCCGGACGACGACGACGCCGGACCGCCCGTAAACGGATGCAGGGTCTCGCGCCACTCGATGGTTGGGCGCTGCTCGAGGGGAGTCGTAACGCCCCCTTTCTCGAAGGCAGTCGCTGAGACCGTCAGCGCCTTTCCTTCCACGGCCGTAAAGGAGTGGCTGGACTTGACCTCGAACTTGTAGCCGCGCAGGTACGAAAAGACGCCGTAGCCGTTTCCCTGGAACGTGAGGGAGACGACTATCGAGTGATCACCCGGAGGAACCGAGCCGCTGTAAATCGGGATTCGCTTCTGATCGGACAGGGTTCCCGAGTCGTCTTGACGGTTGTATTGGACCTGGTTGTCGATGACGAAAAGTGCGCGCGTCAACAGAAAGGCGCTCGACATTTCATTGACGAACTCGACGTCGGAGCGCGAACCCGCGGCGCCACCGCCTAGTATCGTGTCGCTGAGGAGCGCCAGGCGCGTGTGGCTCCTGCGGATCTGGTCCTTCAGCTCGTCGACCCGCTGCTCGAGGTCACGCAATCGCACGGAGTACGTCGCGCCGTTGACCGTCGAGTCGGCCGGCTTCGCATTCATGTCGACGTTGACGGAGGGCGCTTGGGTGGGAACGCTCACCGAGGCCCCAGGACCCGGCGCGCCACTCGACGTAGTCGACGCAGACGCGGAAGCGGCCGTCGCGCTGCTCGTCGCCGTTACCGCGGCAGACGCCTTGGGCCCTCCCGCGGGCGCCGTCGTCGGCTGGGCGTATGCGATCGTATAAGCAGCCAGCGGCAGCGCCAGACCAAGAACCATCATAAGTCGAGATCGCATGCGGTTATCCTTCTTGATCGGCGCTTCGAACGGCAACAGAACAAGACCGATACGTCGTGCGTGCCGACCCGCGGCACGAACGGCGGGCATGAGTGTATGTTCCCGAGAGCCGGCTTGGCAACTAGGCTCCGTTCCCTCTCCTTCAACAAAAAAAGCATTGCTTTTGGAGGTGCTTTGACCGGTGGCCTCCCCGCTTTCCAGAACCGAGGCGCCGGTTGCGGAGCCACCGGGCGCGCAGCCGACGCGGAAGTAACCCTCTGAGGGCGCGTCCTTCGTGGCGGGAGAGCATTCGGGTGAAGAGTCGGATAGAGTACGCGGGCGCATCTTGGACTGCGCTCGGTACCCTCCGGGAGTCTGCACGCGCGTTTAAGGGCGAACGAGCACCGATGGACTGCGAGACCTTCGAATCCGCGCTGACGAGCGGCAGCGACGCCGAGCTCGAGCGCGTGACGAGCGAGGCCGGGCGACGGCATCTGGCCGACTGCGCCCGCTGCGCGTCGCTCCTCGAAAGGGGGCGCCGGATGCGGGATGTCGCGCTTTTTCCACGCGATGCGTCGGATGCGGGGGCAAGCCTCGTCGGCGCGGCAAAGGGCTCGGACGAGAGAGTGCTGCTGCGTCAACGCACCGCGCGGATGATCTCGCTCGCCGGGAGTTGGGCGATGCGCCCGCAGTCCGCGATGGTGGCGGTGTTCTTCGTCATGCTCGCGAGCAGCGTTCTTCTGTTGCGGGGAAAGTCGGCACGAGCGCCGGCGAGCGCGGAGGTGATCGTCACGGAGCGTGGGACGCCCGCTCCGGCCGCCTCTGCCACGAGCGCCCCGATCACGTCCGATCCGCGATCGGGAGCCATCAAAGATCGGATCCCTGCGTCGGCAGAGGCGCGACAGCCGGGGACGGGAGGGGGCGAAGGGGGCCCGCACCCCGCGGCCGCAAGGAACGGAGCACCGGTGGCGTTGCGTGACGTCGGGGCCGTCCCCTTCCGGGGCCCGGCGCTGTCGATGCCCGCGGCGAGCTCCACAGCCGATGGAAGTCAGGCGAGTGACTATCGAAACATGGCGACGGTTGGCTTCGAGACGGTCGCTCAGCAACGAAACCAGGACGGCGGCGCCGCCTCGCCTTTCGACGACGCCCTCGCCGCTTACCGCGCCGGCCGTTACGAGGACGCAGCGCGCGCATTCGAGGCGCTCGTCCCGCTCGACACGACGGCGGAGCTCTGGGCAGCGCGATCGATCCGCGAAGGCAGGGGCTGCCGCGCGAGCGTCGGCCGGTTCGACCGGCTTGCCCAAGAGGCTCGACAGACGTCCCCCGGTTGGGACGCTCTGCTGGAGGGGGCGCTCTGCTACCGCGCCCTGAACGAGCTCGGCAACGCACGCACGAGGCTCAACGCCCTGCTCGCCGTCGACTCCCACAAAGACCGTGCGATCGCGGAGATCGATCGCCTGGACCAGATGCAACGAGCTGGCGCGTCGCACGCGCTCCCGACGAAAGGCACCGCGAAGAACCACTCTTCGGGGCCGGAAGCTGCCGGGCGGTAGCCCCGTCGACAGTCGCGCGCCGTCCAACGCGCATCGCGCCCGCTCGCTCGTGCTGAAGGGTCGTGCCCGGAGACAAACCCTCGGGGGTCGAGCGGTGACGCTCTCGGCGTCAGCGCACGTACGCTATCGTGCGCACGACTTCGACCAGCCGTTCCCGGTCGTCGGCGTGCAAATTGACGAATCGGACTCCCATGCCGGGGTTGGGGTTGTCACCGTTCGCGCGCAAGGGGTTTATCCACGCGACCTCCCCCTCGAGCTTGAAGGGGTCGTACCCCGGTGGCTCGAACGCGAGGACGAGGCGCGTCCCAATCACCAGCGGATCGGTCGTCGTGACGAAAATGCCCATCGCGCTGATGTTCGCGATCGCAGCATAGAGAAACGTGTCCTCCGCGATGCAATCGACCGCCCACTCGACGTCGTAACGATCGTGGCTCCGCCGGTTGTCCGAAGCAGGCTTCGGGTCGGGTTCGTCGAGCATCATCCCGGCCGGCGGTACCAGTGGGTCCTTCGTTGTCGTTGCCATTGTTTCTCTCCCACGCCAAATCCGATCGCCTGACTCCGTCGTCACATTGGCCCGCCAGCGTCATTGCACGCGCAAGGAGCCGCCGTTGATCCGATTGTCGCCATCGCTTGGTCCGCTTTTCACCTTCAGCCGGGTATCGCCCGCGAAAAGCCCAAAGTAAACCGTGTACGTGCCAGGCGTGAAGTTTGGCTCGAGCCTGAACTCGTGATCATCGACGAGCAAGTCCCCCGGCAACCAGAGCGACATGGGGTATTTGCCGTCCATCGGCTTGTGGTCGCCGTTGTGACGCCTGTGGTAGCCATCGATGTGGATAAAGGCTTCCCACTCGGTCGTGATGGACGCAAGCACTCGGTAGTAGGTCTTGAGATGGTACGCGCGGCCGGGGCTCACGGCATCGACCGGCTTGCCTCGCTCGTCGTTCAGATCGATACCGAGAACCTCGAGCTTGTCCTCCATGTTGGCGTCTATCCTGTGCTGCGGCCGCGGGGCCGCGCTCAGCACGATTGACGAGAGGGGGTTGTCGTTCTTCTCGCCTGGGCCCAGCGCCGACGCAGCCAACAAGATTTGGCTCGAACGCGCGTCGAGGACGGGCAGATTCGATTTCGGCTCCGTCCCCCGTTCGCGCCAGAGCTCGTTCAGCTTGGGGAGCTCCTCGGCCTTGAGAGCGAGGCAGCGTCGCTCGTGAGGACCTCCGGCGGTAAGCCAAGTGTACGCGCTCGCGGGATCGGTGAGGCTCTGAGGCTGCCCGCCAGCGTAATACGCTGCGGTTCGACCACCGACGCCCAGCAAGGCCAGCGGCGCACCGGGACAGACCCGCCGATAGCTCTCGAACACCTCTTTGGGTGAGAGCTGGTTCGCGAGCGCCGGGTAATAGAAAAAACAAAGGACGAATCCGACGATCGCGCCACCGACCGCCAGCGCGGGCGCACGGTGCCGCAGCACGTCTCCGATCAGACCCATCGATAGAAAAAAGGCGATGCCGGAGGGAACCGCGAGCAGCGCGGCCATCAAAGGACGGAAGCCGAGGCCATACCAGACCACGAAAGCGATCGCGGGGATGGCGAGCAGCATGAGCGGCGCGATGACGAGAAGTGCCACCGCCCATTCGTAGCGGAGGGGCTTACGCTCCCCTCGGGCGGGTCGCAGCTCGGAAACGAGCTCTTCGAAGGGCTCGAACCCGCGCGTGAACGACGCTGCGGAAAGCGGTCTCGACCTGCCGAAAGCCCACAGCCAGACGTCGCACGCGAACAGGATACCGAAGATGGCCGCGAGTGGCATGAACGCGATCACCCACCAGGCGTTCTGCACGACGTCGCGGATCGTCGATGACATCTGCGGCAGCCAGCCAGCGTGCGTGCGGGATCCAATCCAAACGACGAGCCCGGCCAGACAGGCGCCGGCGACCGCGGCGAAATAGACGAGCGCGAGCGTCCCATCATAAGCCGTTCGCAGCGAGCGCAGGACCTTGCCGTAGCTGCCAGCGTCGAAGGGGGATCGTTTTGCGTCGCGCTCTGCCCAGGTCAAGAAGGCGATGACTGCGAACCCACCGAGGACAACCCACCACAAATTGAGCGCCGTCTGTTTGAAGCTCTCGGGGAACGTCGCGCCAACGACTCCGAACGCCTGATACGCCTTTTCGGGAAGCTCGTGGAAATCGTGGTGCAGCACGGCTGCGAGGATCAACGTACCCAAGCCGACAGCGATGGAGGCATGGGCGCCTCTTTCGAAATCGCGAATGGCGATCGCACAAGCCACGGCGCAAAACGAGGCGCCGCTGAACACGACGAGGTCCGTTTTTGCGGCAAGGTACCCATGCGCGACGAACGCGACGGCAGCGCCGACCAGCACCGCCGTGCGCGCGAGGCTCTCGCGCTCGGCCACCCTCCCTGCGCGACCGGGAGGCGCGAGCAGCAGGCGCCCCAAGGCAAACGGCAGGAAAGCGCTCCACGGCGCGAGCGCGTGTCCGACGACGCCGATGTACGTGTCGAAGGTGGGGTACTTGGATGGCACATGAGTGAGCGAGCCGACCCACAGGTTCAGATCCTTGCCGCCCGGCGCTGCCACCGCGTGTGCGGCGAGCGCGGCGACCACGAGCCCGAGGGCGAGCGATGCCGCGCCGACGCTTTCGCCGATACGGTCGACGCCGCCCGACCGCACCGTGGCCACGCGAGCTGCCGCCCAGGCCAGCCCGACGCCGAGAAGGGGGACGCCGAGACCCAGCAAACCGCCCCGGCTCTCGAAACCGAAGAAGAGCCCCGCGACTGCCATACCGAGCCAGGGCAGGCGCTTCACGAAGGGCGTCGGTCCCAACTCGTCGCGATCGAACGCCGCCACCAACAGGCCGCCGAACGCCATCGTGACGCTCGCCATCACACAGATGTCGCCCAGCATCGAACGCGCTTGCACGAAGTAGACGGGCATCGTGCACAAAGCGACGCTCGCGTAGGCGCCGGTGCGCCGGTCGAAGAGGCGCGCCACGAACGCGTAGGTGGCGAGGGTGCCGGCGAGCCCCCAGAGCGCGAGCGGAAGACGCCCGGCCCACTCGTGCAACCCGAAGAGCTTGAACCCGAGCGCGATCGAGGAGAACGGCAGCTGTGGGCGGCCGAGGTCATTGAGGTGCGGCAGCGAGTTGTCCGCGCCCTCGAGGGCCAAGCTCGCCGCACCGTAGAGGTTCAGGGCCACGCGACGGGCGAGATCAGCGACATTCAGCTCGTACGGATCCCAGAGACCGCTCTTCGTCAGGGGCGGCAGGACCAAGAAAAACAACGTGGGGACGACCACTGCGACCGCGAGCGGCGCCCCGCGGCGCCACGGGCCTTGCGCGGAGGTCGTGCTGACTTCTGGTGCGGCTTCGGCTTTGGGCGGCTGCGGTTCGTCGGGCATGACACGGCCTGGCTGAGAGCGCGAGAGGAGCGACGTGGCGCGAACGTCGGCGACACTACTTCCAACGTCCGGGGCGGTGCAACCGCCGCATGCTAGAACGGCTGCTTACGGCCAACCGACCGTCCCCATGAACAAACCCCATGAGCAAACCCACGGTGCAAGCCACCTCCCCGCCGACTGAAGGCGGCGCTACACGATCGGGGCGCATCGCTATCGTGGGCCGGCCCAACGTGGGCAAGAGCACACTTCTCAATGCGCTGCTTGGCGAACCCCTCGCCATCACGAGCCCGCACGCGCAGACCACCCGAGCCCCGGTTCGCGGCGTCCTCACCAAGGGGGACACGCAGTATTTCTTCGTCGACACTCCGGGACTGCACGTTCCACGAACCCGGCTCGGCCACTGGATGAACAACGCAGCGTGGGACGCGGCGCGGGAGGCGGACGCCGTCGTGCTGATGGTGGACGTCCCCACGATCGAGAGCGCGCCCGCCCGCGACGGCGCCCGTCTTGCCAAGTCCCGCGAGGTGTTGAAGCCAAAGACCGCCGATCGCCTGCTCGCGCTGGAGCTCGCAGCCGAGTTGCCGGGCATGCCCACGGTCCTCGCCGTTAACAAGGTCGATCGCCTCAAGGCAAAATCGCTGCTCCTCCCTCTGCTCGCGGCGTTTTCCGAGGTGCACTCGTTCGCCTCCACCGTGCCGCTCAGCGCAAAGAACGCGAACGGCGTGGACCGTTTGCTGACAGAGCTCCGGAGCGTGCTGCCGGAGCAGCCGTTTCTCTGCGATCCCGACACGCTGTCCGATCAGCCTGAGCGCTTCTTCGTTGCGGAGCTCGTCCGTGAGCAGATTTTGGCCCACACCCGGCAAGAAGTTCCGCATGGGGTAGCCGTCATCGTCGAGCGCTTCGACGAGAGCGCAAAACGTCCTCGCATCGAAGTCGCGATTCACGTCGCGCGGGAGGCGCACAAGAAAATCCTCGTCGGCGCGGAAGGCACCATGTTGAAGACGGTGGGGACCGCCGCGCGGCAGAACATCGAGCGGATGCTCGGTCGAGCGGTGCATCTTCAGCTGTGGGTGCGCTCGACGCCGGACTGGATGAACGACGACGCGCGGATGCGAGAGCTCGGCTACGGACGGGCGACATGACGAAGCATGGTCCGGCGCGCCCGCGCGGTCCGCTGCCCGGCGGTTCGGGTGGCACTCCCCTCGTCGCCATCGTCGGGCGGCCGAACGTCGGCAAGTCGACACTGTTCAACCGCCTCGCGCGGGCCCGGATCGCGATCGTCCACGACAGCCCCGGGGTTACGCGCGACCGCCAGTATGCGGACACGAGCGCCTATGGAAAGGCGTACACCATCGTGGACACTGGCGGATTCGATCCGCACGACGTCGATCCGATGAAAGCAGGGATCGCAAACCACGTGCGGGCCGCGATCGAGCAGTCCGACGCGGTACTCTTCGTCACCGACGCGACCACCGGCCCCGACGACGCCGATCGGGCGGCGATAAAGCTACTGCGCACGAGCAAAAAGCCGGTGCTCTACGTGGCCAACAAGGCCGATTCGCCGAAGGTCGACGCCGATGCATACGATCTCTATCGCCTCGGGATCGACGAGGTGCACGCCGTGAGCGCCCTGCACGGACGCGGTATCGGCGAGCTCGAGTCCTCCCTCGTCGCGATCTTGCCCGAGTGGGAGGCCCTGCCGACGGACGCCGAGACCCCACCGCGGATCGCGCTGATCGGGCGGCCGAATGCGGGCAAGAGCAGCCTCCTCAATCGTCTGCTCGGTGAAGACCGCGTCCTCGTCGACGCACGCCCAGGGACGACCCGCGACCCCATCGACGCGCTCGTGGAGCGCAACGGCAACCGGTACGTCTTCATCGACACGGCCGGCATCCGTCGCAAGTCCAAGGTCGCGAAGGAAGCGAGCGCGATCGAGGAGCTCAGCGTGATGTCCTCCATCCGGAGCGTCGAGCGGGCCCACGTGGTGGTCATGCTCTGCGATGCCGAGGAGGGGGTCGCCGAGCAGGACGCCAAGATTCTGGGGTTGGCCGAGGAACGAGGCCGCGCGATGATCGTCGTCCTCAACAAGTGCGACTTGCTGTCGAAGGACGCGGTCGACCAGGCCGAAGCCAACGCGCGCGACAAGCTCACCTTCGTCCCGTACGTGCCCATCGTGCGCGTGAGCGCCAAGACCGGCCGCGGCGTCGGGGAGATGATGGGCACCCTCGAACGCGTCAAGAGCGCTTTTTTTCACCGCGTCGGCACGGGAGAGCTCAATCGCTTCTTCGAGCAGGTCATCGAAACGCGCCCGCCCCCGACCATGTCTGGCCGCTCCCCGCGCCTCTTTTACGTCACCCAGGCCGAGGTGGCGCCCCCGACCTTCATCGCGATGGCGAACGCGCCGGATGCGATACACTTTTCTTACCAGCGCTTCGTCGTCAACCAACTCCGGAAACACTTCGGCTTCGAGGGAGTGCCGGTCCGCGTCCACTACCGCGCCCGCCGGCGCGATGAGAGCAAGCGGCGCTGAAATCGGTATACGCTGCTGCTCCGGGACGGCAACGGCCTCGCGCCGATCAGGCGCTTTTTCCTACCAGAACGTCGGCCAGCGCGGCGAGGCTCGGTAGATCGTGGACGTCCGCCGGCAACTCCGGAACGGAAACGATGGGGACATTGCCGCGAGCTCGTTCGTACAGGCCGCGAACGTGAAGGGCATCTAGCTCCGCCAGCCGCTGGGCGTCCCGGTACGCGAGGAGGACGCGAGCCGACCCGTCTTCGCCGAGCGAAATGCCACGCCGGGCAAGCGCGCGCGCCGCGTCCAGCTCCGTGGGAGGCACCGGTGAACCCGGCGCGGGGAGGCGAAAGCGGTTCACCACGAATGCCCCTCGGGGCATTCGTGCTTGCTCCAACCGATCGCTGAAGAAGAGCACTTCCTGGATGCTCATCGGAGCCGGGCTGCTCACGAGGACGAAGGAGACCTCACTCGACCGCAAGGCGGCCTCCACCATCTTCGCGCGCTCTTTGAAGCCACCGAAGAGGTCATTCAGCTCCGCGATGAGCTCCGCCATCGACTGCAGGAACCCGACCCCGGTGATGCGCCCGATCCCGCGAAGAATGACGGCCGCGGAGCGCGCGAGCAGGTTCATCGACAGTTTGCCCGTCGACTCGAAGGCCTGGACGAACCAGCGCATCGTCGCCGAATCGAGGGCTTCGATCAGCCGCTGCGGAGCGTCCAGAAAATCGAGCGCGTTCGCCGTGGGCGGCGTATCGAGCAGGATGAGGTCGAAACGCGCATCGCCCCTGACGGCGACGAGCTTTTCCATCGCCATGTATTCCTGCGTGCCCGCGAGCGAGGTGGACACATACTTGTAAAGCTTGTTGTTCAAGAGCTTCTCCGCGCGCTCGCGCGTCGACGAGTATTTCATGATGAGCTCATCGAACGTAGCCCGCGGGTCCAGCATCATCGCCGTGAGCGAACCGCGCATGGAGAGGCCAGCGTTCCTGAAGATCTCCGGGGAGATCGCCTGCTCCGCGGTCGTCATTTGCTCGAGCCCGAGTGACTGCGCCAGTCGCTTCGCCGGATCGATCGTCAGGCAGAGCACGCGGCGCCCCCGCTGGGCGGCGGCTACCCCAAGCGCGGCAGTCGTCGTCGTCTTGCCGGCTCCTCCGGCGCCGACGACGACGAGCACGTGGCGCGTCCTGATGAGCTCCTCGAGCGTCTCCGGCGCATGACCTTCGGACACATTCGGCGTGGGCGACATCGATCGAGGACTTACGCTCCCTCTCCCTCGTACTCGCCGTCTGCAAGATTGTCGAAGCGCGTGTATTGCGCATCGAATCGGCAACGTACCGAGTCAGTCGGGCCGTTGCGCTGCTTCGCGATGATGAGCTCCGCCACGTTCCGATCCGCCGTTTCCTTGTTGTAGTAGTCGTCGCGATAGATGAAGCAGATGTTGTCGGCGTCCTGCTCGATGGCGCCGGACTCGCGAAGATCGGAGAGCTGAGGTCGCTTGCTCTTCTCGCCCCTCGTTTCAACGGCCCGGTTGAGCTGACTGAGAGCGATGACCGGGAGGTTCAGCTCCTTGGCGAGCCGCTTCAGCCCGCGCGAGATTTCGCTGATCTCCTGCTCTCTCGAGGCAGCGCCCTCACGGCCTCGCATCAGTTGCAGATAGTCCACCACCACGAGGCCGATGCGCTGCTTCGCCTCGAGGGTCGTCTCATCGACGCGGTCGAATTCGGCCTGCAGACGCCGTACCCTCGAGCGCAGCTCGAGGATGGAGAGCGCGGCGGAATCGTCCACCCAGATATTCAAGTTCGCCAGGTGCGCGGCCGCCTGCGTGAGCTTGCTCCAGTCGCTCGGCGTGAGCATCCCCGTGCGAACACGGCTGACGTCCACCTTGGCCTCGGAGCAGAGCATGCGGTTGACGATCTGCTCCCGCGGCATCTCCAGCGAGAAGAAGACCACTCCGTAGCCCGGCTCCTCCCAGCGTTCGTTGGGATCACGCGCGCTTTCGAGCTGCTGGGGGCTCGCGACGTTCGCCGCGACGTTGAGGACGAAGCTGGTCTTGCCCATTCCTGGGCGCGCCGCCACGATGGTCAGCTCCCCGTCGTGCAGCCCGCTCGTCAGTCGGTCATAGCGGTCGAACCCGGTCGAGATGCCGATGATGCGGGCGCCGCGCGCCGTCGCCTTGGTGATGCGCTGAAACGTCTCGTGCATCACGTCGCGGAGCTTGTGGACGCTGCTCGATTCGCGCGTTCGCGCGATGTCGTATACGGCCTGCTCCGCCGAGTCGATGAACTGCTGCGCGTCGCCATAGCCGGCGTAGCCCTGCGCCGTCACCCGCTGGCACGTGAGGACGAGCTGCCTGACGCGCCACTTCTCGTGAATCGTCTTTCCGTAGGCGGTGACGTTGGCCACCGCCGGTGCCGCGTTGAGGATCTCGGTGAGGTACGCCATCCCGCCGACCTGAGCGAGCCGCTCGTGATCGCGCAGCCAGGTCGCGACCTGCACGACGTCGACGGGTCTGCCCCCTGCGCTCAGGTCGACGCACGCCTCGAACATGCGGCGGTGCGCTTCGGAATAGAAGTGCTCCGCCTTCAGGAATTCATTCACCTTGTCGAGGGCGAGCGGATCGATCATGACCGCCGACAGAACCGCCGCCTCCGCGTCGAGATCGTGCGGAGGCACGCGCCCCTCGCCGGCCAGCTCTTGTCCACCGACGACTCTCAACTTCTCCACAGGTCGTCACCCGCAAATGGCGTGCGCCCCGGTCGTCGGTGACGACCGAGGCGCTCTACGTTGCTCGTCGACTCTACGTTATCGGGACGCGCGTCGCAACGCGCATCGCCGCCAGACTCGGAGGCCCGACCCGTGCCCGGTGAGCTTCGTCGCCGCGTGCCTGCGGGCACACGACCCAAACGGCCCGCGGCGCGTCCTTGCGCCTGCCGTGCGCCTATCGACCGACGACCTCCAGCTTGATCGTGGCGGTGACGTCGGACGCGAGCTTCACCTGGATCTCGAATTTGCCGACGTTCTTGATCGGCTCTGCGAGCTGAAGCTTCTTGCGATCGACCGTGATGCCCTGGGCGCGAACGGCGTTCTCGATGTCCTTCGCGGTCACCGATCCGAAGAGGCGGCCGTCTTCGCCGGCCTTTTGCGTGATGGTCACCGCCATGGCCGAGAGCGTGCCTGCGACTGTGCGTGCGTCCTTCTTTGCCTTTTCCGCCCTGGCGAGGGCGACGGTTTTTTCATGGGCGATTCGATGAACTGCGGCGCTCGTCGCCATCGCCGCGAGCTCCCGTGGCAGAAGGTAGTTGCGCGCGAAGCCGGGGCGAACGCGCACGACCTCTCCGCTCTTACCGACTTTGTCGACGTCCTGCTGAAGAACGACTTGAATGGTGGCAGGCATGGCTCGCTCCCGCTACGTCGTGTGCGTCACGGTGAAGGGAAGAAGCGCAATGTTGCGAGCGCGTTTGACGGCGAGCTGCACCTTGCGTTGGTGACGGGCGCAGTTGCCGCTTATGCGACGGGGAACGATTTTCCCGCGCTCCGTGATGAAGTACTTGAGGGCCTGTGGGTCTTTGAAGTCGATGATCAATGCCTTGTCGGTGCAGTAGCGGCAGATTCGCTTCTTGCCGCGCCGTCGACCGACGTCGGCGTTCAGATCCGGACCGCGTGTGATGTCCTTGTCGTCATCCATCATGGCCATGGTTCAGGCCTCCTCTCCGCCAGAGCCGCCGGCGCCACCAACCCCACCCGTTGCGGGCGCGTCCGGGGGCACCGCCGCTGCCGGTGTGGCCGCCGCGCGGGCCGACCGCTGCCGCGCAGCCGCGTCGTCGCCCTCTTCGGCCTCCGACTCTTCGCCCTCTTCGGCCGGACGAGCGTGGCGGGACATGTCAGGAGCCATGTCGATGAGTCCAAGTTGCTTCTCGCGAGACTCCTCCTTCTCGTCCTCCGGGGGCAGATCCAGCTTGCCGAGCTTTGTCTCCTCGGGATCGATCTGGAGCGCCGTCGGGTCCACGTCTTCCGACGTCAACACGGTCATGAACTTGACCACCGAGTCCTGTAGCTTGAGATTTCGTTCCACCTCGGCCACGAGACCGGCGCCGCCCACGAACTTCAAGTAGACGTAGACCCCTTTGCGCTGCTTGGCGACGGGGTACGCGAGTCGGCGTCGGCCCCACGCTTCGACCTTGACGATCGTGCCGTGCTCACGCACGACCGCGTCGGCGACGCGCGCCTGAACGCGCTCGGCGGTGTCGCCGTCGACATCCGAGCGCAACACGTAAATGGTTTCATACTCTTTGGCGCGTACGCGGCTTTCCGAGCGCGCGGGTGCGGCCGTTTTCGTCACGTTCATTTTTTTATCCTTGGGGGCTCGTCGCCTCCTTCACGCTCGAACGTCGAGCTCGAAGAAGATGACGCGGGCCCGTGGGACGGCTGCCCACGAGCAAGGGTGACACGTGCTTAGCACGGGTTCGCCGCTCGTAAGCCTACTTTTTCATTCTCGGCAGCTTGGCTGTCGCGACCGACCCTCCTCCGAGCAGGTGCCGCACGGCCTCGACCGCGATTGCGATCACGTCGGGCAATTCGGCGCGCTCAATCGTGTCGAATCGGGAAAGGACCCAGTCGGAGATTTCGCCGCGAAACGCGGCGGGTGGCCTACCGATGCCGACGCGCACGCGGGCGAACTCCGGCGTGCCGAGCAGCTGGATGATGCTCCGGAGTCCGTTGTGCCCCGCGTGACCGCCGCCCGCTTTCAAGCGCACGTCGCGCCACGGCAGGTCGAGCTCATCGTGGACGACTACGATACGCTGCGGCGGGACCTTCAAGAAAGCGGCCGCGGGCTGGACGCTCTCCCCGGAGAGGTTCATGAACGTTTGCGGCTGGAGCAGCACGACGTCTTCGTCGCCGAGGCGGCCACGCGTCCAGAGTCCCGAAAATTTCGGCTTGTAGTCCGGCCAGCCCTCGGCACGGCGGATGGCATCCACCACCTCGAAGCCGACATTGTGCCGCTGGCCCTCGTGCTCGCGGCCCGGATTGCCGAGGCCTACGAGAAGGTACATGACGAGCCAGCAGCGCCAACGGTTCGCGAGCGCTACTTCTTCTTCTTCTCTTCCTTCGCAGGGGCCGCGGCTTCGGCGGGGGCCGCACCACCGGCGCCCGCACCCGCAGTGCCTG
>JALYHV010000167.1 GCA_030776205.1 Myxococcota bacterium | reverse complement strand
ATCTGCCACCGCCACCGCCTCACCCCCGACAGACCCTGGAGCCGACACCGACGCCCTCGTCGGCAAACCCGCTCCCGACTTTACGTCTGCTGCGCAAGACGGGACGCCCGTTCATCTCGCCGGGCTGCGAGGCAAGACCGTCGTCCTCTATTTCTACCCAAAGGACGAAACGCCCGGCTGCACCAAGGAAGCGTGCTCCTTCCGCGACGCGTGGGATGCGATCGCCAAGCAAGGGGCGATGCTCGTTGGCATCTCGGCAGACGCCGCCGAAAGCCACAAGAGCTTCGCGGCGCACTACAAGCTCCCGTTCTTGTTGCTCAGCGATCCCCAGGGCGTCATCGGCCGATCGTACGGGGTGCCCTTCCAGGGCCGTCACCAGCGACAGACGTTCGTGATCGGCCCCGATGGGCGCGTACGCAAAGCCTATCGGACCGTCGACGTGGGCATTCACGCCCGTCAAATCCTGGACGACCTCACCCACCCGGCATGACCCGCATGACCGCCGGGCGGCGCGAAAGGACGCATAACTGCCATGATCGCAGCATGACAGCACCATGACGGCACTGCGCGTCCTCATCGACGGAGCCTCGCTGCCGGACGCAGAAGCGCGCGCGCTCTGGAAGCGGTTCAGCGACTGGATGGAGGAGCATCCGGGCGACCTTGGCGGCTTCGCCAGCGCGGAAGGGCTCGCCAGCGTGCACCCCGAAATGCAGGGGAGCGCGCCAGTGCTCGTTGGGAGCCACACGGCGGCACAGCGGCCTTACACCGCCGTCACCGCCGGCGGCTCGCCGGCCGACGCGGGGCGCTCCGATCGACGCGCGGCGTCCTCCCCGCCGCCGAGTGCAGGCAAGCGCGGGCAGGGAGGGTCCAGGAGGCGGAGGCGCAAATAGGCGGAGCCGACGTGAGCACGCGACGACGCCGCGTCCCCCGGCCCATGGACAGTCGCACGCTGCGGTGCTACTGCCCCGGCGACTTTCGACACGCTTTTCACCGTTTTTTACCGTTTCACCAAATCGCCGGAGACGCATGCTTTTCGCCTCTCTCGACGATGGCCTTTTTGCCGCCGGCAGCGCGCCGCAAGCCATCAACGTCGACGTCGACCTCACGTTCCTCGTACAGCTCGTGCTGTTCGTGGCCTTGACCCTCGTGCTCAAACCCATCCTGTTCGATCCCATGCTCAAGCTCTTCGAGGAGCGTGAGCGGCGAATCGATGGCGCAAAGGCGCAGGCGCGCCAGCTGGACGACCGGTCGACGACCGCGCTCGAGCGGTACGAGACCGAGCTCGGAAAGGCGCGCGCCGAGGCGGCGGTCGAGCGAGACAAGATCCGCGCCGAGGGGCTGAAGCGCGAACAAGAAGTGCTCGCCTCCGTGCGGGCCTCCACGGCAAAAGTCCTGGAAGAAGGACGGCGCAAAGCGCTCGGAGAGGCCGACCGCGTTCGCGCGGACCTAAAGAGAGACGCTGGCGTCCTCGCGCGCGATCTCGCCAAGCGGATCCTCGGCCGCGAGGTGCAACCATGACGCGCGAGCACCGAAAGACGCGACTTCGCCGGCTTGCCTTCGCGGCGATGATGGCGGTCACGCTGTGGTCGGTCTGGGCGGTGGCCTCCCGGGCGCGAAACGCATCCGACGCCTTGCCCGAGGTCTCGGAGAGCAGCTCGGCAAAGGGAGCCGAGCACGAGGAAGGACCGCCGCCGGTCAACTGGGTGGAGTTCGGAAAAGAAACGCCACCTTACATTGCGATGGTCATCAACGTCGGCATCCTCCTCGCCGGCTATTACCTGCTCGGAAGAAAGCCGATCAGCGAGGCGCTGCAGAGGCGCCGCGAGTCGATCTCCAAGGAGATAGACGACGCGCAGCGCATCAAGCACGAAGCCGAGGCGCGAGCGAAGATTTATCAGGCCAAGCTCGACCACTTGGGAGAGGACACCCAGAACGCCCGCGAGGCCCTGGTCCGTTCGGGTGAGGCCGAGCGCGATCGAATCATCGCCGACGCCGAGGCGAAAGCGGAGCGGATGCGCAAAGACGCCCTCTTCATGGTGGAGCAGGAGATGAAGCAGATCCGTCAGGATCTGATGCGCGACGCCGTCGAGACGGCCGTCGGAGCGGCCGAAGCCCTCTTGAGGTCCACTGTCACGCACGCCGATCAGGAGCGGCTCGCCGAGGATTACCTGCAGGGTCTCCCTTCGGCGAAGGCCCCGCCGGGCGGCCCGGTGCGACCGACCGAGCCACCGCCCCGGAGCCCGTCATGAGCATTTCCATCGTGGCGCGTCGGTACGCGCAGGCCCTGCTCGAGCTCGGGACGGAGCAGGGAACGCTCGATCGTCTCGTCGAAGAGATCGCCGTCGTCGCAGATGCCTGGGAGACCAGCGCCGAGCTCCGCAACGCCGTCGAGAACCCGCTCGTGGCCCACGCCGCAAAAAAAGCCCTGATGGGCGAGCTCGCCGACCAAATAGGGGCGACCCCCACCACGCGGCACGCGCTGTTCTTGCTCGTGGATCGCCATCGAGCGAAGTCGCTGCCGTACGTTGCCCGCACGTTGCGCGCCCTCGCGGACGTGCGAAAGGGCATCGTTCGCGCGGAGGTCACGACTGCGGCGCCGATGAGCGACGCGTACTACACCCGGCTGCAGACCCGGCTCGAGGCGATGACCGGCAAGCGCGTGGTCGTCGATCGGGTCACCGACCCATCCCTCATCGCGGGGGTGGTCACACGCATCGGCGATCGCGTCCTCGATGGTTCGCTCCGGACCCGCCTTCAGTCACTGCGCGACGCCATGATGCCCCCTTCCTGAGCATTCCCCGGGCGGCGGCGCGCTGAGACGCAACGGCCCCCGAGCTCCCGATACCGCGCCAAGCTTACCTCCCAAGCTCCACGAGGAAACGACATGCAGCTCCGTGCCGAAGAGATCTCCGCGATCATCAAGAAGCAGATCCAGAACTACGAAAAGGCGGCGCTGACGACGGAGACCGGCACGGTGCTCAGCGTCGGCGACGGCATTGCTCGCATCTACGGCCTGGAGGGCGCGATGGCGGGGGAGCTCGTCGAGTTCCCCGGCAATCTGATGGGGCTCGTTTTGAACCTCGAGGCGGACAACGTCGGCGCTGTGTGCTTCGGCGACGTCACGAACGTCAAAGAGGGATCGATCGTCAAGCGCACCGGCCGCATCCTGGACGTGCCGGCCGGTGAGGCCCTGGTCGGGCGCGTCGTCAATGCGCTCGGCCAGCCGATCGACGGCAAGGGCCCCATCGAAACCCCGCACCGCAGGCGCGTCGAGATCAAGGCGCCCGGGATCTTGCAGCGCCAGCCGGTGCGCGAGTCGCTGCAGACCGGCCTCAAGGCGATCGACAGCCTCGTCCCCATCGGACGAGGGCAGCGCGAGCTCATCATCGGCGACCGTCAGACGGGCAAGACCGCGGTCGCCATCGACACGATCATCAACCAAAAGGGCCAAGGCGTTTACTGCTTCTACGTCGCCATCGGCCAGAAGCAGTCCACGGTCGCGAGCGTCGTCGATCGCCTCACCCAGCACGGGGCCATGGAGTACACGACCATCGTCGTCGCGGGTGCGAGCGAGATGGCGCCGCTGCAGTTCATCGCGCCCTACTCCGGCGTCACGATGGCCGAGTACTTCCGCGACAGCGGTCGTCACGCCCTGTGCGTGTACGACGACCTCTCGAAGCAGGCCGTGGCTTACCGCCAGCTGTCGCTCTTGCTCCGTCGACCGCCGGGCCGCGAGGCATATCCCGGCGACGTCTTTTACATCCACTCCCGGCTGCTCGAGCGCGCCGCAAAAATGGCCGAAGAGTTCGTCGTGGTGAAGAGAGACGTCACGGACTGGGACAAGCGCGGCGACGCCACGATCCACAAAGGCGAGCTCGGGAAGCATCGCGCCGAAACGGAGCTCAAGGAGAAGGGCGACGGCTACCACTCTCTCAAGAACCCGCGCTCCGGCGGCTCGCTCACGGCGCTTCCCATCATCGAGACGCAGGCAGGCGACGTGAGCGCATACATCCCGACCAACGTCATCTCCATCACGGACGGGCAGATCTTCCTCGAGACGGATCTCTTTTATTCGGGCGTGCGTCCGGCGATCAACGTCGGCATCTCCGTCAGCCGCGTCGGCGGCAGCGCCCAGGTGAAAGCCATGCGAACGGTGGCGGGGCGCCTCAAGCTCGAGCTCGCGCAGTACCGAGAAATGGCGTCTTTCGCGCAATTCGCGAGCGACCTCGACAAGGTCACGCGCGATCAGCTCGAGCGCGGTGCGCGTCTCGTGGAGATCCTGAAGCAAGCGCAGTATGTCCCCGTCCCCGTCGAGAAGCAGGTCATCATCATTTACGCAGGGACGCGTGGGTACCTCGACCGCCTCGACGTCTCCCAGCTCGGCGAATACGAGCGCAGCCTCTACGACTTCATCGGGAAGAAATACCCGCAGATCTACGAGCACCTGCGCAGCAAACAGACGCTCGACGAGCCCACCGAGAACATGCTGAAGAAAGCGCTCGAGGAGCTCACCGCCGGGTTCGCCTCGGCGAAGAAGGCCGAAACCGAAAGCTCCGCGAAGCCGGCCGAAGCCGAGAAGAAGAGCTGAGGGAGAGCGGGAATGCCGTCGCTTAAGACGATTCGCAATCGAATTACGAGCACGAAGGCGACTCAGAAGATCACGCGAGCCATGAAGATGGTGGCCGGGGCTCGCCTGACACGCGCGCAGCAGCGAATCGTGTCGATGCGTCCTTATGCCCTGAAGACGGCCGAGGTGCTCCGGTCCGTCGCCGGGACCCTGGTCGAGACGCAATCACCGGACGAGCCGGTCCATCCACTGCTAGCGCAGCGCCCGGAGAAAAGGACGTTGCTCGTGGTCGTCTCGAGCGACCGCGGCCTGTGCGGCGCGCTCAACACGAACATCAATAAAAGCGCGGAGCGAGCGTGGCACGAAAAGGCCACCAAGGGCGTGGACGTGGCCTTCGTGACGCTTGGGAGAAAAGGACGTGAGCACTTTGCGCGTCGCCGCGCGCCAATGAGCAAAGACTTTGCCCGCGTGTACGATGGGCTCGACCTGTCCAAGGCGCGCGGCATCGCCCGCTGGCTGGTGCCACGCTTCGAACGGGGCGAGTTCGATTCGGTGTACGTCGTCTTCAGCGAATTCAAGAGCGCCATCACGCAACGTGTCGTCGTGGAGCGCCTGCTGCCGGTCGGCGAGCCAAGGGCGAGCGGGACTGGCGAGCGAGAGAATGTCGCGCCGACCGACATTCTTTACGAGCCCAATCGGGGAGCGCTCCTCGATCGGCTCGTGCCGATGTACGTCGAGATAAGCCTCTACCGCGCGCTCCTCGAGACGCAAGCCAGCTTCTTCGGCGCACAGATGACGGCGATGGATGCCGCGACGCGAAATGCGACGGACCTGATCGCGAGCCTCACCCTTCAATACAACCGGGCGCGCCAGGCCGCGATCACCAAGGAGCTGATGGAGATCATCGGCGGCGCCGAAGCGCTGTCCGCGTGAGGCGCGGCTTCGGTCCTGCGGCACGCCGGAGCCAAAGCGCTCGCCGAGCGCGCGTTTCGTGTCAGGGCAGGTTCAAGCAGAAAACCAGCGCTCCTTCGGAGTCGCTCTCGGTCCAGGCGGCGCCGCCTTGCGCGCGCATGGCCGCGTCGGCGAAGAGCATCGCAAGCCCGCGGACGGCTCCCCCGAGCGGCGAGACATCCGCCTCGTTGCTGGCGCAGGACGCGACGCGGATCGAGATTTTCCGCTCGCGCAAGGCAACCTCGATGTGGCCCCCCGCGCGGGCGTGACGAACGGCGCGCTCGAACAAGCGCTCGAACGCCCGACCGAGGAGATCAGGATCCGCGCGCACGGTCGGCGCGTCGAGTGACCAGGCGACGCGAACGTCACGTGCCGCAGCATCCGCGGCCGCGCGCGCGGTACCGCAGAGCAGCGCTCGAACGTCGACGTCGACGACGACCGCTTGCCTCTCGCCGGAAGCGAGGCGCGCCGCGTCCGTCATGTCGGAAAGAATACCAATCGCGCGCGCGTTGGCGGCGCGGCAGTCCTCGAGCGCGGCCCTTAGCGGATTCGCCGAGTCGCCAGGCTTCATCTCCGCGAGCACGAAGTCGAGGTTCATGGAGATCGCGGCGAGCGGCGTGTTCAGATCGTGCGCCAGGAGCGCGACCACCCCCTCCCGCGCGACCGGATGCTTGCCGCTGGCGTCTGGCGGAAACGACCACGAGGATGCGCTGGTGCTCCGCTCGGGCCTCACAGTCGCCACCATGATGTCCTTTCGTCTCAGTCGGTCGGTTGGACTATTTCTACGGTCCGGGTCTGGCGTCCTTTAAGGGTGCACGGCAACGACGGAGGCGAGCGCCAACCCGATGTTCGACGCGACCTGAGGATACGCGACGTCCACCAAATCGCCCACCTTGGGAACGGGTAGATCCGCGACTTGCTGTGTGATGCCGCCAATCGTCCCGCCCCAGGCTTGGGCAAGAACGTGGGCCGGACACGACGCTACGCGGCACGTCGCGGGCGCCAGCTGGAAGGTGGTCTGAAACACGCCGCCGACGTCACGCGTCGAAGCGCTGAGGACGTGCGCCGTCATGTCGATGCTGACCGGACCGATCGACGGGGCGAGCGAAGCCGAGCGCGCGGAGTCCGGGGACACCAAGAGCGCGATCAGCACCGCGCCCATCGGGACGAGCACGCGACGACGCCGCCGCGACAGCAGTCGCGCACCGACACCGGCTACGAGCGCCATCGCGACGAGACCGTCGGTGCTCCGCGTATGTGCACCTGCCACACTCGCCTGTCCGCAGCCTGAAGTGGGCGCGCTCGCCGAAGCCGCCGTCCCGCCGTAAATCGCGTTGATCCCGTCTACGTCATCCGTCGAGAGGACCCGCACCGAAGCATCGCCCGGCGCCGAGTACGCGTACATCACCGCAGAATGGCCATCTCGCACGTCCGCCAACCCGAGCGCGTGACCCACTTCGTGGGTGATGACGTGCTGAAAATCGAAGGGCGCCGCGTGCTTGCTCCCGTCCTTTGCGCCCTGCCCTCCGTCGGTCGCGACGGCGGAAACACCATCCGCCGCCCGCGCGCCCGCAGGCAGCACGGAAAAAGAGTGGTTGCCGTTCACCACCACATCGACATCGACGATGTTCCCCGTCGCATCGTCGTAGCTCGTGACGGTGACCGCCAGCGCGTTGCCTGCCGGCGCGAAGTCCTCGGCGTAAAGAATCGTGTTTTGCCCGTCGAGTGCGGGCTTGCTGTGCCGATTGTCGGACGAGGTCGAGAGCGTCGGCGCACCCCCGGTTGCGCTCCAGACGCTGGCAGCCCGCGCGACCGCGTCTGCGCCGCCTTTGACCGCATCGTCGATGCTGGGGTCGATGACGAAGGCGACCTGCGATTTGTTCCATCGCAGTCCCTTGCCGCCCGTCCCGTGTTTCACCTCGAACGCCGCGACGTCTTTCGCGACGAAGGCGAGGGCCGCCGCGATCATCGCACACGAAACCGCACGCAGACCGAGTTGCTGGCGAATACTGCACGTCATGTTGCCGTACCTCTTGCGAAGGCGCTCGTGGGCTAGTGCGCTGCTGCGCGCTCGACCCGTCTCCCGCCTTACTCTGCAACGGTGATCGGCACGCGATGCTTTAGCGCGCGTCCCCGTTCTGTGGCGCCAATCCCGCCGGATCGGCCACAAAGCTCACATCCCGCACGGCGCCCGCCAGTGACGAAAAAAGAGGCGCCGGGTAGAGGCCCAGCAGCAGGGCCATGGCCGCCACGGGCGCGAGCGCCGCCAGCTCCCGCGCGGTCGCGTCGGGCACGCGGCCACCCAGGGGCTCGAGCAGCGCGCTGCGCCGCCACCCCGCGTCGAGACGGCCGAGTAGAACGAGGCGCGCCACACGAAAGTGGGCTGCCGCCAGGATGACGAAGCACCCGGCGAGAAGCAGAGCGAGGACAGGATGCCTGACGAAGCCACCGACGAGCGACAAGAAAGCTCCCCAAAAGCCAGCCGCTCCGGGGACACCCAATGACACGAGGAGCCCGACGCCCGCCATTGCACCAAGCCGTGGCGCCTCCGCACCGAGCCCACC
>JALYHV010000166.1 GCA_030776205.1 Myxococcota bacterium | reverse complement strand
GCTTGGGAACGCCGACCTGCTTGCCGCCCTCTTGGACGCACTTCCGATTGCGGCGGCCGGTCGCGTGACGGCGCTCGAGGCCGTGACCGCGGCGCTCGGAAACGCGACGTCGGGAACGCTCGACGATCACCGCTGGGGGGAGCTGGCAAAGTGTGCGAGCACTCTCGCCGCAATCTTCCTTGCGAAGCACGGCGGCAGCTACGACGCTGCACGTGGCCACCTCCACGAAGTGCTCGACCTCGCAAGCGCTCGTACGGAGAACGCTACGATCTCTCCGTTTCGACGACACCCGGCGTGGCGGCGGGCCACCTGCTTGCTCGCGTCGGTCAGGTTGTTGTCCTCAACCTAAGGGCTCGGAGTCGAGAGGATGTCGACGTAGAGGTTGGGCCGCTCTGGTCGCTGGTGGCCGAAGCAAGTCCTGCGCTTCATGCTGCGCTCTTGAACGCGGTGCGGGAGCTATGAGCGAGAAAAGCCCATCACCCGAACGCAACGAACTTCACGACATTGACGATGCCGCAGCGTGCGCACTTGTCGACGAGATGCTCGGCGCTGCCCACGAGTGGCGCTCGCCCATCATCAAGTACCGCTTCACTTCCGACTTTCAAGCGCATTGGAAGGCGGAGATCGGACACTGGGTCAACACCGCGCGCGTGCATGGCTACGAGAGCCGGCTGGTCGAGCGCACCCGTGCTCGGGCCAACGACGCTCGGCGCCGCATACCCGACGATGTAACGACCGCGGACCTTCTCTATCGAGTGATCCTAGAAGAGCTCCACCCCGCGATGGTTGCGCACTACTTGTTGAAGACCGGCTGGGGATTCCGAGCCTGGGACACGCCCGACGGAGCCGGAGGCGATGTTGACCTCGCGGTGACCTCGCCGGACGGGGTGCCGGTCGACATCCAAATCAAGGTTCCGGGCTCCGAGAACCCGATCGCGGCCCTCGAGAAAGGCGCGCGGCAGCTTCTCGCGACCGAGAACCGTGCGCTCATCTTCGTCTGTTCACGCGACCCGGTCTTCGTCTCGTGCGAGCCCGGTGAGTTCCTCGTTGGGCTCTTGGGGAACACGGTCGGCGAACACGGCGTGGTCACCCTCACCGAGCGCAGGGCCGGTTTGGGTCGGTGGAATGGACCCACGTCGGAGCCGTCGCCCTTCTCGACTACATCCCAGGTGCCGAACGGCAGACCTACGCGTGCACGGCCCTGCTCAACCCGTGGTGCGAGCACGGGGCGTCGGTTGAGGGGAGGTGGCTTCCGCGTGCGCGCGTTCTTCGCCTCGAAGGCGACCGCTTTCGATGGGATCCAGTGGAGCCTGACCGGGCTTTCGAGGTGCCGGATGGAACCTACGTCCCCGAACAGCTCCGGGCGCCTGGCGGCCCTTCGCGCCTTGCAACGGGCGTGTAACGCTTTCGACAAAGCGACGGGACCGCGGAAAAACCGCGGTCCCGTGGTGGAGGCGCCGGGAATCGAACCCGCCCGGTAAATCAGTCTCCAACCGCCGGCAGCACCCCCGATGCCCCGTGACGGATACGCCCTTGAGCGACACCTTGGCGTCTTGACGGGAGTGCAAACGGAACGGCACGATCCTAGTGTGCGCTGATGAACGAACGCCGTCCGGTACAGGCTCATTTCCTTTGCGCCTTTGCCTCGATCTCCGTATTTGCGGCGTGCGGCACCAGCTCATCGGAAAAGGCCTCGGACGGGGGCCCGGCATCGTCGTCCGGATCCGCCTCGGGGTCGTCGTCCACCGGATCCTCGTCAGGATCGAGTGGTTCCGGCGGCGGCTCCTCCAGCGGAATGTCGTCCGGGGGGGGTTCGTCATCGGGAGGTCCCTCCACGGACGCATCGTCGTCGGGCACCTCGTCGTCCGGTAACTCGTCGTCGGGTACTTCGAGCGGTGCCGGCGCCGACGCAGGGGCGCCCGACTCCGGCGGTGCGTTCCCGAGCTCGGACGCGGGGCCGTTCGACGCGGGGAAGACACCGGGGACCCCTCCCGCCAATGCGGTCGTCGTGGATCCGGCCACGTACCACCAGCGCATCGCCGGCTTCGGCGTCTCCTCCGCGTGGGCAGGAGGCTACAAGAACGCGGCCGATCCGACGGACCTCTTCTCGACGACGGGCAGCGGGGCTGGGCTGTCGCTCTTCCGCGTGCGCATCCAGCCGTCGCCACCGGGAACGACGGGAAACGGCGAGATCCAAATGGCGCTCAAGGCGCAGACCCTGGGCGCCACCGTCTGGGCTACGCCATGGACGCCTCCACCCGCCGACAAGTCGAACAACAGCACGGTCGCGGGCACGCTTACGAATCCCGCGGCGTGGGCGTCCACATTGGCCGGCTACGTGAGCACGATGAAGGCCGCCGGCGTCCGTCTCTACGCCGTGTCTTCGGAGAACGAGCCGGACGCCAACGTGACCTACGAGTCGTGCTCGTACACGGGAGTGACGCTCGCTGCGTTCGTTGGCTCGAGCCTCGGGCCTGCGCTGGCCGCCACCGGCGTGAAGCTCATGACGCCGGAGACGCAAAACTGGTTCGGGTTCAGCTCGTTCGAGCCGGCGCTCGAGGCCAACGCTGCGGCGTGGGCCGCGACGCAGATCGTCGCCACGCACGAGTACGGGGGCAACCCGAAGGCGTACCCGAACATTCAGGCGGCCGGAAAGGAGCTCTGGCAGACGGAGTGGTTCGCGCCGGGAGCCGAGGACGCGACAATGGCCAACGGCCTCGTCGTGGCCGATGAGATCTACCAGGCGCTGACGGTCGCGAGCATGAACGCGTGGCACTACTGGTGGATTTATAACTCGGCGAACGACAACGGAGCGCTCTGGGACAACGCGAGCGGCACCTGGGCCAAGCGCTTGCGGGTAATGGGCAACTTCAGCCGCTGGGCGCGTCCGGGCTCGTATCGGGTCGACGTCGCCGGCGCCGCTCCGCCGTCGGGCGTGTCGGTCATCGCCTTTCAAAGCCCCGCCGACGGCATGTTGTCCATCGTCGTCATCAATCGCGGCGCGGCCACCACCCTACCGGTCTTCGTCAAGGGCTCCTCCTGGCCCGCCAGCGTCGTGCCGTGGGTCACCTCCGACAGTGCCAGTCTCGCGGCGGGGCCGCCGATTGCGCTCAACGCCGGCAGCTTCGCAGCGACTCTCTCCGCCAACAGCGTTACCTCGTTCGTCGGGCTGCCATGAGCGGGGCCGGCGTCCCCCGAAAGATGTCCGACGTGACGCCGGCCGGCCATCAGAATCAGTCCTCGACCATCGCCCGGCCCGCCGCCGTCCCCTGCCGCACGCAGTCGGGAATGCCAATGCCCTCATAGCCCCCGCCTGCGACGCGTAGGCCCGGCGCGACGCGCCGGACGCGTTCGTGGAGCGCTCGCATCGCGGCCAAATGACCGACTTGCATCTGCGCGCTCGCACCGGCGAATCGAAAGACGCGCGAAAGGAGCGGCTGCCCTTCGAGACCCATCAACGCGCGCAGCTCGTCGCGCGCGACCTGCGCCAGCTCGTCGTCGCTGCGGCCGAGCAGGGCCTCGCCGTCTTGCCCTCCGAGAAACGCACGCAGGAGCACGTCGTCTTGCGGCGCTCGCGCCCGCCACTTGCTCGAGACCCACGTGCCGGCGAGGATGGGCCGACCGAGAGCGCGCGGGACGACGAAGCCGACCCCGTCGAGCGGGTGGGCCACATCCGCGCGGCGGTATCCCAAGAACACTGCCGCCGTCGAGCCCGACCTGAGCGAAGCGAGCGAGCGGGCGAGCTCCTCGTCCACAGTGCGGGCCAAGCGGGCGGCGGCGTGCGCCGGCACGGCGAGGAGCACCGTGTCGGCATCGACATGCTCGCCGGTCGCGAGCTCGACCGTCCATGCGCCACCGGATCCGCGGAGGACGGACGTGGCCGCCACGTCGGCGCGGAGGGAAGCTCCCGCCC
>JALYHV010000165.1 GCA_030776205.1 Myxococcota bacterium | reverse complement strand
CCCCCCGCCCGCGCCTGCGTCGCAAGTGGCGCCGGTAAGGACGAACACGGTCGATCTCAAGAAGAAGGACCATCTCTACACGAACAGCCCGAACGAGCGCGTGACACACCGATTCCCGATCGGGGCGCGGGAGCTCGTCGAGGCCACGAGCCGTGGCTGGCCCGAGATCGGCGCGGTGGGCGCCCGCACGCTTGTCTCTCAGTGGTGGCACGAGACGGGCGCCGGCAAATACTGCTTCAACTACAATCTCGGCAACGTCAAGGCGGTCAGCGCGCAGGTTCTCCACATGTACCTGCGAGGTGTCTGGGAGCTCGTCGCGAGCGAAAAGGCGGACGCGGTCGTTCAGAAGGCCAACGGAATGGCGCGCCTCACCACGGAAGAAGAGTGCAAGGCGCACGGCTGGACACACAAAGCGACGCAGTCCGTCGTCGTCTTCGATCCGCCGCACCCGGCCGCGCGGTTCATGGCGTTCGACACGCTGAGCGACGCTGTCGACTTTTGGCTGAAGAAGCACCATCGGATCGCAGACAAGCGCGACAACTACCTGCCCGCAATTCGGTCGGGTGACACCAGCGCGGTCGCGCACGTGCTGAAGTCGATTGGTTACTACACGGGCGACGAGGGCGCGTACGCTCGCGGCATGGCGGCGGCGAAGGCGAAGATCGATGCGGCATTTGGCGAGGCGTGACGGCCGTTCGGGCACGAACGGGCGATGCAGCGGATCGCAAGAGCGGCGGCCTTCGCTTTGGCGAGAATATGGCACCGTTGGCCGCGTGGCGCGCGGTCGTGCGAGGATTGCGCTGTGGCTCGCGTTCGGCCTCGCGTTCGGGCTTGTCGATTGCCAGCGTCCCCCGCCGCCGTCAGCTCGCGAGGGCGACCGGAACGGTGACCTGTCGCGCGTCGGGCGCAATCCTGGCAATGCGCCGGCGATGAGCGACGCGGGTGCGACGGCGCCGGACGCGAGCTCTCCGGCACCGCTTTCCCCGCTCGATCCCGAGCGGGTGCGGCGCGTCGTTCAAGCGTGGAACGACGCCCTCGACAAGCACGACGTCGACGCGCTGAGGCACGTCTACGCCGAGCGAGTGCACCTGTACGGCAAAGACCTCGCGCGGGCGGCCGTGCTCGACGAGAAGCGCGCGGCGCTGGGCCGGTCACCGGGTTTCCACCAGAGCATCGCCGGACCCATCGCGCTGTCGCCCAGCCGAGGTGGCGCGATGGAGGCGCGCTTCGAAAAAAGCTCGGGCGAGCCGCCGCGCGTCTCGACAGTCCACGCGCGACTCGTTCTCACCCCGGGAGACCCGGGCCGTCCCGTTATCGCCGAGGAGAGTGACGAGTCGAGCGACGGTCGGAAGCCCGAGCCGGTCGATCGCTGCAAGGAAGTCGCCGCACGCGTGGTGAATGCGCTGCCCCAGGTCGAACGAGCGATGCACGCGGCGCAGGTCGCGGTCGATAGGGCAGACGGGGCGGCGACCGTCGGCGGCATGATGCCCGTCGACGACGACGATGGCTTCGAGGCCGAGCTGGGGATTCATACGGGCGAGCGCTTCGAGCCGAGCGTGTCGTACGGCGTCGACCGCGCGGGACGGCTCACGGTGACCGTTGCTGACGAGGACGTCGCGCCGCCGCCAGACGCGCGTGAGGCGGTGAAGCAGGCGTGCAAGCGTTAAGTGTAGACGGGCGCTCGAATCCGCCGAATTCGGAGCAGGCCGTGCTGGCCTGGTAGTTGGCCCTGGGCTCGGCGGTTCGCGACGATCGGCAGGATCGCCATCAAGAGAAAGGGCCCGGAGCTGACACTCCGAGCTCTCGGTCGCCGCGGGTGGACGCGTACGACGACGCTGTTGTCGCACGGGACGTTCTGGGGGGACTTCCCGGCGGTCGCATGCGGCGCGGGCGGACGATCTTCGACAGGTTCAGTGTGTTCGCGATGCGTGCCGCCGCGTCGTGTACTTCTGCTCACCGTGTGATCGCGGCCAGATCTACTGCTCGCCAGGATGCCGCCATCTGCAGCGCGCGGTCTCCCGGCGCGTGTCCAAGCAACGTTACTGGCAGAGCTTTGGCGGACGTTGCGCCACCGCGCGTCGAATGCACGACCTGCGCGCCCGCCGCCAAATAGTGACGGACACCGGTCGCCAAGAAGTTGCCCTCGCGGCGACGGTCTCCGACCGCTCGGTCGAGATCTCCATCGAGGAGACCGTGACCGCGCGCGAGGAGATCACTAATGAGCAATCTATCGATGGGCATCTCGCCGGGCCGTCGCGACACACGGGTGATCGCGATGACCGGGAGCAACGAGACGATCTTGAAGGCGCGGCTATCGCGCCGACCGTCGCACCCGAGGGCATTGGCCACGCTGCTGGTGGCCGTCGCGCTCTGGCAGGGGCTTCAGGTCCGCGCTGCGCTCTGTGCAACCGAGAGGGATGGGGTGTCCGATTCGAGCCTCTATCGCGAGGCATTCGCCAACTTCGGCGGCCCCCTGTACACCCTCGAGTGGATCCCCGCGGCCGCTCTTAGCCGCCGCCGACACGATATTGCCGGCTTCGGTGACTTCGCCGATCTGCGGCAGCTCATGACGGAGGTGGCGCGATGATCTCGCCGGAGCTTCGCGCACGCATCCGGCGACTGTTCTTCGCCGAGCACTGGAAGATGGGCACCATCGCCGCCGAGCTGGGCGTCCACCGCGACACCGTCGCGCTCGCGGTCGAATGCGAGCGCTTTACCAACGTCGCGTATCGACCCCGCCCGCTTTGTTCTCGGCCAGACGCTCGAGAGCTTCCTGCGCTGCCATCACGCGGCCTTCCTCGCGTTCCAAGGCGTCCCGCGTGGACTTCTCTATGACGCAGCCATTCCTCGAAAAGGTCGCACTTCACGGCGGTCATCTCGGAGGCACCACGAGCCGCCTGCTTCGCTTGCTCGACAGTCATGGGCCTTCGCTGTACTCGGTCATTTCCCAGGCCTATGTACGCCCCCCGAGGTCCCGTATCGATGAGGCGGCAACTATCCTGACGCAGGGGGGACATGACCATTGTGTGCCAGCACTCGACGAGAGAGCGTCGGCGCGTCTCTTCCGAGCTTCATCGGCAGGCGTTTGCCGAATATGGCTTCACCTATCCGCAACCTCGCGGAGCTTTCGAGCTCGATCACCTCATCCCACTCGAGCTCGGCGGCGACAATGCGATCGCCAACCTGTGGCCGGGGGCGGCCGAGCCCAACCCGGCGTCTCACGAGAAAGACAGGGTCGAGCATTTTCTCCATAGACAGGTCTGCGCCGGAGTCATGAGCTTGGCGGATGCCCAGCGCCAAATCGCGACGGACTGGATCAAGGTCTGGCGCCGTAGAGCACTCGCGCGCCATCTTGAGACAGGGCGACCATCGTCGCCGAACCCTGGAATGCGTCGCTCAAACAGCAGTTTCGCCTGATGGGTATTCCACACGCGAATGACGTGATCCTCGCCCGCCGACGCAGCCAACGCCAGGCCCGGAAGAAAGGCTAGCGAGTCGATGGCCTGTTTGTGCGCG
>JALYHV010000164.1 GCA_030776205.1 Myxococcota bacterium | reverse complement strand
TCCCAGAAGTACGTGGCCGTGCTCGGAGCGGTGTTCGGCGCGCGCCTGCTCTTCCCGACCGATTTCGTGGGGCGGGGAGACATGAGCCGTGGCGGCCTGCTCCTGCGCGCCGCACGCACCGGAGTGGAGCTCACCTACGAATCGGTCCTCGGCGCGGATCGGCGCGGAAAACGTCCGCCGCGGCTCGCCCCCGTACGCGGGATTTTGAAAGATGCGATGCAGGACGAGGAACCTGCGCCCGCGCGAAGGCGCGCGTAGCCCCTCGCAGCTTCAACGAGGTCGCGACCCGACGGAACGCTGCGCCTCGGGCCCAACCGCCACGACCAGGAAGCCGAGCGTCTCGGTCGGGTCCTTGACGTACCGATCGAGCAGGCGCGCGGCTGCCGAGATACCTACCATCGGCGGTCCGAGCAGCGGCACCGTCCAGAGCCTGGGGCGTTCTGCGTTCGTGGGCTCGTGCGCGCCCTTGCCGAGCTGCTGACCGAAGCCTTGCAAGCGCCCCACGCGAAACGCGAGATGGCTGTTGATCTTCTGACCGACGACGCTCCAAACGCCCCCGAAGGAGCGCGCCTCGACGACGCGCAGGCCGAAGCGTTCGACCATCGCCGCCAGGCCGTACCGCGTGAAACGGTAATAGTCGTAGGGCTCTTCGTGCAGCCGAAGGGCGAACGGCGTGGTCAGGATGAGGGTCCCATCCGGCTTGAGGACGCGGGCCATCTCGCCGACGAGATCCATGGGCTCGCGGGTGTGTTCGAGCACCTCGGTGCTGAGGACCGTGTCGAAGGTGTGCGCTTCGAACGGCAGCGTCTTCCCATCGTAGAACAGATCGGGCTTCGTCACGCGTTTCGACGCATCGGTCGACGAAAACACGGCCTGGTACTCGACGCCCACGTACCCGGTGACGAAGGGCGCGAAGAACGGCTCGAAGGGTTTCGCGCCGCACCCGACGTCGAGCAAGCGGCCGTGGGCGGCGGGAGCAGCCTCTCGCACCGACGTATGCAGCCAGTGGTGGTAGAGGTCTACAAAGTCCGCAGCGTGGCGGGCGGTGCGGCGAACGAGGTCCATCATGCCTCGGCCTCCGGGCGGTCCGCTGCGGTGGCCTCGCGACGAGGGGTCGGGCGCGTGGGCGAGAGCACGAGCGGAGTCTACACGTTGGGCGCGAGGAGCTCTCGGACCGGCATCGCGCAAAGGTCCCGGCACGCGTTCACGGTCAGCGCTCGAGCAGCGCGAGGGCGAGCGTCGTCAGAACGTGCGCCGGGAGCATGACCGCGGTCGCAAAGAGGGCATGACGGAAGAAGGTCGGTACAGGAAAGCGCTCTCGCTCGGCGACGGCTTTGATCAACATATTCGGAGCGTTGCCGATGTGTCGTCGCCCGCATCACGACACAGCCAATGCTCACGGCAGCTAGCTTGACGGCGGCGATGCCCGCGACGAGGCCGGCGCCTTGGCCGCTCTGGCCGCGCGCGAGGGTCGCGAATGCGGTGTACGTCGGTACGTTGGCGAGGATGGTCGAGCAGACACCCGCCGCCCAGAAGATCTGCCAGCTGCGGTGGAGCGGCAGCGACGGGCCGAACTGCGTGAGAGCGAGCTGGATGGGCCGCAGGCAGGCAAAGAGCCCCGCGAACAAGATCGCCACCTCGACCATCGGCGCCAAGGAGAAGCCGTTGTTCTGCCGGACCGACGGCGGCGTCACGAAGACCGATGCCGTCGTGATAGCCACCATCGCGAGCTCTCGCAGGCCGACGGGGAGCAAAGCCGCTGGCCCGATTGCCATCAGCAGCACGGCATTGCGCTTTCCGCGAAGACCGAGCGCAAAGGCGACGTCGGCGCATCGGGCTCGCACGGCGGGCGACTCTCGCGCATACGCATGCCGATCGACGAAGTAGAGCGCGAGCGCGGCGGAACCGACGTAGAGCACCCACGCTGGGAGCAGGCGAAGTGTCCAAAAGAACGGGACGCCGCCCAGATATCCGAGCAAGAGCGGGGATCGCCGAGTGGCGTTAGCAGGCCGCCGGCGTTCGCCACGGCGATGATGAAGAACGGCACGAGGTGGGCGCGATGCTCCCGGAACCGATTCGTAAAGAGCAGCGGACCAATGAGGAGCATGCTCGCGCCCGTGCTGCCCACGACGCTCGCGAGCACGGCGCCGAGCAGGACCAGCCCGACGTTGGTGGACGGCCTCGCATCGAGCTCCCCACGCAGTTCGATTCCGCCGGAGGTCACATAAAGCGAACCGAGCGTTACCACGAAACGACACGTACGCCACGCCGGTGCCCCACACCTCTCGAAGCTTGGACGCCCCTGCGAAGTAGCCGAGGACGGGCAACGCGCAGAGCGCGACGACCAGGCATTGAACGGTCGGTCGCTCCCACATCCGTGCCGCGACGACCGGCAGAAGCGCAATGGCGAGGACGAGAGCCGGGAAGGGAAGCAGCGTCCAGTTGGGGAGACCCTGCAATGGCATGCCCGAAGGTTCCGTCGTTGGAATGTACCACGCGAGCGCGCCGGCACTCTGCCGCCCGCCAACACAGCATAGACTTGCCGCGTGGCGTCCAGTCGCGTCTGACCGGCGCTGTGATATGGCTACGCGCGATGGTTCGAAGCCAGCCGCGGCAGCAACCCACCACGCTGTTTGGGTTCGAGCCCACCGCCGCGGTGAGCGCAGCCCGCGCGAACCGCCGCTTCGTTCGCTGTCCCGCCTGCCAGGCGGACAATCCGCGGTATCTCTTCCATCGCACGGGAGTGCGCTTCGTCCGCTGCGCAGCCTGCGGGTTGGTGTACGTCAACCCAGCGCCAGAGCGTGGCGGCAGCAACTACTTTGATCTCGAGCGCGCGTCGCCCATGGCGAACCCAAAAGAGCGCGCGCTCATGCTCCGCGATTTCGCCAAGCTACTCGACCGCATCGCGGCCGACCACGTCCACTTTGCCGGGCGGCCGCTGGAGCGCGCGCTCTTGCTCGGCCGTTTTTCGCGAGAGTTCCGCTCGCTCACCCAGGCGCTGAAGATCGGACTCGAAGTCGCCGAGATCGACGACGCGACATTCGGGCGCCTCGCCACCACCTCTGAAATGGGGTGGGCCAAGCCTCTGCTCGAGAGGGGCCCGCAAGTCGTCATCTTGCACGAGCTGCTCGAAGCATGCGGGGATCCGAGCATCGCGCTGAGGCAGCTGGCCGCCGCTCTTCCTCCCTCGACCTTGTTCGTCGTAACCTACACGAACAGCGACTCGCTCCCCGCGAGGGTCATGCGCCGCCACTGGGCGCCATTCTTCGAGAACAAGACCGCGTTTTTTAGCACCGGGAACGTAGCCGCCCTGATGGCCCCCTTCGGGCTGGTCCTCAAGGCGCAGTATGCGTTGCCTGTCACCCATACTGCCCGATACGTCGGCGAGCGCATCGGCCGGGGGACGCTGCTTTCGCGATTGGTCGACGCCACGCCGCTTCGAGACGTCCCACTTCAGGTCCGGGCAGGGAACCGTGTGGCGGTCTTCGGCCGTCCCGTCCTAAAAGCTGAGGGCGGTGAAAAGCTCTCCATCGTCCTCCCCGCCTTCAACGAAGCGCGTTACGTCGCGGAGGTCATCGAAGCCGTTTTGGCCAAAGCTCTGCCAATCGAAAAGGAGCTGATTATCGTCGAGAGCAACAGCACCGACGGGACACGCGCGATCGTTCGTGGCTTCGAGGGACGGCCCGGGGTGCAGGTGCTCTACGAGGACAGGCCGCGGGGCAAGGGGCATGCGGTGCGAACCGGCCTCGCGAGGGTCACGGGCAGCATCGTCCTCATCCAGGACGCGGACTTCGAGTACGACATCGACGACTACGACGCGCTGCTCGAGCCGATCTTGCAGCACAAAACGAACTTCGTTCTCGGGTCGCGCAGCCTGGGCCTCGACGACTGGAAGGTCCGAAAGTACGACACGACGCCCGTGCGTGGACTTGCGCTGAACTTCGCCCAGGTGGTCTTCGCAAAGACCTACGGGCTCCTCTACCAACAGCGCGTGACGGATGTGAATACGATGTTCAAGGTATTTCGCGCCGAGTGCCTCGACGGGCTATCGCTCGAGGGAGACGGCTTCGAGCTGGACATCGAGCTCGCCTGCAAACTTGCTCGGAACGGCAACGCCCCCATGGAGGTCCCCGTCAACTACGTGGCGCGCGGCTTCGACCAGGGCAAGAAGATCCGTTTCTGGCGCGATGCGTTTCCTTCGTACGCGGCCTTCTTCAAGTACCGATTCGGATGAACGGTCGGACGTACGACGGATGAAAACCCTTGCGGGCGTTTCCAGAGAGAAGCTCGGCTGGGTGTTCGTCGCGACTACCGTGCTCTCGTGGCTGATCATCCTCGGGATGATCGCCTTCGTCCTTGCGCCAATCCTTTCCGACGCGAGCCGACTCGGGGGGCACGACTGGGATCAGATGGAAGCCCATCGGTACCTGGTGACCAAGACCATCGTGCGATTCAGACAATTCCCATTCTGGAACCCGTACGCTTGCGGTGGTCATCCGAACTGGGGCGGAATCGAGAGCGGCACGACCATCGTCTCACCATGGTTTCCGTTCTATATGACGATGTCTTTGCCCCATGCCATTCGCGTGGAGGTGATCGGGAGCGCGCTCGTCTCGGCGGTCGGTTGTTGGCTCCTCGCGGGCCGGTTCACGCGCAGCCCGGCATTGCGCGCGCTCGTGGTCGTGGCCTTTGCGGTGAACGGACGTTGGGCGCTGCAAATAGCGTCGGGCCACACGTGGCATCTCGCTTACGGGCTGACGCCTTGGGCGCTCTACTATTACGATCGCGCAGTGGGTGCATACGCTGGTTGCAACCGTCCGCGCCGGAGAGACCCGGTGCTGGCGGGCGCTTGCCTCGGCCTCATGGTTTATCTGGGCGGGATCTATCCGCTGCCACAGACCATCGTTCTGATCGCGCTCTACGGGGTTTTCCTCGCGTCCGTGCTCCACTCGTTCCGCCCCATAACGGCGGGCCTGACGACCGGACTTGTCGCCCTCGGATTTTCGGCGCCGAAGCTGTTTCCCGTCATTGATACCGTGATGCGCTACCCGCGGCTGGTCGACTCGAACGAGACGCTGGACCTGACGGCGTTCGTCCAGATACTGACCTCCCACACGCAAGATATGTGGTCGCGACCGGCAAACGTCGGGCCCTACGGATGGCACGAGTTCGGGATGTACGTCGGCTGGTTCGTGGTCATCGTGATCGTCGGCGGGTGCTGGGTCGCGCGCGGCACGCGCGAAGTGCCGCTGAAGTGGGCGGGGCTGATTTTGATCGTGCTCGGTTTCGGGAGCTTCGACCCGCACGCGCCCTGGCCGCTCTTGCACCATCTGCCCATTTTTCGCTCGCAGCACGTTCCGACACGATGGCAGTATCCCGGATTGCTCCTGCTGATAACGGTGAGCGCGGCGACGATGGAGCGCGCCCTGCGTCGTTCGGGGATGGGGCGTCCCTTCCTCGAAATCGTCTGCGTAGCCGTGGTGGCGTGGGCGGCTCGCGACATCGGAGAGGTAGCGCGGCAGCCGGTGACTCACATGTTCGGCAACCCCGGGCCGACGTTCGCGGAGTCGACGGGACCGTTCCACACAGAGACCCGGCTTCCTCCGGAGCTGAACTTCGCCCCCGATTACGCGCCGCCTTCGCTCCCGGCAGAGATGACCAACATCGGGACAATCGACTGCGGCACGTTTCCTGGCCTCAACGTCTACGTGCCGCACGATCAGAGCGGCCACGTGCCCGGTCTGGGCGCGAAAGGGCGAGGGGATCCCGCCTATAAGGGCGAGGTCTTCGTCGGGGAGGGGAAGGGCGTCGCCACGTTCGCTTCGTGGAGCCCGAACGCGATGACCGTCCAGGTGCATGGCGCGCGCCCGGGCGAGCACGTCGTCATCAACCAGAACTGGGATCCGGGGTGGAGCGCCAACGGCAAACCCGCCCTCGACATGGCCGACACGATCGCGGCCGAGCTGAAGGGACCCGACGAGACGGTGGTGTTTCGCTACTGGCCAAGGTTCCTCAACCTGGGGTTGGCCGTGTTCCTGGCGACCCTGGCCGGGCTCGCTTACGCCTATTTCAGGGCGAGAAATGTCGCAAGATGGCCAGCAAGCTCGCATTCCTAGCGCGCTGACCGTGTCCGCACGTGTCTTACGCACGTCCCCGCCGTTACATCGGCGAGCCGCCGCGAGGGTCGTGTGCCACTACGCGTACGAGGATCGGTGCCGATGAGCAAAACCACGTGCGGTTCCGGAGCGCTGATCGCCGTACTGATCGCCGGGCTGGCGGTCTCCTGCGCGCAAGCCGCGCGAAACGGCGACCCCGGGTACCGACTCGACGCGGGGTATGTGCCAATCGGTGACGATTCCAGCGCGCCCGCGACCTTTGTCCCACCGCCGGACCCGGGCGGCGAAGCGGGACCCGGCTTCGGCGGCGGAAGCGGCAGCGGCAGTCGCATCGACGACGCCGGGCTGTCCACCGCTCCATGCACCGCGATGACCCGTACGTGCACGCAGTGCAGCGATTTTCCTACGACGACGGTCATCGACAGCCAGCCGGACGATGGGTCGCCACCGACGCCGATGGACGCGCCGTCGCACTTTACGAACGCCGGCGCGATGGTCGGTGGGCCGTGCCTCGTCGAACCCCCGGACGGGGCGTTGATTCCGCAGAACTGGCTGCGTCCCCGCGTTCGTTACGTTCCGGCGACGGGACAGAACCTGTTCGAGATCCGGATGCACGCCGCTCGCCAGACGAACGATCTGCTCGTCTACACGACCAGCAAGACGTGGAAGCTCTACAAGGAGACCTGGGACAAGCTGCGGGCCTCGACATGGGACGAGGACGTCACCGTCACCATCCGTGGCGTCAATATGAACGACCCGAACGCGGCCCCTTCGGGGACTACGGGGACGTTTCGAATTGCTCCGGCGGGCGCTGGAGGCAGCATGATTTATTGGGCCGCCGTGGGCGACAAGAACGGCCTCTCGTGGCTCGAGGGATTCAACGTCGGAAACGAGACAGTCGCGCCTGTCCTCACCACCGGTAACGTCAAGCTTCAGATCGCGCGCGACCAGGGCGGCAACCTGCAGAACGGTACGGGAGCGGTCCAATGCATCGGCTGCCACGCGGCGATCCCGGATGGCGAAGACGGCGGGGTCGGAAAGAGCGTCGCGTTCGTCGACTTTTACCCGTGGACGGGAGCCGTGGCGGAGGTCGACCAGGGCAACAACGGAGCCGTGCCGGCGTGGCTCACCGCCGGCGGCGCGCAGGCATTCAGCCAGCCGTGGATCGGTCTGCCGACCTTCTCGCGAGGGGATTGGGCTAGCGAGCACGTGGGGATCGCCAGCTACGGGGGTCCGCCTACGGCAGCCTGCGCGACCCGCCCGGGGGCGGCTTGGTATCCATGGAACGGTCAGCCGTGCAGCACGCAGACGAATTCGGCACTGGCCTGGTTCGATCTGAGCTCGCCTGTGGCGGCCATACCAGGCTCGAACAGCTTCGCGCTTGGAACGGCGATGGCCGCGAATCTGGGCCAGAGCTACGGAATGCTGGCGCGTGACGGTGACTCGCGCGGCGCGGAGTTCCCCAGCTGGAGCCACGACGCGAAGACCATCGTGTACGTCTCGACCGACGCGGGGAAAGACGGCCGCCTCGACAAGGGCGTAGCCGATCTCTACTCGGTCCCGTACAACTCGCGCAAAGGGGGGGCGGCGACGCCGGTGGCCGGCGCTGCCGAGGCGATGTGGAACGAGTTTTATCCCGCCTATTCGCCCAACGATCAGTTCATTGCATTCAACCGCGCACCGAGCGCGGACCTGACGATGTATTACGACCCGAACGACGAGGTCTTCGTCGTCCCGTCGCGAGGCGGTACGCCCGTTCGATTGGCTGCGAACAGCCCCCCGGCGTGCCTCGGAGTTTCGAGCCCAGGTATCACGAACAGCTGGCCCAAGTGGTCGCCGGACGTGCAGTCATGTCCCAACGGGCTCTCCTACTACTGGCTCATCTTCTCGTCGTCGCGCGACGGGGCGCTCTTCAATCCGGCCAACATGAAGATGGGAGTCCAGTCGGTGACGTCGCAGCTCTACCTCACTGGCATCACGGTCGATGCTACCGGCAAGGTCACCACCTACCCCGCGCTCTACATCTGGAATCAGCCGTCGCAGAGCGCGCTGTACGCGGGCAGCCACCAGAGCAACCACACGCCAGTCTGGGAAGAGGTGGCTATTCCGCCGCCACCGCCTCCGCCACCGCCGCAGAAACCTCCGACCTGAGTGCGGCTCGCGCTCACCAGCGCCCTTCGTCGACGGAGAGGACGGTCTCCTGCAGCGAGACGCGCGGCGCAAAGCCGAGCACCTGGCGGGCGCGCCGGTCGTCCACCATGCATACGTAGCGGATGTGATCGAGCTCCGGCGCGGGGAAGGAGGTAAGGCGCAGGGACCAAAGGCGCCTCAGCGCGACGCACGCCACCGCGTAGGGAACGGTGAGTCGCTGCCTTCCGAGGATGCGGATGACGTGCGACAGCGGCACCGGCTCGGAGCCGGCGACATTGAAAATGCCGCGAATGCCGGGCTGGAGGGCGAGCTCGATGGCGCGCACCACGTCGGATTCGTGAATGACCTGAGTCATGGGGTCGAAGCCCATGACGGTCAGGATGGGATTTTTGCGCAGAAAGTTGGATGGCGCGTTGTGGACGGTGCCGAGGATGTGCACGGGCCGAAGGACGACGGTCTCCGTGTCGGGCAGCTTCCAGAAGAAGCTCTGGGCGAGCATGTCGACCTCGACGAGATCACGGATGTCACTGAAGTTCTGGCCTCCGAGGAGCGGCGCATCTTCGGTCAAAAATTGAGGGTTGCTCGGCTGCGGCCCATAGACGTTCGCGCTCGACAGCACGACGAGCTTCGGCACGCGAAAGTGTGCGACGTACTCGAGCAGTTTGGTGAAGCCGGCCACATTCCAGGAGTGGTGATCGCTCGCCGAAGCGCGCGGATCGTGCATCACACCGAGATGAACGACGGCGGAGATGTCGCCCGCGCGAAAGACGTCCTTGAGCTTCTTGCGGCGGATGTCCACCTGAGCGTGCTCGACATCCTTGGGTTTGTCCGCGAACGGGCGACGATCGACGCCCACGACGCGACGATCGCGGTGGAGCGAGCGGGCCAGGCGCATCCCGAGACGCCCGCAGACACCCGTGACGATGACGGCTTCTCCGGCCGGCGCCCGCGAGACCGCCGCCCCACGCAAGGATACGCCGCCTGGCGGTGAGCGGAGGGTCGTGCTCTCGGTCATGGCGGAGCCAATGGCAGCACCAGACACTACCAGAAGATGTGTTTGCGCCGCTCGAGGCCGCGATTCAGCATCGACTGGATAGTCTGTTTCACGAGCCAGACCTTCTCCTCGATGACCGAGTCGTCGTCGTCCGCGTCGCCGCTGAAACGCATCGGCTCGCCGAACCAGATGCGGTACTTCGTGGGAAGGGGCAGCTGTCCTCCGGGAAGAAGCAGCTGCGGAATCACCGGGAAAACGGGCATCCGGAGGAGCCTGGCGACCGCATCGAGGTTGCCGACGGACACGTATTGCTCCTCCGCACCGACGACGGCGACCGGGATGATCGGCGTGTCGGTCTCGATGGCCAGGCGCATGAACCCAAGCCCGAACTCGGTCAGCTTGTATCGGTGATCGAAGGTCTTGGCGATGCCGCGTGCGCCTTCGGGGAACACCAGCAGAGCCTCGCCTTGCGCCAGGAGCCGCTTGGCGTTCTCGGGCACGCCCACGACCTGGCCGACGCGCGGCAAGACGAGCGACAAGAAGGGAAGGGCTCCGGCCCACTTCTCCACCATGGCGCGCAAGATGCGGGGCGGCTCGGCGTCCATGAACATCGCCGCGCTAAGGAGCGCCCCGTCGAGGGGGACTTGCCCGGAGTGGTTGGCGATCAGGAGCACGCGTCCGGGGGGCACGTTCTCGATTCCGTGGACGTCGCTCCGGAAATAATGCCGGTGCAGAGCCGCGATGGTGACCAGCCCGTACTTCGCCCATTGCGGATCGAGCCCGAATGGATCCACGCCAGAAGCGCCCAGTGCGAGGGGGACCCGGGTTAGTCGCGCGTCGAACGTCTCGCCGAGCAGGCGCTCCAGCACGTCGTCCACCGTGCGCTCCGCGGAGTCGATCAGACGCCCGAACAGGACCGCCGCGCCGCGCTTCGCGCCGCTGAGGCGCGCCATCGAGAGAGCGCGCGCGGGCAGCCCCGGACGCCGGACGGCGCCGGGCT
>JALYHV010000163.1 GCA_030776205.1 Myxococcota bacterium | reverse complement strand
AAGTTCCAGCGCGACGGCTCGAACATCCACGGCACGGGCATGGGGAGGTGCACGCCGGGATATGTCTTTAGCGGGATGCTCGGAAATGCGACCGTATTCGGTGCGAGCTCGTCCGGAGAGGCATCAGGGTCGTGCGGGCCGATGACTGTGACCTGGTGACCACACCGACGCAATTCTTGATACAGAAACCGTGTCTGGAACACCGCACCGTTGGCGTATGGGATACGGGTGAAGTCGCTCAGGATCGCGACGCGGAGCGGGCGACCATGGCGCGCTGCGAGCGCCGCGAACCCCGACGGGTGCGCCGCATGCGGTACGGAGAGGCTCGCGGATCCCGGCGAGTGGACGGGAACGGGCAGACGCGTAACTGGCTTCGCGCCGTTTCCTTGTGACGAGGGCGAGGGAGCAATCATTTGAAGATCATCGACATCACGGAGTTCTATTCCGAACGGGGAGGAGGGATTCGAAGCCATCTGACCACCAGAGGTCACGTTTTGTGCCAGCTCGGGCACGACCACCTCGTGATCGCGCCGGGCCCGCGCGACGACGAGTCGACGCTATGTGAGCGCGGTGAGTCCGACGCAAGCGGCGCGCCGGCGGATGACACGACGGGGCGCAGCGAAGGAGGACACGAGCGTGGCCGCGCGCGCGTTATTCGACTCGCCGGACCCGAGCTGCCGTACGACCCCACGTACCACCTGCTCGCGCGCTTCGGGACGATTCGCCGGATCGTCCGTCGCGAGCGCCCGGACGTGCTCGAGGCGCACTCGCCGTACCTCGCGGCCGCGGCCATCGTGGCGTGCGGGCGAGCTGCGGCCCGCACGCGAACGAGCTTCTGGCATGCCGATCACCTGGGTGCCTACGTGCAACCGGCGCTCGCGCGCGTGGTGGGGCGGCGCGCCTCCCATACGCTCACGAGACCGCTATGGGCAGGGGTCACCGCCCTGCTCCACCCGTTCGATGCCACGTTCGTGGCCGGCGTGTCGCAAACACAGCGCTTGCAGACTGCCGGGGTCCGCAACGTGGTGCGCACGCCGTTCGGGGTGGATTCGCGGACGTTTCATCCCGGCGCGAGGAGCGCCGAACGTCGGCGCGAGCTCGCCGGCGACGCCGCCGGACCTCTGCTCGTTGGCGTGGGGCGGTTCGCTATAGAAAAGCGGTGGGACATCGTGCTGGACGCCTTCGCGCGCGTCCAGATCGATCGCCTCCGGCAAGGGCGCCTGCCGGCGGTGCTGGTCCTCTTCGGCGACGGACCCGAGCGCACGAGACTCGAACAGCGCGCCCCGGCCAGCGTCCGCTTCGTAGGATTCGAAAAAGATCGCCGAAGCCTCGCGAGCGCGCTCGCCAGCGCCGACCTGCTCGTCCATGGCAGCCCGTACGAGACGTTCGGCCTCGGAGTCGCCGAAGGCGTCGCCTGTGGGCTGCCGGTCGTCGTCCCGGACGAGGGAGGCGCCGCGGAGAGCGCCGACCCGTCCTGCAGCGAGACGTATCGAAGCCTCGACCCTGCGGCGTGCGCGCGCGGAATCGAGCGCCTGCTGGCCCGCGATCCGTCCGAGCTCCGCGCGATGGCGCTGGAGGCCGCGGCCCGCGTTCCGACCGTCGCGCAGCACTTCGGTCGGGTGCTCGCGGAGTACGGAGCTCTCCTCGACCTGCACGGCAAGGGCAGGCCCGTGTGCTAACAGGTCGGCCCGAGTGCCTGTTCACGTCTCCATCCACGACGTCTCACCGGCGAGCGCCCACGCAGTCGAGGAGGCGCTGGAGCTCTGTCGCGACGCGGGAGCGCGTCCGGCGCTGCTCGTCGTTCCGAATTTCCACGGTCGCGCGCCGCTCCTCGCCGACACGGTGTTCTGCGAGCGTCTGCGCACGTTGCAGGCAGACGGCCATGAAATCTACCTCCACGGGCTCTCCCACCGCAGCGGGCCGCGCTACGACGCCGCGCGGCACGAAAGCCGGCTGGCGTGGCTCTTCGCCCAGCGCGTGGTCTCCGGTGGCGAAGCGGAGATGAGCGACTTGCGGCCCGACGAGGGGCGCGCGTGCATCGACGAGGGCGAGCAGGTTTTGCGCGCGGCGGGGTTGCGCATCGACGGCTTCGTTCCCCCGGCCTGGTCCGCACCCCGATGGCTGTTGCCGCTCCTCGCGGAGCGCGGCTACCGCTTCAGCGAGGACCACCTGCGCGTTTACGACCCGGCCGCCGGACGATCGCGCGCCAGCGTCGTCCTCAACTGGGCGAGCCGCTCTCCGGCGCGCCTCCTGTCGACCATCGCGTGGTGCAGACTCGCCAGGCACGCGCGCGCCCTCGTTCCGGCGCGGATCGCGATCCACCCGGCCGATCTCGGCGTGCTCGCGCTCCGTCGCGAGATCGTCCGGACGCTCGCCTGGGCCGGCGGCGACGTCGTGCTGCGCGGAGCGGACTTGCTCGCCTGAACGACGTGGCCGCGGAGGGCGCGCGCGCTGGCGGCGCCCTTGGGCCGCACTTCGTGACCGAATAGCTTTTTTGTTCAGCCGCTCTCACGCCGGCGGCGTAAGCCTCACTTGACGAATGTGCGACGGCGGCCGAGCAGGTGAAGCAGCGCAGGAAGGG
>JALYHV010000162.1 GCA_030776205.1 Myxococcota bacterium | reverse complement strand
CGGGCCCGACGAGGCGGGCGACGCGGGCGACGGTTCGGCCGCCGATGGCGGGCCGGGAGACGACGGCGGGCCGGGAGATGACGGCGGAAGTGGCGACGCGGCAGACGCCGCACCGGGTGACGCCGGGCTCGTAGATGACGCGCTGGACGCCGCGTTCGACGCGGCGGAAACGCCGAACGCCGACGCGGCCGACGGCGACTGATCGCCCGGCGAAGGTTGCCCGCCGCCGAGCACGTCCTCAGGCCATCGCTTCGATAGCCTGCGCGACGCGCTCGACGTCCGGCGACATGATCACGGGCGCGTTGGCGCGCCGCGCATCGATCCCGGGGAGGCGGCGTTCGTGGTAGGCCAGCTTAAACTCAGTAAACTTGAGACCGTTCGCGGTCGAGACCACCACCACCCGGTGGTGCGGCTCGATTAGCCCTTGCGCCCTCAGCTTGAAGAGGCAGGCGAGGGCGACGCCCGTGTGAGGGCACGTGTAGAGCCCCGTCAGGTCCGCACGCGTGCACGCCTCGGCCAGCTCTTCCTCGGTTGCTTGTTCGACGACGCCGTTCATCGCCTTGAGCGCTGCCATCGCCCGCGGAGCGCTCACCGGATTGCCGATCTGGATCGCGCTCGCGAGCGTCGCCCTGGCTTGGATGGGCTCGACGGTTTGTCTGCCCGCTACGAAGGCGCGGTACATCGGGTTGGCGTGCTCGGCTTGCGCGATGCAGAGGCGCGGAACGCGCGTGATGATGCCGAGCTCGAGCATCATCTTGAACCCGGCGTAGAGCGCGGCCGCGTTGCCGAGGTTTCCGCTCGGCAAGATCACCCAATCGGGAGGCTCCCACTCGAACTGCTGCACGATCTCCATCGAGACCGTCTTTTGCCCTTCGATGCGCAGGGGGTTCATCGAGTTCGCGAGGTACACCAGGCCTCGGCGGGCGAGCTCCTTCACCACCGCCATGCATCCGTCGAAGTCCGTCTCGAGCGCGAAGACCCGTGCTCCGTGTGCGAGGGGCTGGACGAGCTGGGCAGAAGAAACCATACCCCGCGGCAGAAGGACGGCGACGGGCAGCCCTGCGGCGGCTCCGTAAGCGGCGAGCGAAGCGCTCGTATCCCCCGTGCTCGCGCAGCAGAGCACGCGCGCCTTCAGGTCTCCTTCCTTTATCGCCTGGCGGACGACGCTCACGAGCACCGTCATCCCGAGATCCTTGAAGCTGCCGGTGTGCGAGTTCCCGCAAAGCTTGACCCAGAGCTCGCTCATGCCAATCTCGCGGCCGAGCCGCTCGGCCCAGAACATGTTCGTGCCGCCCTCGCCCGTCGACACGATGCAGTCGCTCGGCATGCCGGGGTCGACCCACTCGCGCTTGCCCCACACCCCCGACCCGTAGGGCCACTCGGTGCGCATCCAGCGGTCGTCGAAGAGCTTCCTCCATTCCGCGGCGCTCCGGTCGCGCAGCGCTTCCATGTCGTGCCGTACCTCGAGGAGCCCTTCGCACGTCGGACAGCGGTAGATCGGATGAGTCAGCGGATGCTCGCCGGGACAACCGGCGAAGCATCGAAAGATGGCGCGGTAAGCGGACATGGCTTCCCCGTTCTAGGGCAAACCGCTACTGCCCGCACGTGAGCACCGAGTACGTGCCCCCACCCCCACCGAAGACGGACATGTTCGTCGGGCGACAGTGCCAGCCCGCAAAGGGGCAGTCCGAATCGGCGAAGCAAACGTCGGTGCACTGCCCCATCCCGTCGCAGAGACCGCTCTGGCAATCGCTGGCGCTTCGACAGGCCATTCCCTGCTGTTGCCCGTTGACGGGCGCGCCAGCCGTCACGCACGCTGCGAACACATCGCCCGTCGTGTTGCCCGCGGCGATGTAGCTGCACACCTGGTTCTGGCCACTGCAGTCCCCCGCCCCGCGGCAGGCATCGTGGCACGAGGGGAAGTTGCCGCCGGGACCGACGCACAGGTTGCTGCGGCATGCGCCATTGCTGGTGCAGTCCACCGCGTTCGCGCTCCCGCCGACCGTAGGCGAAGCGCAGCGCGCGGTGTGATGGCTGTCGAAGTTGGCGCCCTGAAAGTCACCGAAACGGCACGCGCTTCCGGGGCCGCACTGGTTGCCGGCGCGTCCGGAGCAGCAGGTGTCGGCGCACGCCCCCATCGCGCAGAGGCCGGAGCGGCACTCGCTCTCTTGAACGCATTCTTCGCCGCCTGCTTTCACGCCGGGCGCAGCGGCTCTGTCGCCGAGCCAACCCGCGGGCACGCAGTAGTTTCCGCCCACGCCCGTGGCGAAGCAGACGCTGCCCGGATCGCAATCGGCCGACGTGCAGCACGTCTCCGAGCAAAACGCATGGCGTCGCGACGCGTTCCAGATGTCGCGCGTCACCGCCCCGGGCTGGTTCACGCAGAGCCCACTGTTGCAATCGCGGGAAACGCTGCAGCCGCAACCGATCCCGCCATGGCACCTCGCCGCGGCCTCCGGGGCAGCCGCGTCCAAAGGTGCTAGCTCGTCACCAGGGGCGGTTGCGTCGGTGAACGCGCCCGACACGTCGGCCAAGCTGCCCTCGCCTTCGTCTTCGCCCATCGTCGCGTCGTCGCCCGAGCTCCCGTCGACGGCGACAACGCTCGCTTCGGCCGGGACACACGCCAGCGTTCCGTTGTCGCACTGCATCCTCGCGGGGCAGCCGCCGACGGTGCACGCCTGCGACGTCGGGACGCAGCGGTGGGTGCTCGGCGCGCAGACTTGGCTGGTGGGGCACGTGCCGGAGCCGGGCTCGCATAAGAAGAGTGGGATCGCGTCGCGCACGGCGAGCTCGCACGCGCCGCTCCCGAAGAGGATCGCCGCGGACAGTGCCCTTGCGAGGGCGTGCGCGCGTCGGGGCAGTGCAGCCATCAGAAGGTTCCTTTCAGAGACAGCATGCCTCCATTTCGGCCCACCGGTGCTGCCGAGACGGTCATCGGCGCTCGGCCCGCCGGCCCGACGCCGGGACGCGCGAAGTAGAGATAAGCGGCAGCGACCGCCGAGACGAGCGCCGCTCCGAAGCCGACGTCTGCGAGCATCGCTTCTGTGTGCGCCGTCTCGACGCGGTTGACGAGGTCCGAATACGTCGGACCGGTCGGTTGTGTGAGCGTATTACTGGGAGGCTGATCTTGTACCGCCTTGACGGCCAATACGATGCCGAAGGCGAGGCTGACGGCGCAGACCCCGGCGGCGCTCACGGTCCAGCCGTCGATGCGCCCGGGCGCCGGCGCCGCCAGCGGCGCGGATGGAAGCGACCGGACCAATGGGAGCGACGGGGCCCGCACGGTGGACGAAGGGAGCCCTGCCGCGGGCACTCTGGAATCGCTCGATTGCCTCGGCTCTTTGAGCTCGATGGCTTCTTTCGGCTCGATTTCGCGTCGCGCGCCCTCGAGGCGGTGAATGAACGCGTCGACGCGCGTACTCTCGGCCGCTGTCAGGTTCATGGTCGTGTAAAGGCGAAACCATCGGAGCGCGCCGTCGATGTCGGCGAGCTTCTCGTAAATGAGCCCTAGATTGAACACGAGGTCTTTCGCGTCGGGATCGACGTCGTGCGCAGCCTCGAGCTCGGCGATCGCTTCGCGGTACGCACCCTGGCTGTAAAGGGCGCGCGCTCTGTCGAAATGCTCGCGCGCCGACCCCGCGTTGGTCGCGCTAGGCGTGTCAGCGTGCCCGCTCCCGGTCGCCGACGCGGTCGCCATGCACGCGAGGAGCGCAACGATGCGCGGCCGCCTCCGAGATGGCATGCTCGCGGAGCATACCTCACTCCGCGACACGTCCCGGCGTGTCTTGCGCGCGCGGGCGGGGCCTGCCGAAGACACTGCACGGTGGGGGTCTCGACGAGCGCCGCCCAGCAGCGAGCTCCCGCGTCGTGCTAGCCTCCGCGGCGAAATGTCGCCCGTCATCGCCGTCTGCCGCCGCGCGAAAGCCGCCGCGCGCCAGCTCGCGCCGAGGGATCGATCGGCCAAAGACGCCGCTCTTGTCGGCGTCGCGGCGGGTCTTCGCGCTCGGACCGTCGAGATCCTCGAGGCAAACGCGCGCGACGTGGAGGATGCGCGCCGTCGCGCGACCACCGCTCCGCTCCTCGATCGCCTGGCGCTCGATGCGAGCCGAGTGGCTCGAATGGCCGACGCGGTCGAGGAGGTCGCGTCGCTGGACGATCCCGTGGGGATGGTCCTCTCGGACTCGACCCGCCCCAACGGGCTGCGCGCCCGGCGTGTGCGCGTTCCCATCGGCGTCGTCGCCATGATTTATGAGTCGCGGCCCAACGTGACTTCCGACGCGAGCGCGCTGTGCCTCAAGGCCGGAAACGCCGTCGTATTGCGCGGCGGCTCGGACGCGGCGCGTTCCAACGAGGCGATCGTGGCCGTCATCGCCGACGCGCTCGAGCGAGCCGGGCTCCCCCGTGATGCCGTGCAGCTCTTGTCTGGCGATCGGGAGAGCATCCGCGAGGTGATCGCGCAGAACGAGACAGTGGACGTCGTCATCCCCCGCGGGGGCGAAGGGCTCATTCAGTTCGTACGCGAGAACTCACGCGTGCCGGTCATCGCCCACGCCAAGGGTGTTTGCCACCTGTTCGTCGACGCCGGCGCGGACGTCGAGATGGCCGTCAACCTTGCGGTCAACGGAAAGATGCAGCGCCCTGGCGTTTGCAACGCGCTGGAGTGCCTGCTGATCGATGCGCGCGACGCCTACCGCCTCCTGCCGCCCATCGCGCGGGTGTTGCTCGCAGGTGGTTGCGAGCTCCGCGGCTGCGAGCGGACACGTGCGCTCGTTCCGGAGGCGAAGGCGGCGTCTGCCGACGACTGGGGGCGCGAATACCTGGACCTGGTCCTTGCCGTCCGAGTCGTCGACGGGCTCGCTGGAGCCCTCGACCATGTCTCGCGCTTCGGGTCGGGGCACACCGAGGCCATCTGCACGCGCGACGCAGGCCACGCGGAGCGCTGGCGACACGAGGTGGACGCGGCGTGTGTCGTCGTCAACGCAAGCACGCGCTTTCACGACGGCGGTGAGCTCGGTCTCGGGGCCGAGATAGGAACGGCGACGACCAAGTTGCACTGGCGCGGCGTGATGGGCCTCGAAGGCTTGACGACGTTTCAGTGGATCGTCGACGGAAACGGGCAGACCCGCGGATGAGCGATGGCTGGCGGGCAACCATGGATGCGATAGGTTGATGCAATTGGGGGGGAAGGCATTGCAGCTCGAGCGGCGGCGAAGAGGCATTAGAAGCGAGGCGCGATTGACGACGAAGAAGCACGGCGTAGGTCCGGGGGAGCGCTCGCGCCCCGCGATGAAGACCTCACATGAGCGGGTGCTCGAGGGTGGCGTTCGAAAGCCCAGAACGAAAGTCACGCGCGCCGCTCCACGCGCCGCCGTCGTCGCCGCCAGCCCGCGCGCCCCGAAGCGGCGGGTGCGTGCCGCGGCCGATACGTCCGCACCGCGAGGCACGTCGTGGAGCGTCGCCAGCGAAGCCGCACGCGAGACGGCCACCGCGATCGCCATCGCGGCGCTCGACAAAAAGGCCGCGGGCGTCGAGATCCTCGATGTGGCCGGTAAGGTCGACTACGCGGACTTTCTGGTCCTGATGACCGGCCGCAGCGACCGGCACGCGCAGGCGCTCGCGCAGGGCATCGAAGAAGCGCTGCGAAAAAAGGGAGTGCGCGCCATGGCCGTGGAGGGCATGCCGCAGGGAAACTGGGTGCTGATGGACTTCGGCGACGTGGTGGTCCACGTTTTTCGTGACGACGCACGCCACCTCTACGATCTCGACGGTCTCTGGCTCGACGCGCAGCGCCTGCCCGTGCCAGCGCCAGTCGAATGATGCCTGCCGTGGCCGCGGCGAGCGCTGCTTCCGACGGCGGGAGCCGGGCGCGGCCGTGATCCTGATAGGACAGTACGACTCCCCCTTCGTGCGGCGCGTGGGCGTCGCGATGACGCACTACGGACTCGAATACGAGCACCGCCCCTGGTCCGTGTGGAAGGACGC
>JALYHV010000161.1 GCA_030776205.1 Myxococcota bacterium | reverse complement strand
CCAAGGGCCGGCCGACGGCGATCCCGGCGCCGCCCAGCGCCACGACGAGGGGTCGGCCGCGCGCCCTCGCCATCGGAAATCCGGAGCCGAGCGCCCTCGTGGACTCCAGGGCCGTGCCGGGTGTCGCGGCGAGCAGCACGTCGGAGGCGCCGCCACCACCGCGCAAAATGAGATTCCACGCGGCCGTGCCCGGCTCGTTGGCGAGCACGAAGAAGCCTTCCGCGCCGCTCACCCGAATGCGAACGTACTGTCCGGGCGAGGTGTAGGTCTCGGCGACGTGCGGCGCCACACGGACCTCGACCAGTTTGAGCCCGCCTCCGACGTCGTGTCTATGAGCGAGGAGCGCCGATTGCCAACCGGCGTCCGCTGATGTGGTCATGGGCGCGCGGAATGTAGCCGAGGCGCCCCGCATCATCACCGGGCGCAGAGCGCGCAGGACCCACGACTAGAACACGCGGTCGAGGCGGACGCCGGCGTACCCCCACCCTACGGCGGGTGCGGCCCGCCAGACGGACGCCGACGCATCCGGATGCGAAGGCTGCGTAACGAGCCATACTAGCCCGGCGACGATCGCGACGGCCCCTACGACCCCGGTGGTCACGCCGGCCGCCTCGAGCGTTCGTCCGCTATTGCCCTGCGCCGCGTCTTCCTTAGCGCACAGCGTGCGCGACGGGCAGCGCTTGAGCGCAGCGGACAGCTCGCCCGCTCCGACGCCGAGCAGCACCGCGCCGGTGACCACAGCGGCTCCGCCGACGCCCAGGAGAATCCACGGCCCGAGATGGCTGCTCTTCCCTTCGGCGCGGGACGGCGAGGGCTCCTGCGGCGGGAGGGACGCAGTGACGACGGTCGCTTCGGGAGCAGCGGGAGAAATCGGCGGTGCTGCAAGCGGCGCCGAGGTCTGAGGTGACGGCGACGGGGAGCTGGCCACTGCGGCTGGAGGCTGGTCCTTCGCGAGCTGGTCCCTTAGGTTCTTGATTCGCCGCTCGACGACTTCGTGGTCGGGGGCGCCGGGCGCCCGTTGTTGGTACTCCGCAAGGGCCCGCACGGCTTCGGCGCGATCGCCCTTTCGCTCGTAAGCCGTGGCGATGATCGGCAGTATTCCGTGAACGCTGCAATCGATGGAGTACGCGTCGACGAAATAGCTGACGGCCTTATCGTAATTCGACTCGTCGAGATATTGCTTGCCGCTCAAAAAAACGGCGTGCGCGCGTTCGATGTCGTTTTTGGAAACCTTCGACGGCTCGCACGACGCCGGATAAGTGACCGGCGGTTGCTCAGCGTGCGCGCGCGTCACCCCCAGGTCGACGGCCGCCACGGCGAGGAGCAGCCCGACGACCCACGGACCGATGAGCGGAATGCGGCTGGAACGCATCGCTTGAGCCAGAGTTCAGCTTACCACAGGCCAATCGAAGAGAGCACCAAACTGGCTTTTTCCGCTGGCGCGTCGAGTTCGCCTGCCGTGCGAAGCGCGTGAGGTGAGGCCCGTGGTCCGCCTGCGCCCACACTCGCCCGCCACCTCCAAAAGGTGCCATCCCAACATTGCACGCGGCCACGAATCGCAGGAGGTCAGGGCTGTCAGGACGTCAGGGCTGGCGCATCGCAGTGCCAAGCCTTGGGACCTCAGCCCCGCTCGCGAGCGGCGCGTGCGGCATTCGATCGCCCTGCTGCTTGCGCTGCTCCATTTCGTATTTGCTAGGACATTTCGCGAGCACGCTGGTCGCCTCGAACGTGTCGTCGTTGTGCAGCTCGCCCTCGACGGTCACTCCTACGTCCAAGTTGGGGACATCGCGAAATGTGTCTGGCACGACGCACTGGGCGAACCGAACGGGAAGCTCCGACCCCCCCTTGGCGATCGAAAAACGGTATTCGCAGGGAAGGTCCCGCTTCACGAGTGTTCCGTGCACCAGGTTGCCCTCGGCTCGAACGGGGCGGCCGACGAACTTCGCCTTTTGCGCGAGGAGCTGGTCCACGGGCTTCGAGTAAATCGCCTGGTCCTGCATGCCGGTCAATACGAGCGTGGCAATGGCGGCGGCGCCCATCGCAAGGCCGACGGCAAGGGCGGGACCGACCCAGCGCTTTCGCTCGGGGGGCTCCTCGTCACCGAGAACGCGGCCGTGGCGCATCCCGTCGCCGCGCGGCGAAAGCGCGTTATCCGTATCGGGTGCGGGCTCTGTGGACTGCGGCATCGGCTGTTCGAAGACTAGCCTCCCGCCGCGGCCAGTCAAACAGCGCTGCTCCGCATAAGGACGAGCGAGGACGCGATGCAGGATGCCGTCCACGTCACCGCTAGCGTACAGCTCGGCCTGAGATGATCGATGGTCAGCAGGTCACCGCCGGCCGGTTGCTGCGTAGTGCGGCGTCGGGACGCACGCTCGCCCACTGTCTATGGTCCAGTGTACATTCTTGTCATGCAGCGTGTCGTCCAGCCGGCCGTGCAGCGTGCAGCGCGCGCGTGCCCCAGGGCCGTCGCGAGGCGGGTTTCGCGGGTGGGCTGCTCCCCTCTGCGCTTCGACCGGGGGGCGCAGCCATGAACGACGTCCTGTCCTTACCCGTGCTTGTCGTCAATCGCCACTTACAGCCAGTGCAAGTGACCACCGTGAAACGGGCCGTTGTCCTGATTTACGGCGGGGTGGCGGTCGCGCTGGACGAGAGCGGCGAATCCTACGATTTCGAGCTCTGGCGGAGGCTGCCGGTGCGCAGCGACGACGACGCCATCCCGCTCGTGAGCGGGGAGCTCCGAGTGCCGCGCGTCGTCCACCTGTTGCGATATGACCGAACGCCTCGTGTAACCGTTCGGCTGACGCGCCGAAACCTCATGTTTCGCGACGCGCACCAGTGCCAGTACTGCGGCAAGCGTCCGCCGTTGCGCGACCTCAACATCGATCACGTCCTCCCCCGCTCACGTGGCGGCGGCGATTCGTGGGAGAATCTCGTCACTGCGTGCCGCTCGTGCAACCTGCGCAAGGGCTGGAAGACACCGGAGGAGGCGAGCATGCGTCTCGCCCGTCGTCCCTTTCGCCCCAAGTGGACGATGACCGCCCAGATCCTGCTCGGCAGCGGCTGGAAGTTCAAGGAGTGGGAGCCCTTCCTCAAGGCAGCCAGCTGATTTGCTCAGCGGAGCTTGGTAAATCCGTCGCGCAGATTACCAATGGGCCGCGTGGGGCGTGTACCCGCTTCTCGGACCGCGTTCGGGTCCGGCGCAATAAGCGCGTAGCCGTCCGCTTCTGGTCGAGCTATCCCGTCCTCGTCGCGGACGAAGCCCTGCGCACGCGTCCCATCGATTGCCACGGCCATAACTCGGTGACGCGCGCCCGTGCCCGGTGGCACTTCGAACGCTACGACGTCCACGGCGGGCGCGAGGTCCCGCGCTTCGTCGTCGAAGACGACCCGCGATGCCAAGAACGGGAGCGGCAAGACCACGCGTCGGCCGGGCGCCACGAGGACGACGTCGTTGACGCCGGCGGTCGCTTCTGGCGCGACGGGGAGGGGTTCGGGGCGCGTTCGATGGGCGACGACAACCAGCGTTACGAGGGTCCCCCCCACCATTCCGGCGGCCACAGCCGCCATGGACCACCACGGGATCCGCCCCCGCAGCCTCGAGCGCAGCTTGGGCAAGTGCCCCGTCACATACCCGTGCACGTAGCGGCCAGTGGGCGCCGGTGGCGCAAGCCCGGCGAAAGGCTCGCCGACCGGTGCGTCGGCCAACCAGTGCCGTTCGCGAGTCGGAAGTCCGGACGCCTCGAGGAGCTCCGCGAAGTCCCCGACGCCGACCGCGGTGCGAACCTGCTCCTGGCGCATCGCCATTCGTGCACCGAACACGACCTCGATGAGGCGCGCGGTGTCGGCGTGCGTGCCAACGTGATCTGGCCCGACGGACCGCTCCAGCGCATGTGCGAAGTCGCTCGCGCTGGCGTAGCGCGTCTCTAAATCGCGCGACAATCCGCGGGCGATAACGTCGTCGAGAGCGGCCGGAATGGTGGCGCCGATTTCCCGAAGAGTCGGGATGGGCGCGTTCATCACATCTTGCAAGATGTCGACGGGCTCGTCTCCCCGGAAGAGACGCCGCCCCGCGAAGCACTCCCAGAGCACGACTGCCATGGAGAACACGTCACTTTGGACGGTGCAGACACGCCGCTTGTCTATGCGTTCGGGCGCGAGATAAGCGAGCTTGCCTTTGACCTCGTGGGTGCGCGTGGTCTGGATGCGATCGTCGGCTTGAGCAATGCCAAAATCGGTGAGATGCGAGCGACCATCGCTGCCGATGAGAACGTTGTGAGGTGAGACGTCGCGGTGGACGATGTGAAGGGAGCGCCCGGCGCCGTCCTTGAGCTCGTGGGCCGCGTGTAACCCAGCGAGCGCGTCGAGAGCGATCCGAAGCGCGACGCGCACATCGAGGGCCCGATGGACGGCGGAGAGCTCTCGACGAAGCTCGGCCAATGACGCTCCCTCGATGTAGTCCATCACGATGAAAGGAACACCGCCGTCAAACCCCAGCTCCCGCACCCTGACCACGTTGGGATGGTCAATGGCGGACGCGAGCCGCGCCTCGTCGACGAGCATCGTAAGGAATGTCTTGTCACTCGTGAGGTGACGGTGTGGTCGTTTGAGGGCAACGAGAGGCGGACCTGTCCGCTGATCGACTGCCCGTGCCAGGTACACCGTCGCCATGCCGCCCGACGCGATCTCAATCAGAAGCTCGAAGGCGCCGAGACGCTCGGTTCGAACTGGTATCGCGGCGTCCGGCTCCGAGGCCGTCATCGCAGCGGGCGGAGGTGCCGAATCGGTCGACACGGATGATCAAAGCGAAGCACGCCAGCTAAGCGCAGTCGAGCCGCGCTCGACTTCCGTATCACCGCGGCACGAGGAAAGGCATAGCGTCCCCCCGATTTGGTAAGATAGCCGGATGGCATTCGTCCGAGTCGCGCCGCTCGCGTGGTGTGCCGCAGAAATGCTCGCCTGCGGGGCCACGCAGAGCCGCGGCGACGAACCGCGGGCGCCGGTCCATGCTGACAGCCCAACGCCGTCGGGCTCCGATGAGCAGGTCGTCGGAGCGGCGACGACCACAACGACCCTCAGCGACGCACGCGAGAGCTCGGCGCAGAAGCTCAACGAAACGCACCCGACGACAAGCTCCGCAAGCGTCGGCTCCGCCGCGCGGACTGCGGATCACGCCGCACGTGCCGGCGACCCAGGCCGCACCGCCGACGACATCCGCGCGATCGTCTTGGCGCATCGAGACGAAGCGCGCGCCTGCTACGACCAGGCGCTCCCAGCTCACCCCGGTGTCGAGGGCAACCTCATCCTGCAGTGGACAATAGACCCGAAGGGCAACGTCACCGAGGTGTCTGCGGACGCGTCACGAAGCCAAATAGCCGAGCCTTCTATCATCCGGTGCATAGCAGAACGGATAAAAAGAATTCAATTCGCGGCGAGCCCCGGCGGGTTCGAAACCAAGGCGCGCTATCCCTTTAGCTTTCATCCGCGCCATAATACTCGTTCGCCGCCGTAACGAGTGACCGGCTGATTCTCTGAGCATGGGGAACAACGCGCATCCGTCTCTGCGCGTCTGCCGAACGACAGCGCATCGGCGGCAGAACAGCGTGGGACCGCGAGGCCCAGCAAGCGCACAGTCCACCTAGGCCTGTGAGCCTGAACTGTCGGCGCATGAAAGATCGTCGCGAATTACAAAGACAATGGGCGCCCCCTCTGCTGAGGCGCCCAGGTCTTGCAAGAGCCCGCCCCTCGCGGTCGCGGGC
>JALYHV010000160.1 GCA_030776205.1 Myxococcota bacterium | reverse complement strand
CCTGCTGAGCATGCACTCGCACAACCCCCAGCGCGCGAACTGCTTGAACTCCTTGTCGCTCAGGCCGGACGCGTCGGAAGTCTTCTGCGAGGTGACTACGCCATTGTTTCGGGACAGCAACAGCGTGTTCGCCGGCTCGTAGCGTTCGATCACGAACGGCGAGTGCGAGGTGACGAACCATTGCGAGGTTTTGCTGAGAAGGTATCGGGTGATCCGGCGCTGCGTCGGTGGAGGCACCGCAATCTCCGGCTCTTCCATCGCGAAGATGACGGTCTCGGGCTTCAGGTCTGCGATGAACGACAGCAGCGCGAGCACGAGCGTGTTGAGCGTCCCCGTGCCGGCATGCGCAAAGGGCACGGGGTGCTGGTCCGAAGCGAGCGACAGGAAAAGGGCCATCGTCTTACGTCAGTGGTCGCGCGTGAGCTCAGAGACGTGCAACTTGGTGGCGTCTCCGGAGGCGTCGATCGCGATATAGCGGGATAGCCGCTGCTCGATTTCGCGCAGCACCGGGGCGATCTCCGAAGCATCGGCCTCCAAATCGTGGTCGCGCAGTTTAGAGATCGTCTTTTCCCACAGCGTGGTGCGAACGCCCTTCGTGCGCAGGATAATGTCCAGCAGGCTGCCTCGCTCCAGGCTCAGCGCACGTGACCCGGTTCGCAGTGCGCGCAGGTAGAGGAATCCGAACTCCCGTTTGATGGCGCGGGGCACCTCGCGCAGCTCGCCTTCGGCCGCCTCGGGACTGTGTGAGAAGAAGGTTTTGACTTCGAATTCGTCTTCGTCGGGGTTATAGCCGCCGATCGTCTCCAGCCGCAGGCAAGGGACCGAGGTGGGGTGCTTCGCGAGGTCGGCCTCACCTTCCTTCAGCAGGCGCCGCTCGGCGACGTGCCAAAACTCGGTCTGCGCGCTGCACTTGTTGGCCACGCCTGGACTGAGCTCGATCAGTACCACTTCGATTCGAAGCGGGATCGGCACAGCCGGTTGACCTTCTTGCCGCGGCTCGAGGTAGTTGGCGTTGTAGAAGTCAAACTCGTCGATCGGCGCGACGCCGTTCAAGCGGTCAGCGCCTAGTGCGAGGTCCAGCGCCTCGCAGATCGTGCTCTTGCCGACGTTGTTGACGCCGACGAACAGCGTATGCGCATCGAAGATAAGTTCGGCGCTCTTGATTCCCGGAAGTTGGTGATGCCGAGGCTGACAATCTTCAAGCGCCCTCCCTGTGTCGTCGCGGACTAGCAGGCCCGGTTCGCCGGTGTACAGGTCGGCGTTGCAATCGGAGGTGCCGCGTGGCGCAGCAACGGTTCGTCCTTTTCCATTTGCCGGGAGTGGCTCTAGGTTGCGCTCGGGCAGCAAGCATGGCGTTTTCCAAGGCAGAGACAAGGGCCGCTTCAACGCCCTCTTCACCTCGCCGCTTGCCAACTGTCGAGTCTGCGACACCGAGACGTGGGCGCATTCTTTGCTTAGCGCAGCAGGCAGCGACGACGATAAAGGAGGGCCCCACTGAGCACAATCATCATCGCAACAAATGACCCCGGGCGGCTTGTACTATGCGCGACCGAGCAACCAGAACGCCGCGCACCCGGATCATTAATGGAATTTGCAGCGACCGTCACAGCTGAATCGATGGCACCCATGTGCCCCTCTTCCGCGCCGGCGGCGTCCAGAAGAGGCGCGGCTTCGTCCGGTTCACCCTCCCCCGCATCCATTTGAGCGCCGCCATCGAGGGATGGCGGGTCGACGCGGGCAATCCATTGATCAATAAACGCTGCCGAGACGTCAACGCGAGCAAAAGCAGTACTCGTGCACGCGAAATCGTTCATGGATACCACGCCCGCAACCGTTTCCAAGCCAGCGCTCATCACGAGCGCCGGCCCTCCGGAATCGCCGCTACACGACTGACTGCCTCCCATAGTCGTATTAAAGTAGTAAGGCAGCACGCCCGCTATTGTCGACGATGCCTCCCGGCGGAGCTGTGACGAGGCAAGCAACGCGTCCGTACGCGACGTTACCCCGTACCCGCTAAAGCGAACTGTTTGGCCAATCAATGATTGGTCCATTGCCGCTCGGTTCAACGGCAATGGCGGAATCGAGGTTGGCGCGTTCAAAATTAAAACGCCGATGTCATGACCAGCCGTCGTGTCACCGTATTTAAACGCCGGATCCACGTGTGCTTCCCGAACCGAGAGCCAATACGCAGGGTTTGACCCGTGGTTGCGCCTGTCGCTGTCGGTGAACACTCGGAAGGAGGCGGTCGGCACCGTGGCGACGCCGGCGATCACGTGGGCAGCAGTAAGGACAACGTGCGGCGCAACGACGATGCCGGTCGCGTCGTAAACGGATGCATTTTGGCCGATGACCAATACATAGACGACGGCCGGATCGCCAGTGTCGGTCGAGCCGGCCACAATCGGATCATTTGTCTGTCCCGTGTACTCGGGGCCAGCGCCGCAGCCGGCTGAGAGCAGAACCACCGCCCATCGCACTGAACGAGAACCGGAGGACCGCATAGACATGACAGCACTATGGGCGTGGCCCAATGAGAAACAACTGATTTTTAGGTTCCATCCACTGTAGTGACGCGTCGCTTACGAGAGGAATGGGGCGGCGCATGTAGCGGGTCGTAGCGCCGTCCGTGGATCAAGCGGGCCGAAAGGTCCATCGCGTGTCATGAGCCCTCCGGTACGTGACAAGTTGTGGACCTCACTGAGATCGCCGAGTGGCTGGGCGAGCGCGCCGGACACCGCGTGGCCTTGCTGGCTCCGAAGCGCGGCCACCGCGTCGACCTCCTCGCGATGGCCAACGACAACGCGCGGCATTCGTTCGTCGAGAAGCAGCGGCAGAGCGACGACGTGGAGGAGCGATTGCGCGACCTGCCGAACGGCAACGTCACGTCCAAGGCGGGCGACGCGACGTACGGCTGGGACTTCGAGAACCGGCTGACCAGCGCAACGATGATCGATGGGACGGTAGTCGGCCACGTGTACGACCCGGACGGGAACGGCGTGAAGACGACGGTGACACTGTCGGGAACTTCAGCCATCCCCGTCGTTTCCAACTTCCTGGTGGACCGTCCGGAGGGCTCAGCCAGGGGTGTCGGATACGGACGGCAACGGGAACCTCACCGCCCTCTACATCCGCAATGGGGACGAGCTGCTCGCCGTTATGCGTCCTGCCGCGGGAGCGAACTGGAGCACGAGGTTTGTGCACAGAGATGGTCTTGGCAGTGTGAGGGTACTCACCGACGAGACCGGGACCACCCTCGACAGCAGGGCCTACGAGGCGTTCGGGACGAAGAACGTCGAGGCGGGGAATGATCCCCTGGCGTACGGATTCGCAGGGGAGCCGTTTCAATCGGATTCGATGCTCGCCTATCACCGGGCGAGATGGATGGATGCCAAGGTGGGGAGGTTCGAGGGAATGGACCTCGACGATGGGCGTCTTCTCCACCCCCTGTCGCTGCACCGATACATTTACGCGGCTGCCGATCCCCTGGACAACGTTGACCCCACTGGTCGCGAGTACGACATGACCAGCATCTCTGCGGGTCTTGAAGGCAGCCTTGTGCTCTCGACTCTCGCCACGGTCAGCTTCACAGCGATAGCTGCCGACATCGTGTGCAACGTGGCTGAGAATCTGTCGGGGGTTGCAATCAACCCGAGCAGGTGTCCAACTATCCAACACTTTTTCAACTACGAGCCTGAGGACACGTACGGGAAGGTCGTGGCGAGTGGCGTCATTCTCTCTCCAAAGCTGGGTCTCGTCTTCCTGACAAACGAAGTTTACATGAGCGGCGAGGAAGCGTGGAATCGCCTCGCGGTTGACTACAACCCCGTCGGATACTGGGACATCCCCAGTTCGAGCATTGACTTCTTGGTCTTCGGTGGCCCCACGCTGCCCGCAAAGGACGCATACGGCAATGTGAGGCCCGGTGGCGCAAACGAATGGTACACAAACCCGCCGGCACCGATCCACGAATCGCATTGGGTGCCAATCGGGCCCTAGGCAAGCATTAAAATGACCGACCAACGGAAAACCATTGCCACGGGGTTTCAGGTGGAGCAGCCGTTCGTATTCCTCCTGTGGGGTACTCCACTATCGCAGGTTCGCGACATGCTTTCGGCGTATGTCGTATCATTCCGGGA
>JALYHV010000159.1 GCA_030776205.1 Myxococcota bacterium | reverse complement strand
CCCTCGTTCCAGGCGAACAGCGTCGACTTCGACCCTTGCCACACCACGGGGCCACCGTGCACATGGCCGCCACCCATATAGATGTCTTGGGGAATCTGGGAATCTCTGCCGGTTGTAGAAAATCCGCCGAGTTTCGAGCGATTGAGGACGCGGAGATGCGAGTCTTTGCCTGACATGTAAAGGTAATTTGTCCCCGGCGCGATCACGGCAGACGTCGTCAGGTCGTTGTCGTTCGTGTTCAGCGCGACCGCGTTGTAGGGCGTGAACGAGTCGGCCAGCGTCAACCCGCCCGCGCCGAGCGTGAGCCTCCCGACGCTCAGGCCCTTGTTCGCGCCAGCGCCGTTGCCTCCATTGCGGTCGAAGTCTCCGTTGCCCGAAACGAAAAAGACCCCTGTCCCGTCACTGGTGAGTCCCATGCCGGATTGCCAGATGCCGCCTGCGGCCCCATTCGGCGTGTCGTTGTAGACACCCTTCTGCGCCAGCGTCGTTGCGTCGTAGGCCATGACCCAGCCGTGATAGGGATGCAGGTCGCAGTGGCTCGCCCACGCGATGTAGATCACGTTTTTTTCGAGGAGCAGGCCGGCACGCTGCAGGGTGACCTTCGGGTCGAAGGCCAGCATTCCGCCGACGTTTCCTTCTCCGGTGCCAGGAACCGATGCGGCAATCTCCGTCGGGCTTCCACTGCGGTCGGCGCCCGTCTTGATGTCGAGCGCATGGAGAAACTGGTGCGCCGTCCCGCCCACGGACGTCTTCGCGACGACGTACATGGTCCCCGTGTTCGTATCGATGACCGGCGTCGAATTGATGCCGACGACCGGGAACAGATCCGAGCAACCGAATACAGGGCCCGTTCCGTCCGGGTTGGCTGACGTCCGGAATGCGGTCCCCATGCTCCGGCTCCAAAGAGCGGGCGCGGAAACGTCGGCATCGTACGCGTAGATCGTGTCGTTCTCCGTCGCGAGGAAGACCACGTTGTGCTGCGCGCCGTTGATGGTCAGACCGGGAATGTAGAGCGGCTGCGCCTGAACCGTGCCGTCCACCGGCAGCGAGAAGAGGAGGCCGAACTTCGGGCCTCCGACGGTCGCCGGCGTGAGGATCTTCTCCGTCAGAATCGCGCCGGTCCCGGCGTTGTTGTACCGATTGGTCCAGACGACGGTCGTGCCGCTCCCGGGTGGGCCCCCCGATTCGACGGCGGCATCGGACAGCGTCGCGTCCACTCCCGCGTCCACGGGGGTGTTGGATCCGGAGCTCGCGCCCGAGGTCGCCCCCGATCCAGCCCCTGAGCCGCTCGTCGACGCGTCATCGCCCGGGAGCCCGGACGTTCCCGAGCCGGTGCCCGAGGTCATCGCCGATCCAGAGCCGGACGGCGCAGAGCCTCCCGACGAAGCCCCGGAGGTTCCCGAGTTGCCGGAAGCAGCGGAGGTACCCGAGCCTGCCCCGCTCCCTCCGTCAACCGCCGTCGAGTCGCTGCCGCACGCAGCCACCGCAAAAAGCACAAAGACCAAGGATTGACGCATTTTCGAAACCACCCTTTTCGCCGCCAGGCCCGCGGCCTCGCGAGCCTCGCAGCCGATGCTGCGCAGATGCTTACCTTACTCGATGAGGCTCACCGCCCTGCGACATACGAAATCGAGACTCTCTCGTTACAGGAGAACCATCTTCACCGCGCAAGCTACGGCGGATAATTCGTCCCTTGAACGCTCTCATCCGGTGCGATCCACCGGGACGCGCCATCACGCGAGCCCCTCAGCGAGCAGCGCACTGGACCAGTTGTCCGCGATCAGCTTCGACCCGACCGGGTTTGCACAAAAAAACGCATACGTGCACCTACGCGCAGATACCTCGCCAAACAAAAAGGGGTCACGAAAAGGCACCTCTGCCGCCCGAGAGACGGCGGGCCCCTTTTTTCGAACACCGGCGATGAACCCGATTGTTGAAAGAACGCCTCAGAAGATGCCCTGGAGTCCGAGCACCATTCCGCCGGGGGCCGGAGCGAAACCGACCTTCAACGCGTGCGCCTCCGCGGCTTGCCCGAGCCTCTTGCGCTCCACCGCGGGGCGCGTCGCGTAGGCGAGGGCGCCGCCAGCCAATGACAGCGCGGCGATGGCCAGCCCGGCGTCCGCGACGACGAATTTCGAACGCACCGAGCTGATTTGCGAGTTGCTGCACGACGGCGAGCAGCTCGACTGCAGCGACGTTCTTTCGTTCAACCCGGAGAGCCCGAAGCCGGCGAACACGCCGAGGCCTACGACGGCAACCCCTCCCATGACATACGCGAGCGTCGGCACGGGTCGGTAGGTGTCCGGGACCGCGTCGCGCCTGACCGGTTCCGGTTGGGCAAGCGTTAAGTTCACCGGCCGGTTTTTCTCGCCTTCCGCCAGGGTGACTTGCTGCTCGATCGACACCTGGGCGGGAGTGTCGAAACGAAAGGTATGCAGGCCCGGATCGAGCTCGATGGGCCGGCCGTCGAGCCGGGAGGCCAGGAGTCTGCCGTCGACGGTCACGCTCACGTTCTCTTCGGTTTGGCCCCCCATTCGTGCACTGATGACCACGGATGGAATGGCGGCCGTCACCGCGTCCATCCAGCTGGCACAATCGGCGCTGACAGCGGCGGGACAGGTCTCTTGCGCGCACGCGTGCATCGCCGCTCGCGCCTCGCTCAGCTTGCCTGCGCGCCTCAGCAGCTGGCCGGCCTCATGCTGGGCGACACATGCGCGCTTGAGGTCATCCGCGATGGGCTCCGGCTTCGTGTCTGCGCCTTGTGCGGTCCGTGCGAAAAGCAGAAGCAGGATGAAGACTTCGCCGCGCCCACATGGGTGCGGAAAGCGGGCTGGTGACCGGCTCATGCGTGGCCTCGGTTGGACTAGGATAGAGGGAACCGCGCCTCGCGGGCGAGCTGCTTCGTTGAGGCAAGCCTCTCGCCGCGCGTCATTGCTCGTCGCGGCACGTCAGATACGCAAGACGCCTGAATGCGCAGACGCGAGGATCATGTGGGCGCAAGCCCACCGTGGCTGTACGGCGATGTCTGTCGCATCGGGCCATTGCTACGCAAGCCCCCTTTAAGGAATGGGCTATCGGGCCGTCTAGATGGTCATTCAAGTGGACGGTCACCCCACGGTCAACGAGATCCGGCTGCCCAAGGAGCAGGGCACGCGCGGCAAGTACCGGGTCCTCGCGCAGCTCGGCGAAGGGGGCATGGCGACGGTCTATCTGGCCGTAGCCCGCGGACCACGCGGTTTCAACAAGCTCGTAGTGCTCAAGGCGCTGAAGCGGGACGTCGCCGACGACCCTGCGTTTCGCACGATGTTCCTGCGAGAGGCGCAGCTGGCGGGGCGCCTCAATCACCCAGGGGTGGTCCAGACCTACGATGTCATCGAGACCGCCGGGACGCCGGTCATCGTGATGGAGTATCTGGACGGCCAGACTCTCGCCAAGATTAAACGACGTGCCCAGCGGGACCTGACGCTAGATAACCATCTGCGGATAATTGGCGACGCAACGGGTGCGCTCCACTACGCGCACGAGCTCACGGACTTCGACGGAACGACCGTCGGCCTGGTGCATCGCGACATGACTCCGCACAACGTCTTTGTCACGTTCGAAGGACAGGTGAAGCTCCTCGACTTCGGGATAGCGAAACTGACCGCGTCGAACGTCGATACGCAGGTGGGGATCATCAAGGGAAAACTGCGCTACATGCCGCCCGAACAGATCGCCGGTGACCCGGTGGATCGTCGCGCGGACATTTATGCGGTTGGGGTGATGCTGTGGGAGGCGGCGACGGGCGGGCCCATGTGGAAAGGCTGCTCGGACGTGATGGTGATGAAGCACCTCCTCGCGGGTGAGATTCCGCGGCCGCGCAGCACGAACCCGCAAACGCCCGAGCAGCTCGAAGCGATTTGCATGAAGGCGCTCGCTCCCGCGCGCGACGATCGGTATTCGACCGCCGCCGAGCTCGAGGCCGACATAGACGCCTTCCTCGACGAGCTGGGCTCGCGCGCCAATGGCCGTGCGATTGGCAAGTTCACGTCTGCGCTGTTCGCCGATGTCCGCGCCGAGACCAAGGCGCTCATCGAGACGCAGCTCAGCAAGGTCGCCCTGCTCCCGGCGGCAGAGCTCGCGATGCTCCCTTCGGAGGACCTCGTGTCGTTGTCGCTGCAGGCATACGGACAGCTGCCGGCAGAACAAGAAAGGGCGCCGTTGCGGTCGAGCCTCGTCACGGCGCTCAGCGTGGCGGGTGACGCCCCGCGCCCACGATGGATGCCCGGTCAGCGGCGGCGGATTGCGCTCGCGACCGCAGCGCTCGGATTGCTGGCCGTCGCGATCCTGGGTCTCTCGCTGCGCAGCGGCTCGAAGACGGCGCGGTCCGAGGCCGGGCCACGCCCTGCCCTCGCGGCGAACGTAACGCCGAGCGGGGCGGCCCCGGCCGTGCTCCGGGAAAGTCGAATGTCGATGCGGATCAGTGCCAGCCCGCGCGACGCCAAGCTTCGTCTGGACGGCGAGCCGCTGTCCGGCAATCCGTACGTCACGACGATGCCGGCCGATGGGTCGCGGCATACCGTAACGGTCGCGGCTCCGGGATACGAACCGCGGACCACCGCTTTCACTGCGGAGCGAGACTCGGAGCTCGTCGTGGATCTCGAGCGGACGAAGGCCATCGTGGCCGACGAACCAAAAGCGTCGTCAGGCCCGCCGCCAGGCTTACCGGCGGTCAGCCCGCCTGCGGCGCGACCTGTACGCTGCGATCCTCCCTTCTGGATCGACAGCTCCGGGATCAAGCGGTTCAAGGTCGAGTGCCTGTAGCCACCGAGGAGGGCGAGCTCGTCTCCAGGGCTTCCCCCCCCGCCCGCGACGGGTCGTCCAGCTCGCGCGTCTACCGGGCGTGCACGAGGACCGCGCCGATTGGAGGCACGACGACGGTGAACGTGTTTCCCGCGATCGGCAGGCCGTGGGGAGGTTGCGGCGTCCAAGCGCCGGTCGCCGAAACGCCTGCTCCAGCGAATTTCACGCCGGAAGTGGCGCTGAGCGCGGGTCCTTCCAGGTAGTCCCCCGTAGCGGACGTCACTGCCGCGCCCACGTCGACGGTCGCTTCGAACCCGTTCGCAGAATCCTTGTTCACGATGACGACGACCGTCGAGCCGTCCGTCTGGCCGACGGCGTACGCCGTGACGTTCAGGTTGTTCGGCACCGCCAAGGTGGTCGAGAACATCGCGCCCGTCCCGGCGTGGGAGACGAAGAGCATCGCGTAAAAGAGCGGGGCCGCCGCCGTTACTTGGCTGTTGATTTCGACAATCGGTGAATACCTGAAAGGCGCTCCGCACGAGGACGGCCCTGACGGGCAATTGTTGCCGTCCATGTTCTGCCCCCCACCGTGGTAGTTGACGCCAACGGCACCCAGCTCGGCGCTCGTGAGCATGTTGTCTATTCCCCAGAGCGCGGAGGCATACGCATCGCTCACGCCCGCCTGGCCATGATGGGCATACGTGTTGATCTCACCCCAACGAAAGCCGCCCGAAATGCTATTGGAGCTGGCCGCTGCGACGAGCTGTTTCGTGTCCGCGATGAGGCCATTGTCCGGGTTCAGAACGGCTGCGACCGACGCGCCCTGACCCGCCACGCCGACGTAGTGATGGTACGTCAGTAGAACGAGCCTGCTGGCCTCGTTGGCGGCGAACGAAACCGGAAAGCCGGTGCCACAACACGCACCCGGCCCGGTTTGCTGCGTCGCTGGGAGGGCTGCCTTGATCGCGTCCGCGAACGTGCGCCACCGCGCCTCCAGCCCGCCGCCCCATTCGTTCCCGATTTCGAAGCTGTGCAGGTTTGCCCCCAGCGCGTTCGCCACGTAAGTCGCCTCGGCGACGTCGTTCGTTGGCGTGGTCTCCGATTGCAAGTTCAAGCCGTAAATGACCTTCCAGCCCGTCGCGCGGAGAAACGCCGCAAGGCCGTCGACGTCCGCCGTGCCGACCATCTGCGAGGTCGTGCCGCCCGGTACCGGCGGCGCGCTCGCTTGCCAGTGTCGGCTATCGACGTCGTGACCGCCGAGCCGTACATAACCGGGGCCCAGCAGCTTGAACATCTCGATGAGGGGCGCGTGGGTTCCAGTGAAGAAGCCGTCCGTCATGTGGCTCTTTTCGAAGCTGAATCCCGCGTACCCCGGCGCCAGGCTGCCCATGGGGGACGCACGATTGACCTTCACCGTGCCTGTCACTTTGGGGCCCGTGTACGGGAGCGGTCCGGTGGGAGGTCCCGCGTCGTAGGAGGGCGTGCGTCCCGAGTCGTTGGAGGCCGTACTGCCGTCCGATGGGGCGTCTTGAGCCACGACTCCCGCGTCGAGATCTCCCGATGTCGAGCCCGCCCCCGACGATCCGGAAGAGGACCCCGAGGCCGACGATCCGGATGTCCCCGAGGACGCCAGGCCGGAGCCGCCGGAAGGAGCACTCCCGCCCGACGCACCGGACCCCGATGCGCCCGACGATCCGCTGTCGTTGCCGGACGAGCTCCCCGACCCCACGCCGCCGGGCAGTGAATTGGCGCTCGTTCCGCAAGCGGACGTCCCCGCGGCAAGCCAACCGGCCACGAGAACGACTGCTGCCGACCGGCCGGACCGTAGCGAATGCATGCTCGCTCAGATGCCCACAGCGAGACAAGTGGCTCACCGAGAGGCGCCGCCAAACCTCCGCGACCGTGGCACACCGGCCGGGCCGTGGACGATGGAATATTCCGCGTCGGCCGCGTAGATTATGGCGATTGAGCCATTGCGGCCCCGCGCCGCTTCTTGAGGTGACCGCATCCATGAGCCACCAGCGAACACTTGCCGCCCCTTTCGGCTCACGCACACGCGCCGCGACCGCCACATCGGGCCTCACCGTCGCGGTCACGCTGTTTCTCGCGTCCTCCGCGTCGGCGGGCCAGGTTCAGCAGATCACGAACTTTGGCAACAACCCCACCGGCATCGGCATGTACCTCTACACGCCAACCAACGTTGCCGCGAAGCCGCCGGTTCTGGTCGGCGTCCACGCGTGCCACGGCAAAGGGACGGACGTTTGCTCGGTCGGAGGCGGCTGGGTCGCCCAGGCGGACAAGCTTGGCTTTCTTCTCGTCTGTCCGTCGGCGGTCAGCTCGGACGGCTGCTGGGACGTGCATTCCACGGCGGTTCTGACGCACAACGGAGGTGGCGACGCGACCGGCATCGTTTCGATGGTCAGCTACGTCGTGCAGAACAAGAACGCGGACGCCAATCGCGTCTATGCAGCCGGCCACTCCTCGGGTGGAATGATGACCAACGTCCTGCTTGGCTCGTATCCGGACGTGTTCAAGGCCGGCGCGGCTTTCGCGGGTGTGGCGTTCGGCTGTTTCGCCGTAGGTTCGGTCGACAGCACCGGTTGGAACTCAAGCTGCGCCAACGGCAACGTGACGCAAACGGCGGTGCAGTGGGGCGACACCGTGAGGGCCGCGGATCCTGGTTTTACCGGGACGCGGCCGCGCATGCAGCTGTGGCACGGAACGGCCGACGCGATCGTCAAGTTTCCCAATTTTGGCGAGGAGATCAAGGAGTGGACGAACGTGCTCGGCGTCAGCGCCACGCCGATTTCTACGGAGAACAACGCGATTCAGGCCGGATGGGTGAGGACGCGCTATGCGGACAGCGCGGGCGTCGTTCGGGTCGAGGCCATTCAGGAGACCGGACAACCGCACAACCTCGTCGTGAACCAGGCCGAGGCGATTCATTTCCTCGGGCTCGACGGCACGGGCCCCGTCACCATTGGCGGAGCCAGCGACGGCGGAGTGGACGCCCAGACCGCCGCGGGCGACTCGGGCACGCTACCGAGCGGCAGCGACTCGGGGGCCGCGGGAACCGATGGGGGCGGCGGAGCGCCGGGGAGCGGCGGAGACGCCGGAGGTGACGACGGCGGCGGAGCGATGGCCGCAGGATACGATGGCGGTTCGCTCCCGAGCGGGTCCACTCCCGAGGGTGGAGCGATGGGGAACGGCAGCGACGACGCCGGCGTTTTTGGCGGAGGTACGGACGGCGCGTCGACGCACGGACCAGGGCAGCCCGGTCCGCAGCCCGGCGGCTGCTCGGTAGGCAATGGTCGCGCGACCGGCACCGACGCGTACCTGTCATTCGGCTTGTTGTTGCTCGCGGCCGCTTGCGGAGGGGCCCGTCGCCGCCGCGGCCGCCTTTCGGTATAGCGAGCCGCGTCTACCGGTTCGCGGCCGCCTCCGCGGCCAGCTTCTCCCGGTACTTCTTGGCCATCTCCTCCTGCTCCTGCTTCGGCACGATCGCGTATCGCGCAAACTCCATGGTGAACGTCCCCTTGCCCTGCGTCGCGGACCGCAGATCCGTGGAGTATCCGAACATCGCATTGAGCGGCACCTCGCAGGTGATGCTCACGCTATCGCCGCCGACCGTCTCCAGGATGACGCCGCGCCGCTGGTTCACCTGACCGACGACGGACCCCTGAAATTCCGTGGGGGCGTCTATCTCCACCTTCATGATGGGTTCCAGGATGGTCGCGTTCGCGTTCGCGTACGCTTCGCGGAATCCCATGAGCGCCGCGGTCTTGAACGCCATTTCGGACGAATCGACCGCGTGCGAAGCGCCGTCGTTCACGACGCAGCGTATGCCCACGATGGGAAAGCCGATGCGCGTTCCCTTGCGCACGCCTTCGCGGAAACCCTTGTCGCACGCCGAGATGAACTCCCGCGGGATGGAGCCTCCCGTGACGTCGTCGACGAACTCGTACGTCTCGACCGCGTCCGCCGGAAGGGGCTCGATGAACCCCATGATCTTCGCGTACTGACCGGAGCCGCCGGTCTGCTTCTTGTGCGTGTAATTGATCTCGGCGCGCCGCGTGATGGTCTCTCGATAAGCGACCTGCGGCTTGCCCGCGACGACGTCGCAGTTGTATTCGCGCCGCATGCGCTCCATGTAGATATCGAGGTGGAGCTCGCCCATTCCGCTGATGATGGTCTGCTGGGATTCCTCGTCCTGATGCACTCGGAACGTCGGATCTTCTTTGGTGAACCGGTTCAGCGCCTTGGAGAAGTTCACCTCCGCCGAGCGATCCTTCGGCGCGACCGCGAGCGAAATGACGGCGGCCGGGACGTGCATCGACGTGAGTGTCCAGCTCACCTTGCCGTCGGTGAACGTTTCGCCGGAGCTGGCCTCGACGCCATAGAACGCGACGATGTCGCCGGCCTCCGCCGACGGGATCTCCTCCCGATCCTCCGAGTGCATCCGGAACATCCGCGGCACGCGGACCTTTCGCATCTCGTTGCTCACGTTGTAGATCGTGTCGCCCGCCGAGACGGTCCCCTGGTAAACGCGGAAGTACGTGAGCTGCCCGTACTTGTCCTGCTGCAGCTTGAACGCCAGGCCAACGAAGGGCTTGCTGGAATCGGATTCGACGATGACCTTGTCTTCGCCCTTGCTCTGATCGTGCGCCTCGTTGACGACCTCCGTCGGGTTGGGGAGGTAGTTGACGACGCCGTCCAGCAGGAGCTGGACGCCTTTGTTCTTGATGGCCGAGCCGCACATGACGGGGGTCATCTTGAGGGCCAGCGTCGCGCGACGGATCGCGGCGCGGAGCTCGTCGTTGGAGATCGGCTCCTCGTTGATGAACTTCTCGGCGAGCGTGTCGTCCACCTCGGCGACGTCGTGGACGATCCTCTCCCGCGCGTGCGCAGTGGCCTTCGCGAGATCGGCGGGCACCGCCTCCTCGCGGATGATCTCACCGTCCTGCCCGTCGAAGTAGAACGCCCGCCCGATGATCGGATCGATGATCCCCTGAAAGGCCGATTCCGCGCCGATGGGAACCTGAATCATCACGGGATGGTGCCCAAGTTTCTCCTTGAGCATGTCCGCGACGCGCTCGTAGTTTGCGCCGGGATTGTCCATCTTGTTCACGAAGGCGATCCGCGGCACACGGTACCGCTTCATTTGCTTGTCGACGGTGATCGACTGGCTCTGGACGCCCTTGCCCGAGTCGAGGACCAGAATGGCTCCGTCGAGCACGCGAAGCGCGCGCTCCACCTCGATGGTGAAGTCCACGTGACCGGGTGTGTCGATGATGTTGATGTTGTG
>JALYHV010000158.1 GCA_030776205.1 Myxococcota bacterium | reverse complement strand
GGTCTTTGGTTGGCACCCCCCGGATCCGTCGCCGGTGATGAAAGACGGGGCGTCGTAGGTGATGACCCCGGAAGCGTCATCGCCGATATTGGCGTCCGCGTTGCCACCGGACGCATCCGGCAACGTCACGCCCGCATCGATGGGGGGAAAAACGCTATCTGGCGAGGTGCCGCAAGCGACAACCGCGCTTCCGCCCGTAAACGAGAAAGCGACTAGGGCAATCCACCGGGCAAACCTGCGCATGCGCCACTCCTCGTCCTCCCCTCGCGTCGGCGAGAGACGGATAATTGTCATTATGCGAGGCCATGTCTCGCCAAGCAACAGCGTAATTTTTCGAAGATAAAAGAACACACCACGCGACGCCATGTGGCGAGCATGCGACGAGCTTCCGTAACCGTTCCACGTACATCGGAGGTGTTGTTCTCGCTCGCGCGCTTGCCCAACGGACCGTTCGGGCGTGCGCACGCGCTCCCATTCTGCCAGCGGCTGTTTCCATAAGGCCGGTGCCGCCGCAGCCCGCCGCCGGCACGCGCCGTTTGGCTTTTGCATCGATACAACGGTCGGTCTGGTCCGTTCCTAAGTTGCGTCTTTCGCGCAACGAAAACCCAACATCGGAATCTGAAATCTCCCTGGGTGGTGCACGCGGTTGGTCGACCGCAGGCCGCTCGCGTCGTAGTTGTAGGCGCCGCCTCGAATCGAATGCTCGCACTCGAGGGGGATAGGGTTACTCCCCGTGAAGCCCTGCTTGTGCTCGTTGCGGAGCTCGGCCTGCGCCTGCAGAATATCTGCGCACGCGGCCGGCTTGCCCGCTGCCGCGGTGGGTCTCCTGTAAGCGTAGGGATCGTACTCGTCCTCGAGCCACTCCCACACGTTGCCGGCCAGATCGTCGTGACCATAAGGACCGCGCCCTGCCGGGTGCACACCTACGGGATCGGGGTGTCCTGTCGCGAAGACAGTGTGGTCGTGGTCGGGAGGATCGTTGCCCCACGGGAACCTCCGGTCGTCACCGTCCCGAACGGCTCGCTCGAACTCCGCCTCGCGCGGCAGTCGCTTCCCGCGCCATGCACAATAAGTGCGTGCGTCATCCCAGGAGACGCCAGTAACCGGCTGAGTCGGACCGTTGAAATCGGGATGGGCGCTGCGAACGGCCTCGGACTTCGGGCGGCAGACCTTTGCCGCGACGCACTCGTCCCACGACGCATTGCTCACCTCGGTGCGGTCCAGATAGAACCCCGCCAGGGTGACCATGTGGGCCGGGTGCTCGTCTTCTTCGCCGCCCGAATCGGCACCCATGGTGAACGTCCCAGCCGGAACGAAAGGCATGTCGGCAGGGAGCACGTCGCGTAGCACCGATTGCTGTTCGGCCGCGGCTGGACAGGCCGCCGCCGCGAAACAGGCACAGCCCGCGGGCCGATCTTCCGTCACGCCTCCCATGGCGTCGTCCGGCCGCTCGTCGACCGGAGCTGTCAGCCCGCTTGATGCAGGGCGCGCCTCTGGTTTGATCACCCCCGCGGCGCTCGCGGCCTCGGACCGGGATCTCCCGCAAGACGGAAGCGGGCCGGCGGCCACCAGAGCCGCGAGTGAAAGAGCAGCGTGCACGCGCGAGGCCTTCACCTGGGAGGCGCAGCGTATGACACAGCGCGGGCGCCGCGGTACAACCGCCGGCGTGATTCGCGTCTCGCACCTGACCAAGCGCTACGGCGCTCACGTCGCGGTCGACGACGTGTCCTTCGAGGTCGCCTGTGGCGAGGTCGTCGGGTTCCTCGGGCCGAACGGGGCTGGCAAGAGCACGACGTTGCGCATCCTCGCGGGGTTTTTGGGGGCAACGAGCGGTCGGATCGCCGTCGCGGGCGTAGACGTGGCGGACGATTCGTTCGAGACGCGACGCTGCGTCGGTTACATGCCGGAGACCGTTCCGCTGTACCCCGAAATGCGGGTCATCGAGTACTTGCGCTTCCGGGCCGAGCTCAAGCGCGTTACGCGGAGGTCGCGCGCCGGCAACGTCGACGAGGCGATGCGCAAGGCCGGCGTGACGGACGTTGCCCACAAGCGGATCGCGCACCTGTCGAGGGGCTACCGGCAGCGCGTCGGGCTCGCCGACGCCATCGTGGCCAAGCCCCCGGTCCTCGTCCTCGACGAACCGACCGCGGGACTCGACCCCAACCAGATGCGCGACGCGCGAGCGCTCGTTCGGGAGCTCGGGCGGGATCATGCCGTCGTGCTGTCGACGCATATCCTGAGCGAGGTCGAGGCGTGCGCCACGCGCGTGCTCCTGCTTCATCGCGGCAGACTCGTTGCGCAGGGTCCGACCGCCTCGATCCGCAGACTCAGGAGCCCAACGGCGACGACGTTCACCGTCCGCGGCTCGACGGACGCCGCCACGGAGGCGCTCCTGCGCGTTGCCCCCACCGCTCGCCTCGATGTGCTGGCCAGCGCCGGCGACGTGGCCACCATCGCCGCGACGTTCGCCGAGCCACTAGAGGACGAGGACCGCGCGCGATTCGTCGAGCGCGGCGTCGCGCTGCTCGTCGAGCGGGGTCTTTGCGTGCGTGACGTGCGCACGGCCGAGAGCTCGCTCGAAGAGGTCTTCGCGAAGCTGACGCTCGACGAGCCCCGGCCTGCATCGACGACCGAGGGAGGCGGATGAGAGCCTTCTGGCCGATCTTCAAGCGCGAGCTTTTCAGCTTCTTCGTCACGCCGCTCGCTTGGGTGCTCATCGTCGTCTTCTTGATCGTGCAGGGGATGCATTTCTTCCTGCTCGTCGACCATTTTGCCGGTCAGTCGGACCCCATGGGCGACGAGACGCCCCTCTCCGCGTTCTTCGGCAACACCGTCCTGCTCTACATGGTTCTCTTCGTGCTCGTGCCGCCGATGACGATGCGCCTCTTCGCCGAGGAGCGCCGCAGCGGCACGATCGAAACGCTGATGACTGCGCCGGTTTCGAGCGCCGCCGTCGTCCTCGCAAAGTACGCCGCCGCCCTCACGACGTACGCGGCGATGTGGCTGCCGACGGTGCTGTACCTCGTGATTCTCGCGCGAACCGGCGATCTCGATTGGAGAGCGGCAGGCAGCGCGTACACCGGCATTCTGCTGGTGGGCGCGGGCTACCTGGCCATCGGCCTTTGCGCGAGCGCGCTGACCAGGTCCCAGTTTCTGGCGATGGTCTATACGGCGCTGGCGCTGCTCGTTCTTTTCGTCTTCGGCATCGGCGAGTTCGTGACGAGGACGGGGACGGTCATCCACGACGTCTGCGCGTACGTATCCGTGTGGGCGCACATGAACGATTTTGCCAGCGGCATCGTCGACTCGCGCCGCCTCGTTTTTTACGGCACGCTCGTCGTGCTGCCTCTTTTCCTCGCCGCGCGCGCCGCGGACGCCTGGAGATGGGGATGACGCTCGCACGCTTCCGCCCTGAGAGCGGTCAATTGCTTCAGCTGGCCGGGGTGCTGGCCGCCGTCGTCCTCGCTGGCATCGTCAACGTCCTCGGCGCGCGCCATTTCACGCGCTGGGACTGGACGCGGGACCGTCGCTGGTCGCTCAGCCCTGCGACACTCGAGACGCTGCGTTCGCTGCAGCGACCGGTCGAGGTGTGGGCGATCGTTGGGGACGGCGACCCTCTCGCGTCGACCCTGAACCCGCTCCTCGCCTCGTACCGGGCGCAGTCCTCGCAGATCGACGTGCACTGGATCGATCCCGATCGGGACACCGTCCAGCTCACCGCTCTTCAGCGGCGGTTCGGGCTCGAAGCCGGCCGTGCGGAGGACGGACGCGTGGCGACGGACGCGGTGCTCATCGTGGCCACGGCCGACAAGCACTGGTTTTTGACGCCCCAAGACCTCTTCGAAGCGTCGGACGACGTGCGCGTCAAACCGCGCGAGGAGCGCGCGATGACGACGGCCATCCGCAGCGTTCTCGGTGGGGAGAAGGCGCGCCTCTGTTTCACGACGGGCCACGGCGAGCTGTCGCTCGAGCCCGGGCGTGACGAGCGGCAGTGGCTCGGGGCATGGCGGGACCTGCTCGACAAGAACAACTACGAGCTCGTCACCGTCGACGCGACGTCGCCCGGGGTCGACGCCCCATTCGCGGCGTGCTCGGTCGTCGTCATCGCCGGAGCGCGCGCGGCTTTTGCACCGAACGAGGCAAGCCGATTGCGATCGTGGCTCCTGGCGGGCGGCGCGCTGCTGGCCGCGGTGGGGCCGGTCGATGCCGCCACATCCACCGGGATGGCACCGGCCGGCCTGGACGACGTGCTCGCGCCGTTCGGCATCGCGCTGACGGACGATCTCGTTCACGACCTCGACCCCGGCGTCGCCGTCGTCGAGACCCACGGTGAGGGGTTCTTCGTGACGGCCAGACCACACGCCGTCACCGCGAGCCTCGTCGCAGGGGGAAGCGAGGCACACCCGCCGCGCATCGCGATGTTCTATACGCGATCGCTCCGTCACGTGTCGCCGCCCGGAGCCAGCACGGCGGCCGACCTGCTCGTCACGACGGCGAGCGCCTTCGCGAAAGAGAGCATCGCTGGCGCCGCAACGTGGGCCGACTTGCCTCCCCGCGAGCCGACCGACGCGACTGGTCCGTTCGTGGTCGCCATGGCGAGCGAACGACCGCGGGCCGCGACGACGGACCCGCACGGACCACGCGTCGTCGTCGTGGGCTCGCGGTTCGTCTTGTCGGAGGACAACTGGCGCCAACCACGGCCGTTGCACGGTACCGCGTTCTTCGTCGACAGCGCGCTGTCCTGGCTGGCGGCCCGGCCGCAGGTCGTCGACGTGCCGGATCGCGCGGAGATCGCCGCGGGGATGCGCGTGTCGGAGGCGGGTCGCGACGAAGTCCGACGGTACGTGCTCGGGTTGATGCCGCTCGCTGCCCTGCTTCTCGGCGTCGCCGTGTGGGCGTGGCGAAAGTCGTCGGAGGACCGCCCTTATGTCTCGCCGGGCATCGCCAAGGGGCCTCCGTCATGAGAGCGCGCGACGCGGTCACGCCCGTCGCGCTGGTCCTCCTCGCCGCGTCCAGCGCTGGATACGCTTACTTCGTGGACCGGCGCGCGGTGTCGGACGCCGATCGGCACGAACGGGCGCGCGATGTGTTTCCGAGCTTTCGGGTTGGTGACGTCCGCCGCGTCGAGCTCCACCACGGCGCCGAGGCCATGGTGCTCGAGCGCGCGCCCTCGGAAGCCGGCACGGAAATTTGGATGATGACCGCCCCACGACGCGAGCGCGTCGAGCCAGCCGAGGTCGACGTGCTCTTGCGCGAGCTAGCGCTTGCGGTGCGACTCCGCGTCGTGACAGACAGCAGCGCGACGGGTCTCCAGACGCCGCGCGTGCGGGGCGCCATCACGACGGACTCGCTCGAATATAGGTTCGCGCTCGGCGCGGACGCGCCGATGCCCGAGGGCGCCGCGTACCTGCGCGTGGACGGCGAAGGGATCTTCGTCGTGGGGCGCTCGCTGAAGGTGCAGCTGCTCCGGGGCGAGGACGTTTACCGGGATCATCTCCTCGTTCCGATGACGGCGGGCGAGGTAAAGCGGCTCGAGGTCCAAGGCGGAGCGGCCGGGGGCTTTGCGCTCGAGCGTCACGGCCAGACCTTCCGGATCGGCGGCAAGGGGCTACGCGCGTCCCGCAGCGTGGTCGATCGCCTGTTCGCGGCCATCGCCGACGTACGGGCCGACAGCTTTCTGACGGACGAAGAAGCCGATCGGAACATGGGATCCGGCCCCCTGGCGGTGTCGCTGACGCCGCGCGACGAGGGCCGACCAGCGATCGCACTGCGGGTCGGCGGAGCTTGCCCAGGTCGACCGGAGACCGCCGGTACGTCTCCGGCGGGAGTGGTCGTCGTTCGGCTCACCGGCGGTCGCGATCCGAGCGGCGCGAGCCGCCGTGTCTCGGCGTGCGCACCGGGGCGGATCCGCGAGGCGCTCGACACCTCCCCACGAGCGCTGGTGGACGACTCGCCGCTGTTCTCGCAAGCCGACGAGGTCGAGCAGCTGCTCCTCGCGCCAGCGGATGGCGGCCGGCCGAGGGTGGACATCGCGCGCAAAGGTCACGGCTGGCACGAGCGGGCGCCCGAGGACCGAGACCTGGCGTCAGAGGAGAGCGACGCGGCGACCGCGCTCGTCGTCGCCTTGACCCATGCCCGCGCGCTTGAAGTGCGCCTTCCCTCGCCCGAGGAAACCGTCGTGGTGAGCGCACGCGTCTCGGTAGAGCGCGCCAGCGAAGCGCCCGAGGTCATAGAGCTGGGCGTCGCGGGTGAAGACGGCACCACCCTCGCCCGCCGCGTCGACGACGGGGCCATCCTGCGTCTCGGCCGCTCGGTCGCGCGACGTTTCCAGCCGCAGCCGAACGCGCTTCGTGCACCCCACGTCTGGAGTACGCCGATCGAGGCGGGCAGCGTCGTCGCCGTCAATGACACGTGCGGCGGTACGCGGCAGCGGCTCGAGCGCAGCGAGCGTGCCGACGCGCCCTGGACCATGCGCGTCCCCTCTGGTCTCGGCGTCGATGCGGCGGCGACCGCGGAGCTCACCCGCGGCCTCATCGAGGCCAAGGCGGAGGCGTGGGAGGCCGAGCGCGATGACGGGACGTTCGGCTTTGGGAGCCCGGGATCCTGCGCCGTAACGCTGGTGCTCGCCGGGACCTCTGCCGACGCTTCGCGGCGAAGCGCATCGCTCGTTTTCGGTGGGCCGCGCGACGGCGGCGGCGACGGCGTTTACGCGCGGACCGTCGACGATCCTGCCGTCTTCGTAGTCCCCCTCGCGCTGCGCGAGCTGGTGTCACGATGTGTGATCGATCGACGGCCTATGACGCTCGACATGGATGCAGTCGATCGCGTGACGCTCAAGGCAGCGCACGCCCGTGTTGTTCTGAAGCGCGAAGGCGGGCGACTCGTCCGGAGCGCCACGTTGCAGGACGCCGGCGATGCGGGCCGGCTCGAGGAGGCGCTCGCCGGCCTTCAGGCCCGGACAGCCCTCCACCCCGGCCCTGCCCGCAGGGACGAAGGCATGGACACTCCCACCCTCGAAATCGAAGCGACGACGCTCTCCGACGCAACGTCCGTCAACGTGACGCGCATCACGATAGGGGCGCTTTCGAATGCCAATGCGACGGACGTCTACCTGGCGCGGGTCGCCGGCGTCGACGCCACGTACGCCGTTCCGCAGCAGGTCGTGCGCGGCATTCTCGACGCGCTCTAGGCGGACGCCGAGTGCCGACCCGATTGGCGCCGAGCGGCGATCGATTCAGCGCGAAAGTCCCTCCAGCTCGCTCAAGACGCGGTCGCGGACGAGCGCGAGAGGAGGCGCGCCGTGCGAGAGCAGCACGTCATGGAACCTTCTGAGCGAAAACTTGCCTCCCAGCCTTCGCGCGGCTTCCTGCCGCAGCTGCATGATCTGGAGCTTTCCGAGCGTGTACGCAAAGTACCCCGGATCGAACGTGCCGCGCACGGCCTGCTCGCGCGCCGTCGGCACGTCCTGATGGCAATCGGTCGCGAAGCGCTCCGCCGCCTGCTCCACCGTCTCGCCCTTGGCGTGGATGCCGATGGCCGCGGCAAACCGGCAATTGCGAAGCAACGCTCCCCGCAGCATGGCGAGTCGGTTGGCGGGGTCATCGCGGCCGAACCCCTCGTCGATCATCATTTGTTCGGTGTAGTGCGCCCAGCCTTCGACGAAGGCGTAGTTCGCGAACGCCTTCTGGACGCGGGTCGGCGCCCTGTCCACCCAGCGTCCTTGCACGAAATGCCCTGGATACAGCTCGTGAATCGTCGTGCCGAGCAGATCGCCGAGGGATCCCAGGTAGGCTTGTCGCTCGTTGTCCGGCCATGATTTGTCCGGAAACGTCAGGTAGTAGTACGCGCTTCGAGCGCTCTCGAACGGGCCGCTCATCTCCATCGAGGCGGCGTTCCACCGCTTGTACGGCGGCGTTTCGCGCACCGTCGCGTCGTCCTCGGAAGCCAGGCTGACGATCTGGTGTTCGATGACGAAGGCCCGCGCCTCACGCGTCATGCGCGTGGCCGCCGCCAGGTAGTCGGCTTCGACCACCGGCTTGTCTCTGACTTTGACGGCGAGCTCTTCGAATGCGCGCTTGTTCTCGGCGAGGTTTTCCTCGTTCATTCGCTCGAATTCGGCGAGGGGAGTCTGGAGCCCCTCCTGGACCTGCAACAATTCCATGAATCGCCGTGCGCCGAGCACATGGCTTTGATCACCACGCGCTGCCTGCTTCTTCAGCCAGGACGCGAGCTCGTCCGCGGCCTTGGCGAGGGCCTCGTTCGTGCGGGCGAACCGCTCGCGTTGCTGCGCGTCGCCAACGCTGGCCATCGCCTTCACCACATCGCCACGGAGATACGTGGCGAACCCCGCGAAGTCCCGCGCCGCGACCTCCGTTACCGGCTTCGAGAGCGGTGGTATGAGATTTTCGCGGACATGGACCACCTCCGCGAGCGCGGCAGCTTCGTGCGCGACCAGCCTCCGGGCGCGCTCCTCGAGCGGCGCGTAGTCGCGGTCGACGTACAAATTGACGGTGAAGAGCGGCTCGTACGTTTGGGGGTACCTGCGCGGCGCCTCCACGTCGGCCAGAAAGAAACGTTCCAATGCCACCCAGACGCGGAGCTCCTGGAGGTCCAGCGTCTGGTCGGCCGAGAGCAGGGTGGGGTCGACGGCGCCGAGCTCCGCGAGCGCGCGATTGAGCCTCGCTACCCGCTCCCGGATAGCGTCCTTCGACATGGGCGCCACCTTCCCGTCATATTCATGGAGACCGAGCTCTCGCGCGTTGGCCGGATCGTCCGCGAGCAAGCCGTCGAGGACCCGATCGGCGAGGGACCCGAAGACAGCCGCGGGAATGCCGCTCGCGGCTGCGGGCTGAGCAGCATGGGCGCCCTCTCGCACCTGCAAAACGGAGCGCGGCGGCGCGCTGGGAGCAGGGCCCCTCTCGCACGCGGAGAGCACTCCGAGCGCGAACGCGGCCGCGGCGAGACGGTAGGAGCGAATCGGGCTCATGGCGCGCGCCCATTCCAGCCGATGAGCCTGCGCCTGTCGAGCGGCCGAGCGCGGGTTGCTCCCGCGAACACGTCAGGCAAGTATCGGCGGCGAACCGGCCCGGTACGTTCGCTCGAAGCGACCGAGTAGCAGCAGAAGCTCCGTGGCGATGGACTCCTGCGTTTCGATGCGGGCGAGAGCCTCCTCCGCGTCGGCCCGAGAAACACCGCCGAGCATCTTCGCGAGCCTTGCTCGGGCAACGCGCTCGACCTCGATCGCTTCGCGCAGCGCGCTTCGTTCTTGCGCCGCGAGATCGCGGAGCGTGCGGCCGAGCAAGGTACGCGGTGGTTCGGTGAGGCCCGGCAGAAGCCGCGCCAGCTCGTCGAGCGCCGCCTGGATGGCCTCGAGACCTCCCACGCCTCCCACGCGCAAGCCCGCCGCGCGCAACGCGTCACGCGCCAGAGCCGCGCGCGTGTGCAGGTCCCTCAACTTCGATTCGTGAACCGTCAGCGAGTCAGTGTCCATTCGCGCCTGCGCACTGCAGACGCGATGCCACCGTCGTTCTGGCGTTCTTGGCGGATTTGCGCGGTGGCGCGTCGTCCACGGACAGAAAACAACACTGTCCACGGACAAGGCGAGCTGCGGCCCCGGCGCAACGCATGTGATGGCAATTCGACTCTGCGCATGGGCGTGCGTTGTAAGTAGTCTGTCGCCGTTTATTTTCGTATTAACTGGTCCTTCGAAAAGCCGTACGATGCTTATCGGGTTTGCGCGCCGGCGAAGCACGCGGCGCGTGCGGGCCACGAGGCAGCACAGCCGTACGGACCCGGGCGTCCCCCCTGCGAGCAGAGTCCTTGACGAAGCGCGATCGCACGTCGGTACCGTCGCTCATCACCGTGGAGGTAACTGATGTCACACTCTGTACTGTGGATCGCCCCTGTCCTGATGGCGTCCGTCACCGGAGCGCTCGGTTGCGTAGGCGACATCGGTTCTCTTCCAGATAATGGCACCAATTCCAACCTGACCGGATCCGATGCGTCGGCGCCCGTGCCCATGCGCAGCGGATCGGCGACTTCCGGGTCATCGGGCGTGTCGACCGCACCGGGCGGTAGCGGCGGTGGAGGAACGAGCCCATCCAACAGCGGCACCGTCGGCGGCGCATCGTACGACGCCGGCTCCGCCCCTCCGCTTGGCGCCGTAGTTGCCGACGCAGGCGCCGTCGGTCCGCTGCCGGAGGCGGGGGGCGGCACGCTCCATTCGGCGACGGTGCTGAGTGTCGTCGGCAATCAGCTGATGAGCGGAGGTAAACCGGTTCGACTGATCGGCGTGAACTATCCCGGAACGGAGTACATGTGCCTTGGCGGTTCGAGCAACGGAATGTTCCAAGGCCCGTCCGACCAGTCGCTGGTTGCCGCCCTCAAGGGTCAAAAGGGCCAGGCCGCATGGCGGATCAACACCGTCCGCGTGCCGCTGAACGAAGACTGCTGGCTCGGGATCAACGGCGTCCCCGCGCAGCAGAGCGGCACGGCGTACCAGAACGCGGTGATGACGTTCGTGAAGATGCTGCGCCAGAGTGGGTTTTACGTGATCCTGGACCTCCACTGGAACGCGCCGGGCAATTACCTCTCCGACGCCCAGCAGCCGATGGCCGACGCCGATCACGCGCCCACCTTCTGGAAATCGGTCGCCACCGTGGTCAACGCGATGACCAACCGTGACAATGGCATTCTCTTTGATCTCTACAACGAGCCTGCCATCTATCCTCCCAACGCGACGGTCACCGGAACGTATCCCGATGATCAGAGCTGGTGGAATTGCTGGCAGAAAGGCGGCTGCCAAGTGACGGTCAGCAACGGCGTGACGGGTGGGCAGCCGAACTCGAGCTGCCCGATCTACCCCAACCCCCTGCCCCCGCCGTCGAAGAGCTGGCAGGTCGCGGGCATGCAAAGCCTCGTCGACGCGGTTCGCGGCGCGGGCGCGACGAATGTCATCTTGCTCGGCGGTCTCGGAGTGGCGAACATCCTCGACCATTGGCTCGAGCACATGCCGACCGACTCGCTGTCGCCTCCGCAGATCGCTGCGAGCCTGCATCAGTACAACGTCGCGGTCGGCACGACCGCGTCCTATTGGGACACCACCGTGGCTCCGATCGCCGCGAAGGTCCCGGTCGTCACCGGCGAGCTTGGCGAGATGGACAACGCAGTGTCGTTCATCAACGGCTTCATGGGCTGGGCCGATCAACACGGTGTGTCGTACGTGGCGTGGGCTTTCAACCCTTACGGCTCGCCCGCGCTGGTCACCGGGTTCGACGGCACCGCGACGACCTTCGGCGCAGGCTATCGGAGCCACATCGCGTCGGTCGCCGTCGCACTCGCGCCGGCGCCGCTCTGAGCTTCTGCCCCTCGATGATACTGCGGTTCTCGACGTCGTTACGGCATGCGGCCGAGAGCCCACCCGAGGAGGATGCCCGTCACGAGGGCGAGGACAACGAGGGCAACCACTGTTCGTCGCGCGACGGATTGCGCGGGTGACGCGGCGGACCGAGAGTGCTCCCCGGCGCCAAAGAAGGCAGGGCTGGACCGCAGCTCGGCCTCGAGAGGACCCGCCGCGGAAGCGTTCTTCTCGGCGAACGAGGTGTGCGCTGGGGGGACTTCCGGGAGATGGCTGAGCGCCGGCGATGGGAGCGAACCCACCGGCCGACCGCGCTCTTCGGCGAGCGCAAGCTTCGGCGCGTCGGCCACGAGAGCGCGGGCCATTTCCAGCGCAGACGCAAATCGCTCGTCGCGATCTTTTTGGAGAGCCCGCGCTACGAAGGGCCCTAGCGGCGACAGCTTCGGCTCGACCCGTTCGAGCGCGACCGGCTCCGTGGCGAGCACCGCGGCGAGGCGCGCGTACTCGGTGGCCGCAGGAAACGCGGTGCGACCGGTGAGCATCTCGTAAAACATGACCCCTGCGCTCCAGAGGTCCGCCCGCTGATCGACGTCCCGTGCGCTGCGAATCTGCTCCGGGCTCATGTACGCGGGCGTGCCGAGGAGCATTCCCGTGCTCGTCCGCGCGCCCATTCCCCCGGCGAGGTCCATCACTTTCGCGATACCGAAGTCCAAGATCTTAACCGCATATGTTCCGTTCGATTCGCGCGCGAGAAACACATTGTCGGGCTTGAGGTCGCGGTGGACGATGCCCTGCGCGTGCGCAGCGGCGAGACCGGCAAGAATGGCCTGCAGAACGAGCACGGCTTGCCCCGCCGGAACACGCCCGCCGTTCTGCGTATAGGCGCCTAGCGGCACGCCCTCGAGCAGCTCCATGACCATATACGGCGTCCCATCCTCCGCCGCGGCACAGGCGATCACGCGGACGACGTTCGGATGAAGGAGCCGCATGCACGTGCGCCCCTCCTCCAGGAAGCGGGCCAGGACGTTCGCGTGCGACAGGAACTCCGGCCGCAGCACCTTGATTGCGACGCGGGTGCCGCCCTCGAGTGGCTCCGCGGCGAACACCTCACCCATTCCGCCTTCGCCGAGCTTGCTCGCGACGCGCCACCGCCCGGAAAGCACCGCGCCGACGAGCCGCGAGGAGGCTGGTTGGGCCATGGATCGATGCCATCGTAACGCGCTGCCGGAGAACCGGGAACGCCGACACCGCCGGTCGTCTCCTCGGGACGGCTCAACGCAGTTGCGCGCCGAATCTCCGTTGCACTTCGGCGAGGACCCCAGCGTGGCGCTCATCGACCTCGCTGTCCGTGAGCGTTCTGTCCGGCGCGCGGTAGACGACGTGCATCGCCAAGCTTGCGTGCCCGGGTGGAATCGGGCCCCCGACGAACCGATCGAAGAGCGCCGCCTTCTCCGCGAGATCGCCCGCCGCCTCGCGCACGACGCGTTCGACCTGCCCGGCCGGGACGCCCTCGGGGACGATGACGGCGATATCGCGCGTGCTCGAAGGGAACCTCGGCAGGGGAATGAACACGGGGCTACGCACCCCGATGGCGGCGAGCCCCGCGAGATCGACCTCGACCACCATCACCGCTTGGCCCAAGTCGAAGGCGTCGACGACATCGGGATGGAGCGGACCGAGGGCGCCGACGCGCTTGCCCTCGACGTCTATCCAGGCTGCGCCGCGCGGATGCAGGTGCTGCGGGCGCTCGTCGCCAGCGAGATGCACGGTCGCCTCCCGACGGACGAGGCGTCTCAAAAGGCCGACCGCGAGCCCCTTCGCGTCCCACACGTCGACCGGCTCCGGCTTGCGTAGCCACGCCGTGCGGCTCCCTGCGAGGACGGACGCAAACGCGAGGCGCTCCTCCGGAGCCTGCGCGTCGGTAGCGAGGAAGCGGGTGCCGACGCAGAAGAGGCGCGCGTCCGCCTCACCGTGCCGGCGAGCGCGCGAAATGTTGCGCAGGAGCCCTGGCAAGAGGCTCGTGCGCATGGCGGATTGATGTCCCGCGAGGGGGTTGCGCAGGACCACGGCGGGTGGCGGCGCCCCAACCGCCTCGAGCTCTTTGGGATCGACGAACGAGAAGGTCACCGCCTCGCTCAGCCCCATCTCGATTGCCACCTGGCGCGCACGCCGGGCAAGCGCGTCGCGTGGCGCGTTGTCTCGGGTGGGCGGAACGGCGGGGAGCGTCGCGGGCAGGACATCATAGCCGCGCACACGCGCGACCTCTTCGATCAGGTCGACTTCGCGCGAGACGTCGGGCCGGTGGCTGGGCACCTCCCAGACGTCGACCCCCGGGGGGCGGGCCCGGCGCGCGAAGCCGAGTCGAAGCAGGATCGCGCTCGATTCCTCGGCGTCCACGGGGACGCCGAGGAGCGCGCCGACGCGGTCGGGACGCAGCGCCACCGTCCGTCGCGCGAGCGCGCTTGCTTCGATGATACGCGGCTCCTCGATGGCCGTGGCGCCCGCGTGCTCGACGAGGAGCGACGAGGCCCGGGCCAGTGCCGACCCCGTATCGCCCCAATCCACGCCACGTTCGAAGCGGTGGCTCGACTCCGTGTGCAGGCCATGACGACGCGCGGCCCGCCGGATCCCTCGCGGTTCGAAGTAGGCGCACTCGAGGAGCACCTGCGTCGTCGCCGCGGTTATCTCGCTCAGGCGCCCCCCCATGACCCCCGCGAGCGCCAACGGTCCTCCGCCGTCCGCGATGACGAGATCGTCCGGAACGAGGGCGTGTTCCTCACCGTCCAAGGTGAGCAGACGCTCGCCTTCGAGCGCGCGCCGCACGACGATCTTGCCCCCGCGCACCTTTTCCAAGTCGAACGCGTGCATCGGGTGACCGAGCTCGAGCATCACGAGGTTCGTCACGTCGACCACGTTCGAGATGGGGCGGAAGCCGAGCGAGCTGAGACGCCAGCGGATCGCCAGCGACGACGGCGCGACACGTGCTTCGTCGAGGACCGCCGCGCCGTAATGAAGGCAGCGCTCGGGATCTTCGATGGTGATCGTGACCAAGGGCGAGAGCGCTTCGTCGCGCGCCGGAACGGGCGCGGCGGGCGAGGGCCAGGCAAAGGGGATGTCGAAGAGAGCCGCCGCTTCGCGCGCGAGCCCGAGGTGCCCCAGCGCATCCGGGCGATTGGGGGTGAGACCCAGCTCGAGCACGGTGTCTCGCGAAGCGGGGAGCGCGCGGACGAGCGGGGTCCCCGGCGCGGCCGACCGGGGCGGGAGCACGAGGATCCCTTCGGCCTCGTCACCCAAACCGAGCTCTGTCTCGCTGCAAAGCATCCCTTCGCTGGGGACACCCGCGATGGTTCGCGCTTGGACCGTCATCGCCTTGGCTTCCAGGTGTGCGCCGAGCGGGGCGAGCACGACGAGTCCACCCGGCTCCGGGACATTGGGGGCGCCGCACACGACGACCTGCTCCGCGCCGCCGCGATCGATCGTGACCAGCTTGAGTCCGCTGCGCGAGGGGTGCGGCCGGACGGCGATCACCGCGACGACCTGGCAGGCTTCGGCGCCGAGGCCGAAGGCTTGCTTCGCCTCGACCTCGAGGCCCCCGGCAGTCAGGCGCGCGGCGATGGCCTTCGCGTCGTCGGGCAGCTGCGGACACAGCTCGCGGAGCCATCGCACCGAGGCTTTCATTGGAGTGGCTCGTGAACTAGCCCAGACGGCGTCGGCGGTCGAGGTGGCGATTCGCCCGGCTCAGCCCTTTCGGCGGTGCGTGCGGGCCGACTCCAATCACCACGTCGGGGTCGGCACCCCGACTCAGGGCTCATTGCCTCAGATCGCGGGCGCTCGCACGCGTCACGTAGTAAAAAAGAGGCCAGTGTCGGTACCACGAGGCGTGAATCACGGCGCCCCCATCGGCCGGGGAGACCTCCTGGCCAAGCGTGCCCACGACCCGCAGGAGGGAGCCCGGACCGACAGAGTGGGGACCGACGTCGTCGCCGCCGTGCAGCGCGACGAGCGCCCATAGCGAGCCGAAATCGCGATCGCTCACCGTCACGCGACAGGAATCCTCGTCGCTCTCGCTGCCGCAGAGATTTCTGGTTTCGAGGCGTCTGATGCTCAGTTTGAGGAGCGCGCTTCCGCCCGGACCCGCCGAACGGCTCTCGACCCGACCGAAGAGCGACACGGTCCCCTGCCGCCATTGCTCCGGCTGGCGCGCGGCCATGACGGGGTCGTACTCGCGCGCCCCGGCCGCCGCGCGGGTCTCGTCATCGAGCGCGGCGTAGCGCGGCGAATGGCCGTAGGGACCAGCGCCGTCGCACCCCGCGAGGAGGAAAGCGAGCAGCGCGAAGGCGGGGGCGAGCCGGGCGGTGACCATGGCGTGCCATCAAGCCCCATCGGATGGCGCAATGGCAAGAGGCCTTGCGCGAGCCCTCGTCCGGCGGTGACATCGGCGAGTGTGTCGATGTAAGAGGCGAATCTCCGTGACGCGCCCGCGCGCGATTGGCCGTTGCGTCACATGGATGCACCGGGGGAACACCCGCTCGCTCTCGAAGACTTCGTCCATGAGGGGTGTGCCATTCGTTTCTGGAAGGAAGCCTCCCGCGCGAGCGGGCGGCGTAGCCTTGTGGATGCCGAACTTCCCGTGAAGTCGCCAGAGATCGGAGGCGTTGCGCCGGGCGACCCCTGGCTCGGCGCGTTCCACGCCGGCGACCGCAAGGCCATCGAGCGCTCCTATCGCGAGCACTACCGCACCGTCGCCGCCACCGTCGGCCGGCTCCTCTCGGAGGCCGACGCGGAGACCGTGACCCACGAGGTCTTCTACCGGCTTCTCTCCAATCGAGCCCTGCGGGAAAACTTCGAAGGTGGAAATTTCGTAGCGTGGCTGACGCGCGTGGCGAGAAACAGCGCGATCGATCACCGCCGGCGCTACGCACGCGAACGAAGCCATTCCGACGAAGACACCGCTTCACCCCGGAACGACGAACCTGCGACCCGCCGGCTCGATGACGAGCTGGAAGCCAAGCGGCTGATCGAGCGGTTCTGTCGAGAATGCCTCCCGGTCGTGTTCAGGGGAGTCTTCGACGCACGGTTTCTCCGGCACCTGTCGCAGCGCGCCGCCGCCGCGGAGCTCGGGATGCGTCGAACGACACTCGCCTACCAGGAGGGGCGCGTTCGCGCGCTTCTCGTGAAATTTCTGCTTCGAGCGGAGCGATCATGAACGAATGCATGATGAGGGCGCACATAAGCCGCCACTTCAAGGGAGCCATCACGCCGCCCGCCGAACGAGCGATGCGAGAACACTTACCGACCTGCGACTCTTGCCGCGAGCTCTACGGTCGCCACCTCCTATTGAATCAGTTGGACCCGATGAGTGCCCTTTCATCCGAGGAGCGCATCGCCCGCGGCCTTGGTTTTCATCGGAGGCAATCGGCGGGTGTCGTGGGCCGGCTGGCGCTGGTCGCCGTCGCCGCGGCGGCTGCGGCAGCTCTCGTCGTCGCGAGGTCCGCGCCGGAGGTCCGGGGGTTCACCGCGAGAGGGAGCATCGCCACGCCCGACCAGCAGTCCCGCGTGTTCGTGTACGACGTGCGGGACGGCGTCCCGGCACCGGTCGGCGCCTCGTTGAAGAACGGCGACGAATTGGCCTTTGCCTATGTGAACGGCGCCGGCAAACGACGACTCGCAATCTTCGGGATTGACGAAGACCGTCACGTCTACTGGTTCTTCCCGGCCTGGACAGAACAGTCGACGGACCCGACCGCCATTCCCATAGAGTCGGACGAACGGCGGCACGAGCTGCCGGAGGCGATCCGACACCGCTTCCTCGGAAAACATCTGGAGATTCACAGCGTATTCGTCGACCAGGCCATCACAACGCGGCAAATCGAGGCGCTCCTCGAGGACGACGGAGGCCGAGCCCTTTCCATTCCGCACGCTGTAGAGAGCTCGCTCTCGCTCGAGGTGACGCCATGATCAAGGCAGCGTTTCTCGCCCTCTTTTCGGCGGCGCTGCTCCTCCGCCCCGTCGACGCCCGTGCCGACGACGACTCGCGGGCGTCGTTCGCGCTCATCATCGGCTCGAACGCCTCGGTAGACGCCGATCTGCCGGCGCTCAAGTACGCCGACGACGACGCTGCGCGTTACCTGGACCTCTTTCGATTGCTCGGCGCGCGGACCTATCTGCTGACTCGCCTCGACGACAACACCCGCCGCCTTCACCCCCAGGCCGCCGCGGAGGCCATGGAACCGAATCGAGCGGCGCTGGATCAGGCCACCGTGCAGCTCACCTCCGACGTGGCGAGAGCCCGCGACCGCGGTGTCGATACCGTTCTGTACGTGGTCTATGCCGGGCACGGAAACGTCCGCAACGGCGAAGGCTACGTGACCCTGGAGGATACGCGCATTACGGGCCGCGATCTCGCGCGGCTCGTAGCAGGTATTCCGGCGACGCGCGTTCACGTGATCGTGGACGCCTGCGCGTCGTACTATCTCGCTTACACGCGCGGACCAGGCGGCGAGCGGCGGCCGCTGAGCGGCTTCGTCGACTCGGCCGACCTGGCCTCGGATCGGCGCGTCGGCTTGCTCCTCTCCACGTCGTCGGCGCGCGAAAGCCACGAGTGGGAAGGTTTTGAAGCGGGCGTCTTCAGCCACGAGGTTCGCTCCGGTCTCTACGGAGCGGCGGACGCCGACGGCGACGGGCGCGTGAGCTATCGCGAGATTGCCGCGTTCATCAGTCGGGCCAACGAGGCGATCCCCAACGAGCGATTCCGCCCCAACGTGCATGCACGGCCACCGCAGCAATCGGACACACTGCTCGATCTTCGTCACGGGCTCCGGCGTCGGCTCGATATCGACGGCATGCACGCCGGCCACTATTGGATCGAGGACTCTCGTGGAGTGCGTCTCCTCGACATTCACAACGGCACCGATCGGACCGCGCACCTCTTGCGTCCCGCACCCAGCGGACCGGTCTACGTCCGCCGTGTCGCAGACGACGCCGAGTTCTCCATTCCGCTGGGCGCCGACGTCGTGTCACTGGCCGAGCTCGAGGCCCGGAAGCCGCGTGTCGCCGCACGTGGCGCTGCCTATGACGCGTATGGTCTGCTCTTCTCACTGCCGTTCGATGGCCACGTCGTCGCGAGTTACGTCGAAGCGTCGGCCCCGTCGGCCTCCGAGCCGTTCGCAGTGAGCTCCACGGGCGCCGGGGCGATCCACGGGATCACCGCCTTGCGGCGCGGTTTGGGGTGGACGGCATTGGGCCTGGGGATCGCAGGAGTCGGCGCCGGCGCCGCTCTCGGGATCTCGGCCGCGGCGTTGGCCGGCGACGTATCGTCGCGCGACGCGCAGCTGGTCGTACGGGAGCGCAACGACGCGATCGCGACGCGAAACACGGCCTCGACCGTGAGCTTCGTCGCCGGTGGAGCAACCGTCGCCGCAGGTCTCTTCCTCCTGCTCTGGCATCGAGCGCCGCACCTGCAGGCCACGGTTTCGTCGAGTCACTTCGCGATCGGATATGCCGTGTCCTATTGATTCGTCAAAAGACTCATGGCCGCCCGTTGTACGATCATGACAAGTCGACTTCGCTGGACTCCCTTGCTGGCTTCACTCGCTGTCGTCTCGTGTGTGCCAAACCTGCGCGAAACGGATCGCCCTTGCCCTTGCACGTCCGGCTGGACCTGCTGCGGTGCCGCCAACGTTTGCGTGATGGACGGAGCCGTCTGTCCCACGACGGACGCCGCGGCAGCAGTAATCCCTGACAGCGGGCCTGCTCCCCGCGATGGCCGGACGGAGCTCTTCGAGAGCGGTCCGGACGCCGCGAGTCATGGCTACACGCGCGTGACGGGGACCTGCGATCAAACGGAACAGGGTCTTATCAACGAGTTCAACACGGTCGACGAGGTGAATGCGCTCGTTGTCGGCAGATGGCAACATTGCTCCGGCTCGTTCTTCAGCGGCGCCCCCGACGAGATTGGCATCGAGTTCACCCAGGACGGTTCATGGTTTGCGCTCGTCCAAGGGGACGGCGGTGATCTCGTTCGTGCGACCGGTTTGAACCACGAAGGCACGTGGCTCGTAAGCAACGAGGGCGCGAACGGCCGTGGAGGCGTTTCCGTGCAGCTCAACATCTACCACGCCCAGGGTGGTGACGGATGCGGCGGGCCTGCGTTCAGCGCAAGCCCGACGAAGCTCGACTGCTCCACGTCGGCCGCAGGAGCGCACGTCTACGTAGCCATTCCTGCGTCGGGCTGGCCGGGGCTCACGGAAGCAGGTTCGGCCCTCGTTGCCACGTGCGCGTACAACGGCACAAGGTACGGGGCCGCGGCTTCGTTTCCTGCCGGTGACGGCTGCAATTTTTGCCATTGCGAGCCGGCGACAGGCGGCGTCGTGTGCACTACCGCCCTCTGTTCGTCGCTTGGCGACGGGTCGGCGGCAGAAGCGTCCGCGGCAGATGGAACGCCCGAATGACTACCGGCGCGCAGAGCAGCGCAAGAGCTCGATGAGCGACGGCCGCAAGAAAATGGCCTGCGCGGATCGTGCCCGCTGCCCGCTGAGCTGCCGCTGCCATCCCCGCTTTCCGAGTCGACCATCGGCGGGTTGCTGCTTCCCGAGCATCCCAGGGCGAACAACGACTGTCTCGCCGAGGTCGGCTCCGGACGCAGACCGAACAGCCTTTGGCTTGGGTGACACTCCAAAGCGAGTGCAGATTCCGATGAGACGAAGCGCAACGG
>JALYHV010000157.1 GCA_030776205.1 Myxococcota bacterium | reverse complement strand
TCGATGCCCCGCCGCCGTCGATGCCCGCATCGACGCGCCCGAGCGCTCCCTCTGCCCGAATGCCGTCGTCGGTAGAGACGACGATGGCGGGCGAGCCGTCGACCCCGGTTCGTGCGAGGGACCGCGGTCGCGTGGTGATGCTCGTCGTCGCCTGCTTCCTGCTTGGTGCCATCGGCGCGGCGGGGACCGCTTACGAGACGGGCATTGTCGGCGGACGCGCGCTCCGGCCGCCGCTCGAAGTCGAAGTGGCCCGCGCGAACGAGGCGCTCATTCACCAGCGATGGGACTCTCCGCCTGGCAACAACGTGCGCGACATCACGCACGAGGGCCTCACGCGCTGGCCAAACGAGCCACAGTTGCTTCGCATCAGAACACTTGCTTGTGGCGACATCATGAAGGCCGCGCACGCTCGGCGCGAGGATGGGGAGCTCGCAGAAGCGCTCCGGTTGGCGAGCCTCGCGTACGGTCTCGATCCCAGCGATGGACAGGCGCAGAAGCTCGTCGCCGAGCTGGAGACCCAGACGCAGGCGCCCTCGACCGAGTCCGTGCCGCCACTGGCGGGTATGGGCTCGCAGCGGAGCACCGCGACGTCTCCGTTCATGGGCTCGCGAGCGGTCATCGAGCTTTCCTCGGCTCGCCCCGTGGCCGGCCAGCCGGTGGACCTGACCGCCCATGTGGACCGCGCCGGGAACGGCGCTCCGCCGAAGGTCGATGGCGCCACGTTCCGCGTACGAGGTCCAGGGATGACCTCCGGTGTGGCGCTCGCGGCGACGGCCACGGGCGACGGGACGTGCGCGTTCCGCGCCACGTTCAGCTTCCCGCAGGGCGGCCAATTCGAGATCGCCTTCGACGCGCGGGCCGACGGCCTCCCCGTGCGATCCGTGCGATCCGTCGTCGTCAATGATGCGAAATCCCCGCAACCTGCGGCAGCCGCTTCGCCGAGCACCAGCCCGCCATCCGCCTCGGTGACCGTCGGCCCAACCCCTTCGACGCCGCCGGTCTCGAGCGCGAAGTGGCTCTGAACGCGGCGCCATCGCGGGCGCGCCGGACCTTTGTGGTGACGTCGCCAGTGGGCTACGCTCGTGCAGCGTGCGCTCCTCGCTGGCCCTCCCCCTCCTCGCGGCGGCTCTGGGGATCGCGCCTTCCGCTGCCGCGCAGGACACGGGGCGCTCGCCTCGCCTACTCTTCGATCGCCCGCATACCGTCGCCGAGCTCGAAGCGGGGATCATCGTCTTGCCGTCGGCGCCCATATCCGCGGCGAATCGCGGCGGCACCACGCCCCTCGGCACCGTCGGAAACGGCGACGCCACGGTGCAGACCGGCATTCACCTGCTGTACCGTGCTACGCGTGACTGGGCGATAGGCGCCGGCGGCATGTTCGCTCCGCGGCCAACGAGCGATCCGAACTACGGGGGAGCGAGTGGGCTCAAGCGCACGCACGCCCGCAGCTACCTTTTTCTGGGCGGTGAGCTGCGCTATTTTCCAATCCGCACGCGCTGGTTCGAGGGATGGGTGGGGGTTACCGGTGGCGGCATCCTCGTCGCGGACCGATTCACCACGAACGCCGGGCAAGAAGTCCCGTCCGTGTTGGGCACGAAGACCGTCACGGTCAGCACGGAGGGGTTCGCCATAGGCGCTCAGGCGGGCGGCAACTACCTCATCACGGACCAGCTGGTCATCGGCCTGACGCTCCGCGCCGACCGCTGGACGCTGCCGAGCCAAAAGCCCTTTTCACAGGAGACCTCGTGCGATTTGATTGGGGACTGCCCCACGCTGACCGGGAGCGCGGCGGCCTTCGAGCTGGGGTTGACAATCGCCTACCGCATTCCGCTCTGACCGGGTCCCAACCGCTACCGGACCGCGCGACCGTCGCGCGGTACCGATGGGCCTCACGGCGCCGCCTGCAAGGCCGTGCTCAGGGCGGTCGCAAGACGCTCGAGGACGACCGCAAGCACCGCGAGCGTGGCGATGGCACGGACCGGCGCCAGCAGCGCGTGAATTTGCGCCGGTGAGGCTGCACGTGCAATCAGCGCGGCGGCGACCTCGACGACGACCGCAGCGGCGAGCAGCGGTCCGCCGAGCGCCACGGCCAGCGCGATTCCGCCGACGAGATGGTCGACCGCGGCGAGCACCGGGTGCTGCGGAAGAGGGCGAAGGGCCAGCGCAAGCACGACACGGGCTGGTCCGCCCGTTGCGAGGAAGATAGCCGACGCCAGCAGGGAGAAGGGAACGCCGAGGGGCGTCGCCCGGCCTTCGACGGTCGGAACGCTCGGCGCGTCTTGCGAACCGCGGAAGGCATCTGCGAGTCCTCCCGCCATCGTGGCTGCCCAAAGCGGCACGGCCGCCGCGACCGCAACGGGAAGTCCTCGACCCAGCTCGATCGCGGCGAGCAGCAGCCAGGGACGACCGCCGGAGATCGGGACGGGCGGAAGGGCGGGGAAGACGGTCGCCGCGAGAGCGACGCCCAGGACCGCACGGGCCGCCGCCGGGAGGGCGCGCAACCCAAACGCCGGTACGAGGATAACGGCGGGCGTAACGCGAGCCCAGGCCAGACCCAGTGCACCCGCATCGATGCCCGAACGGGCGAGCGCTTGGGCGACCTCGCCGAGCACCGAAGCCATCGGGCTCAGTCGAGTAAACGGCCGACCATGCGTCAAGCACGGCGTGCGACGAGGGTGCCGTCGGCGACGCGCGCCGACGTTGACGGGAGGCTCGGCTCTCGCCCATCCTCTTCGCGACCATGGCTCTCGATCTCGGCCGCGTCGGCAAGCCCAGCGAAGCAACGACGCTCGATTACAGCTGGAAGGATGTCATTCTCTATGCGCTGGGAGTAGGAGCGAAGAAGGACGAGCTCGACTACCTGTACGAAGGGCGCGGCCCGAAGGTGCTGCCTGGCTTCATCGTCGTGGCGACGTTCAAGCCGATGCTCGAACTTCTCGCCCAGACTGGTGGCAACATGGCCATGGTCATCTACGGAGGAGAGCGCGTGACGATGCATGGTCCGCTCGCGCCACAAGGCAAACTGGTAACGACCGCGACCATCCGCGCGATTTACGACCTTAAGCGCTTCGCGCAGGTCGTGGTCGACAGCCGGTCACAGGACGCCGCAGGTCGCCTCGTCGCGGAGACCACGTCCTCTATCCTTTTCCGAGGCGAGGGCGGGTTCGGCGGCCAACCGCCGCCCAAGGAGAGCGCGCGCGTGGACAAACCCCGCGACACACCTCCGACTTTTTCATTCGAGGAGGCGACGACGCCCGAGCAAGCGCTCCTCTATCGCCTCTCCGGAGATCACAACCCGCTTCACGCCGACCCGCATTTCGCGCAAGCCGTCGGCTTCGAGCGCGGGCCCATCCTGCACGGGCTCGGGACGCTCGGGTTCATGGTCAGACACGTTGCGAAGGCTGTTCTTTCCGGCGATGCGACGAGGCTCCGAGCCTTCGAGGCCCAGTTTCGGAGGCCGGTTTGGCCCGGTGAGACTTTGGTGACGGAAGGCTGGTTGGTCAGGCCGGACGCTGCCGCTCTGCAGGTGAAGGTCAAGGAGCGCGACGAGGTGGTGATCGCCGGCGCCTGGGCGCTACTCGACTAGACTAAGCAGTCACGCGGCGCCTCAAAGTCGCGGTGCGCGCGTCAAGTCGGATCCCTTGCTGGGTCATCGGGCCCTAAGATGTCGAGGGTGGACCCGTCGCCGCTCGCGCCCCCGCCGCCCACGGCTCCGCTCACATCCCCGATCAGCACCTCTCCTCCCCCCGCGATGGCGAGCGGCCCTGCGGGCTCGCGTGCCGATCGCGCCGCATGGCCCCTCCTGCCGCTGGCGCCCGCGATGGTTCTCGTCCTTGGACTGGCCGTGGCCGCTGCCGTCGGAGCGTTCGGCCTCGCCAACCTCGCCGCCGACAGTGACGCACTCGCCGCGTCACGCGCCAGTCTCTTCGCCACCGCCGTCGCCGCGCGGATTGGGCAGATGCCGGGTGAGGAGCGGCTGGAGATGCTGCAGAGGGTCGCGCGTAAGACGGGAGCCGAGCTCGTCGTCGCCGATCGCGACGGTCGCGTCATTGTGGACGCCTGCCTGCGCAGCCCCGAGCGGGCGGCTCTCGAGCGATGGATAGCGATGGGCGCCGGGCCGGCATTCACCGGGCTGGGGAGGGCCCGCTTTGCCGTCGAGCCAATGGGTAGAAGGGAGGTCGTGGTGGCGTTCGTCCGCGCCCCAAGCGCGCCGGAGGCAGGCCCAGCGCTCCTGCGCGCGCTGGTCGCGTTGACGACACTGTTGGTGGTCGTCGCCGCCGCGGTCGCCTACGCGCTCGCGCGCGACGCAAGCCGAGACGTCGACTTCGTCGCGGAACGCGTGCGGGCGATGATCCACGTGCGCTCCGAACCCACCGGCGAGGCCGTGCCGGTGCGGACCATCGATGAAGTGGGGGCGCTCACGGTTGCCTTCAACGCCCTCGTCGAGCGGTTCGCCGCGGCGCAGCGCAGCTACCAGGCCGACCTCGAGCGCGTCCGCGCGGCCGACCGTGACAGGGCCGCATTTCTGGCGGCAGTCAGCCACGAGCTCCGCAGCCCGCTCAACGCCGTCCTGGGCTTCGCCGACGTGCTCATGACCGAAGTCGACGGACCCTTGTCGCCCGAAGCTCGCGAGGAAGTCGAACAGATTCGCGGCTCGGGCAAGCACCTCCTCGACTTGATCACCGACATCCTCGAGCTCAGCGCCCTAGAGAGCGGACAACTCAAGCTCACGCGAACCCGCGTGGACCTCGCCGCCGTGGCATCGGACGTGGTGCGCGAGGCCGCGGGCGTCGTGGGTCCACGGCCGATTCGTGTGCTCCTCGAGGCCGAGTCCGATGTGCACGCGAAGGCCGATGCACGGCGAGTCCGCCAGGTGTTGACCAACCTGGTCGGCAACGCGATCAAATTCACGCAACGGGGGGAGGTTGTCGTGCAGGTGAGCCGGGCGGGGCGTCACGCGCGATTGAGCGTCCGCGATACGGGGCCCGGCATCAGCGCGCAAGAGCGCGCAGTCATCTTCGAGGAGTACAAGCAGACGAACGACGAGCGAGCAAGGCGTCGGGGCACAGGCCTTGGGCTCGCGATAGCGCGGCGCCTCGTTACGATGCACGGCGGCTCGATACGACTGGACAGCGAGCTCGGTCGGGGGTCGACCTTCGAGGTCCTCTTGCCCGCGTGGGACTCCGGTTCACGGAGGAGGGCCGGGTGAACGCCGCCGCACGACTCGTGAGTCGTCTCGTAACCGTGCAGCTGGTCACCTGGGCGACGACTGGCCTGCTCGTCATGGCCTTTGCGCCGAGGTTGCTGCTGCTCGACACGACGGCGGTCGGGTCGAGAACGCCACTCGCGCTTGTGGGCTGGCTGGCCGCCCTCATGGTACCGGTGGCGGCGACGCTGCTGGTCACGAGGCGCGTACGGCCGCTGCTCCGCGAGCTCTCGCTCGGGGGTACGAGCCTCGATCCCACCGGGGTGCAGGCGCTTTATGCCGTGCCAGCCCGATTGGTGGGCCTCGATTTGGCCGCAATCCTAATGCTGGGCGTCCTGACGCTCGCCCCTCCGCTGCGATTCGTCGTCAACGACCTTCCAACGCAGGTCGAGCTGGTGCTGCTGGCCCTGACGATGGCCAGCGTCGGCGGCTTGTTCGCCTACGTCACGATGCGCGCTGCAGTCACCCGCGCGATGGAGCTGGTTCCGATGGCCGCGTCGCGTGAAGCCATCGAGCGGCTCGACCCGCACCGGATGCGCGTGGCACGGCTCCGTCACCGGCTCCTCGCCGCTGTCGTTGCGCCGGTGGCCTTCGTGGCGCTCGGCGCGTCGTTGCTGGTCCACGCCCACCTGCGCGCGTTCGACGCTGCATGCCGCGTGGACGAAGCGTCGGCGCTGGCCGAGGGTATATTCGATGGCCCCCCTCGCGATTCATCCGGCGTGCAAGCGGCGGCCGAAAGCGCTCGCGCGCACGGGTTCGACGTGCGGTTGGAGCCCGGGACGGAGTCGTTCCGAGCGTCGCATGATGACGCGGGGCGGACGGTTCTTACGGTGCCACTGGCAGAGCGGCACGCGGTCGTCCTCTTTCGCACGGTCGTGGCCAGCGCGGACGTCGGCGCCTATTTCGCCCTCTCCGTCGTCGCGATTGCAATCGCTGCGTTGCTCGGCTGGCGAATCGGGCGCGCGTTCGCCCAAGACGTCGCGCTGGCGACTCGCGTGCTCGGGGCGACCGGCGTCGCTGAGGTGATCCGTGGTGGACGGATCCGGGGAGACGCCCGCTTCCAGTCCGTCGCGGCACTGATGACTGCGGCCGACGAGCTGGGAGGCGTCTTTCGTGAGTTCGCGAGCGCGCAGCAGCGAGCCATCGATGCGCGCACCTCGACGGAGCGCATGCGGGGTTTGTTTCTCGCCTCGATGAGCCACGATCTCAAGACGCCGCTGAACGCGATACTCGGCTTCGCGGACCTCGTCTCGCGCGGCTCGTTGAGCGAGGGGCAGCGGGAGAGCGTGTCCATCATCGAGCAGCGCGGACGTGAGCTCCTTTACCTCATTGAGACCATCCTCGATTCGGCGCGCGTCGAGGCGGGCGAGCTCACGGTGTCCCCGCAATCGGTGCGCGTAGGGGACGTCGTCATGCGCGCCGTCCTGGTGGCGCGTGGCCTCGCGTCGGGTGCTCACGCGAATATCACCGGCGAGATTCGTCCAGGCGTCCCGCGCATCCGCGTGGATCCTGCGCGCCTCATCCAATCGCTGACCGCTATCATCCTCGTTGCGACCCGGTTCGCCGAACGCGGTCACGTGGTCGTGCGAGCGCTGGCGCCCGAGCCATGGCAGCAAGTGCGCATCGACGTGGTGGTGACCGGGCTCGGAGTCGCCGGCGCCGATCGCGAGAAGATATTCGATGCGTTCAAGCACGCGGATCGCGCGCGCCGCCACGGTAGCTTAGGCCTGGGGCCTTCGCTCGCGCGCGCCATCGTCGAGCTTCACGGGGGAAGAGTCGATGTGGCGACGACCGACTCCGGCGGCACGGTGTTTCACGTCTGGGTCCCCACTGACAAACTGCGGCCACAACGGCGTTAAGCGGCCCCCGTGGCGGCGCCGACTTGCGCCGCGACCTCCTAGCGGCTCGCCGCCTCGATGGCGCACAACACCCCCTTCGCCTTGTTGCGCGTCTCCTCGGCCTCGCTCGCCGGATCGCTGGCCTCCACGATTCCGGCGCCGGCCGTCACGACGAAGCGGTCGTCCTTGCAAATGGCCGTTCGGATGGCGATCGCAAAATCGAGGTCCCCATTCTTCGAGACGTATCCTACTGCGCCGCCGTAGATTCCGCGCGGGGCGGCTTCGAGTTCGCGGATGATCTGCATTGCGCGTACCTTTGGCGCGCCGGAGAGGGTTCCCGCAGGAAACGCGGCGCGCAGCACCTCCAGCGGAGGAGTGCTCTTCGGCACGCGACCGGTAACCTCGCTCACGATGTGCATGACGTGCGAGTAGCGCTCGACATCCATCTGTCGAACCACTCGCACGCTCCCCGTCTCGGCGACGCGCCCGACGTCATTGCGGCCAAGATCGATGAGCATCACGTGTTCGGCGCGCTCCTTGGGGTCCGTGAGAAGCTCGCGCGCCAGGGCGGCGTCCTCGTCCGGTGTTCGCCCACGCCGCCGCGTGCCCGCGATGGGAAGCACGGACATCGTCCCCTCTTCGAGACGGACGAGGGTCTCCGGACTCGCTCCGGCAATCTGGGTGCGGGTGCGCTCACCGGGCGCGGGCGGCAAGTCCAGAAAATACATGTAAGGACTAGGGTTGAGCACGCGCATCGCGCGATACGCGTCGAATGGATCACGGCCCGCGCGCGGCATGCTGAAGCACCGCGCCAGGACAATCTGAAAGGCGTCCCCCGCCGAGATGTAGTCCAGGCCTCGACGCACCATCGCCCCGTAACCCGCGTCGTCGAGGTCGACCTCCACGGACCGGGGCATCTTGTCGGGATCCGGCAGCGCCAGGGGTGACGGTGCCGGTGAACGCTCGAGATGAGCGCGCGTGCGCTCGATGTCCGACGCGTCTTCGGCCACGATCGTCACGGTCTGTGAGAGACCGTCGAACACTACGATGATCGCGCGCCCGAAGAAGCGCGCGAGCGGGGACGTCACGCGTGGGCCCCAGCCGGGCACCTTGTCGATGGCGTGAATCAGATCCCAGGCCAGATAACCGACGTACGCCCGGGCGAAGCGGGACACCGGATGGCTTCCGCCTGCCACCCGATCGGGTGCAGATGGCTCGAAGATCGAACGTGCGGCGTCGAGTGGATCGTGCGAGGCCGAGACGAGACCGGCGGGCAGGGGCACTCCGCGCGCCCCGACCCATTGGCCGTCGGCCTGCAGCGTCAACTCTTGCTTTGGGGAATACCCGATGATCGAATAGCGCCCCCAACGCTCGCCGCCAACGACGCTCTCCAGCAAGAAAGAGGCATCACCGCCCGCGGCTGCGCGGAGGGCCGCGTACGCTCGGACGGGCGTCATCGTATCGGCTACGAACGTGCTCGTGGCGACCATGCTCGATCACGCATAGCACGCGGCGTCCTTTGGGCGTGCGCGGCTACGCGCTTCGTCGAGGCTGACGGATGCCGAGCAACGCCCTCGCTTCCGCCGGTTCCGCAGGCTCGCGCCCCTCGCTTCGCGCGTAGGCCGCCGCCCGAGCGACCAGTGGCGCGCTCCCCTCCGAGAGCACGCCCCGGCTCAGATAGATGTTGTCCTCCAGACCGACCCGCGCGTGCCCTCCGAGCCGGATCGCAAGCTCGGTCATTGGCTGCTGCGAGCGCCCGACGGCGGCGACTGTCCAGGTGGCATCTGGCGGGACGAACGATCGCATGAAGTGTAAGACGTCCTCGCGCGCGGGGATCGCGCCAGGGACACCGAGCACGAATTGAAAGTGCAGAGGTTGATCGACCATGCCCTCGGTCATCAGCGAGAGCCCCTCCTGGATGTGCCCAATCTCGTAGCACTCCAGCTCTGGGACCGCCCCCGCACCGCGAATCGCGATGGCGAGTCGCCGGATGTCCTGGCGCGAATTCAGGAAGACGGCATCGCCGAAATTGATCGTGCCGCAGTTGAGCGTGGCCATCTCCGGTCGGCACGCGAGCGGTCCGGAGCGCTCTTGGACGGACATTCCTACCGCGCCGCCGGTCGAGGCTTGGATGATGCAATCGCATTTGCGCTCGATGGCGTCGATGACCTCCGCGAAGCGCTCTGCCGATTGGGTGTTGTGGCCCTGATCGTCGCGCACGTGGAGGTGCACGATTGCCGCACCTGCTTCGCGGCAACGTGCGGCTTCGTCCGCCACTTCCTCGGCGGTGAACGGCACATGCCTCGTATGGTCGCGCGTCAGCTCGGCGCCCACGATCGCGGCCGTGAGGATCACTCTGCCGCCGCCGGGCGGCGTTACGAGGGCTTCGCGCCACGGCGGCAGGCCGGCCGGGAGCCCTGGCGCGGACAACTCCCGCGTTCTTCGCTGCAATTCTTTTGGGACCACGCAAGTGCCGAGCGCGCGAGCCACCACGGTCGGCTCGTCGAGCACGTCCACCGCGCTCGGAGGCGTACCGGAACGGCGAACGCTGGCAAGGACCTTCCGCGCCTCGAACCGTATCTTCCGGCTCGTGTCCCCGATCGCCACTAGCTCGGCGGTCGCTTCGATGTAATCCCCAGCGAAGACCGGGCCGAGAAAGTCCACGCTCTCGTACGCGCGGAAGAGACCTTCGTCGCCGTCGAGACGGACGAGGATCTCCGTCGCGAGGTCACCGAAGAGCGCGAGGATCCGCGCGCCATCGACGAGCTCGCCGGCGTAGTGCGCGTCGTGCGCGCTCATCCGGACGCGCAGCAGAACCTTGTTCCCCACCATGGTCATCTGCATACCATGACGCTTGCTGGCCCAGTCAGCGGTCGTGGTCGCTGGCGTCGCCCAGCGATTCTTCGAGACGAACCCGGCCACGGACGAGCCGCCAGGCAGCGTCTCCCGCGCCCGAGGAGGCCTCGTCGCGTGCCCGCAAGATCGTCTTCGGCGCCGTTGGGAGCGTCTCGGGGCGGCCAACCGCCACGGCGAGCTCCCAGTCGCCGGGCGGGACACCCGGAAACAGGCGTTCGACCGCACCCGCGATGAGGACCGAGCCGTCGCGCTCAACGTGGAACGCAGGGTCCCAAGGGCGGACTTGGTCACCGCGGAGGAGAAACGCGCGAACGGCGACGGCGCCATCCACATGCCCCTCCGGATGGATGGTCACCTCGAATCGGCCGCCACGGGCGGGAACCGTTTGGCTCTCGGGCTCCAGCGCATACCGCGGGACAGTCGGCGGCTGGAAATGGACGCGCATCGCCAGGAGCGCCCCGCTCACGCCAAAAGCGGCTGGGATGAGGAGCAGGGCGAGCAACTTCCGCGGATTCGCGGTCACGCTGCGGCCGTAGACCGACGAGAAACGCAGGGACCTACCGACCTCGGAGGGTGTTCGCGGCTAGCCATCGGTCCATGATCTACGATCGTTCGGGTCGCGAAGGCCAGCGACGGCGGTTCCGGAAAACGCGGCTTTCCAGTACGCGTCGCCGCAACTAAGCTGACCCTCGATGAGTCAGCGTCGCCGGCGTTCCACGGCGAGCCGGAGTCTCGTCGGGGCGGTATGCTTCGCCTTCCGCGGCGGCGCCATACTCTGCGCGTCCCTTGCCACGCCGGCTTGCGACCAATCGAGCGCGCCGCTCGGAGGGGGCAACGACATTTTCGGAAGAGATGCGTCCTCTCCGTCCGCATCGGCCGATGCCACCGCTTCGGACGACTCGCCGTTCGCGCCCATCGATGGTCCGTATGGTCCGCCTCCCGATGGTTACCTGCCGCTGACCTGGTGCTCGCAGTGCGCGTGTCCCGCGGGAACGTATTGTTTTGGGGGAGCGACTGGCAACACGTCCTTCTCGGGGAGGTGCGTCGAATCGGACGCCTCCGCGATGGTCATCGGATGTCGCTCAATTCCGCCGTCGTGCGCCACCGCACCAAATTGCGTCTGTCTCCTTCAGTCGTTGAGCCCCATGCCTTGCTATGCGGTTTGCACACAGGTGAGCGGGTTCACGGTGTATTGCCCAACCCCATGAGCGGCCGTACCCGCGGGCGCGAGTTTTTGGCCGACGCAGCTGCGGCATGACACACTCCAAGGAACGTCTTGAACAGCGCGCTCCGCAGGTTCGTCGCTCTCGTGACCCTGGCCTTGCCCGTTTCGGTCGTGGCGGGAAGCGGGGCGACGTGGGGAGCCGCCCCGGTTTCGCCCGTCCCGCCGCGCGTGCCGCATGCGTTCGAGACCGCTACCGCGCCGCTCACGAGAGCGGAGGAAGATCGCGACGAGAGCGCCGTGGTGCTGGTCGTGCTCGATGGCGTCCGATGGCAAGAGGTGTTCGCCGGGGAAGATCATACGCTTGCTCGGCGTTTCGGGCTGCGCGCCCCGGAATGGGTGACCGCGAGCGCGCTCATGCCGAACCTTCATCGACTCATCGAGTCCGAGGGCGCCGCCATCGGCGCGCCGGGGGCCGGAGCGTCGATCGCGGCCAGCGGTCCGGAGTTCATCTCACTCCCCGGTTATCGCGAAATCTTCGCTGGCAAGCCGGACCCCGGGTGCTTCCGCAACGACTGCGCGCAGCCGCCCGGTCGGACGATCGTCGACGACCTGATTGACGTCGGCGGTCCAGAGGAAGCCGCCGTCGTGTCCTCTTGGCCCAATGTCGCGCGCGCGGCTTCGTCCGATCCATCGCGGTTCGTGTTGAGCTCGGGGCGCAGACTGCTGGCGCACGTCGATGCCCTGCGTTCCAACCCGACGGTTGCATCGCTGCTCGATCGCGGCGGGCGGACCTCCTCCTGGCCCGGCGAGGGGGATTACCGTCCTGACGCGTTCACCGCCGGCATCGCGCTGGGTTATCTCGAGGCGAAGCGTCCACGGTTTTTGTTCGTGGGGCTCGGCGACTGCGACGAGTACGCGCATCACGGGGACTATAGAGGCTATCTGGAGGCGTTGCGCGCTTCGGACGCGTTCCTCGGAGACCTCCAAGCGGCGTTGCAGAGAATGGGCGCACGCGGTCGTCACACGACGGTGCTGGTCACGGCCGATCATGGTCGTGCATACGACTTCACCGATCATGGAGGGCGTTACCCCGAGTCGGCCCGCGTGTGGCTTGCAGCCTTCGGCGAGGAGGTGGGCGCGCGGGGGGTGGTCGCTTCGGTGCGACGCCATACTCTCTCGGATATCGCGCCCACCGTCCGAGCGTTGCTTGGTTTGCGGGCAGGCGAGGGACAGCCGATCGCCGAGCTCCTGCGCAGGTGACCACTCACTTCGTGCTGTCAGCGCGTCCTGGTCGCCGGACGAGCTGGCCGTACTCGCTTCCTGTCATGGCGGTGCGGCCGCGCCGTTCAACTTGTCTACGCGACCCAGGGCTGGAAAGCGGCCAATCCAAATCGCGACTACCAGGACGGTTCCGACCCCGCCCATGACAACCGACGCAATGGCTCCGAACCACTGGGCGGTCAACCCGGACTCGAACTCGCCGAGCTCGTTGCTCGCGCCGATAAACAGCGAGTTCACGGCGCTCACCCGGCCGCGCATCTCGTCCGGGGTGGCAAGCTGCACCAGCGCGGAACGAACGAAGACGCTCACCATGTCGGCGGCACCGGCGACAATCAGCGCCACGAGCGAGACAGCGAAGCTGCGCGATAGCCCGAACACGACTGTCGCCATGCCGAAGAGAGCGACGCAAGCGAGCATTTTCGCCCCGCAGCGCCGCTCGATCGGACGCACCGCGAGCGCCACCGCAGTGAACGCGGCGCCCACTGCCGGCGCGCTTCGGAGGACCCCCAGTGCCCACGGTCCAAGCTGCAGGATGTCTCGCGCGAAGACCGGGAGGAGAGCCGTCGCGCCGCCCAAAAGGACGCCAAAAAGGTCGAGGGACATCGCGCCGAGGACGACCTGGTTGCCCAAGACGTATCGGAGTCCTGCCAAGAGCGAATCGAGCGTCATCGTCGCGCGCCGAACGACCCTCTTGATCGGACGCATCCCGCAGACGAACAACAGCGCGCCGACGAAGCTGCCAGCCGCCGTCGCGTACACGATGAGCGGGCCCCCGGAGGCTGCGTAAAGAATCCCGCCGAGCGTCGGCCCCAGCACCATCGCCGTTTGCCACAGGGATTGCCCCCACGCGACGGCGTTGCCGAAATGATCGGCCGGCACCAGCGTGGGAACGATGGACTGGTTTGCCGGTCCCTGAAAGGCACGCGCCACCCCCACTCCAATCAGTACGGCGTAAATAGGGGACGTGCCGGATGGGTGCACGCACGCGATCGCGCAAAGCATCGTCGACAGGAGCGCCAGAAACCCGTAGCACGCCATCAAGATGTGACGCCTTTCGAAGCGATCGGCGACATGACCCGTGAGCAGCGACAAGCAGACCGCCGGGAGAAATTGCGCGAGGCCAACCCAGGCAAGGTCGATGGGTCGTCTCGTCACGGCGTAGATCTGCCAAGCCACGGCGACGCTCTGCATCTGGGCGCCCAGAATGGAGAGGACGCGCGCCGCTTGGAAGAGGTTGAAGTCGCGGTGGCGAAAGGACGCCCACCATACGACGCGCGCGGGCGAGCTCGAGCTCTGCACCTATCGCCCGTTGGCCACCCGGGCTCGGCGGGGCGGAGGTCGGGCGATGGTGCCCCGGCAGTCCGGCGCTCGGCAGCGACAAGGATAGATTCGTCGAAGGTCCTCAATCGTGTACTCGTCGTCGGTCATGTACCAGTAATCGTAGAGGATCTCTTCGCCCGCATCGATATCGCGAATGGCATCGATATAGACGCGCCTTCGAGTGATGATGCTCTCGCAATTGGGAGCGCACGAGTGGTTGATGAATCGCGCCTCATTCCCGCCGCGACCACCATCGATCACGAACCGGTCATCCACCGCGAAGAGGAACGTGTGATGCCGGCGCATGCCCTCGTCATCGCACTGTTCGTCCGCCTGGGCATGCGTGATCAACGCGCCGGTGTATTGGATGACTCGCTCCCCCGCGGAGATGTCCCGTGTCGCGAACACCCCGCGACCCTGAATACGCGAGCGGCGGACGATGACCGGCGGAAGTTTAGCCATAAGCGCCATGGACTAACCCGAGGCACCAGCGGACGACAAGTCCCTGCGCGCCTCCGCGCGGACCACGCGCCCCGTTCGGGCTGACGATGCGCGCTTCAATGCGTGACGTCGCGCATGACGACCATTGGCCGACCCGCCCGAGCGGACGCTGCCATGTCTATCCAGCACGAGATGGCCCAGTCGTTGTCGTCGTCCGTATCGCAGATGACCTGGACCACCTCCCATGTGCCCGGAGTGGCCGTGTCCATTCGCATGTTCGAGGGCGCGCGCGCCTGCGGATCGATGCGGATGCTCGCGTGCTCCTGGAAAAACGAAGCGAACGTTCGCTCGAAGCGTTCGGCCGTCCAAGCACTCTCGGCGGCTGTTCCCGTCACCATCGATGCGGCAGCGCCCCAATCCTTGCGCGCGAGGGCCCGCAACAGCTGGATCAACGTATTGCGGACGAGAACCGTGAATCCCCGTTCGTCGCGCGTCACGTCCACCTCCCCCGGCTCGTGCGCCGGCAGGCTCTCGCCGGCGGTCAGCGTCGTCGCGGTGGCGAGGCTCCCATCGCGCATCCGTTCCCATTCGTCGAGCAAGCTCGAATCGACGGCGCGTACGATGGCGCGCAAGAACACCTCGATTTCCAGGACCTCCGGGGTCTTGGCTGGCGCCGGCACGGTCTGAACCAGCGCCTTGTACGTGTCGCTGAGATACCGGAGCAGTGTCCCTTCCGCTCGTCCTAACTCGTATTCGCGCACGTACTCGTTGAAGTCCATGAATCGCTCGACCATCTCGCGGGCGATGGACTTGGGGCGGACGTCATCGCCGCGGACCCACGGGTGCATCCGCGCAAAGTCGTTGAAGCTATCGTAGATGAAATCACGCATCGGCTTCGGGTGCTCGAGCTTGTCTAGCTCTTCGATGCGCTGCTCGTACTCCACGCCGGCCATTTTCAGTTCGGCAAGCTTCGCGCGCTTGAGGGCGTCCAGTTGTTGCCGGAGGACGAAGTCGGGGTCCTCCAGCATCGACTCGACGAGCGTCAGCAGGTCAGCGGCGTAGGTCGGGCTTTCCGGGTTGAGCAGCGGCACCGTATCGACGAGCCATAGCGAGAGGGCATGGTGGATCGAGAAGTCTTCTTGCAGGTCGACGTGAAGACGCACGCGCTTGGTTTCTGCATCGGCCTGTACGATGCCGGCGTCGAGGAGCGATTGCAGCATGGCGCGCGCTTCTCGGCCGTAGATGCGTTGTTGGGCGCGGCGCTCGTGCGAGCGGTAAATGATGCGTCCAACATCGAGGCACCCGCCGCCCGGACGTTCGAGGACATTCAGAATCATTGCGTGCGAGACGCGAAAGCGCGACAGCAGCGGCTCGGGCTGGGAGGATACGAGCCGGTTGAACGCGGCTCGGTCCCAGGGAACGTAGCCCTTGTCTGGCGGCTTTTTGCGGACGATGCGCTTCAATTTGACCGGATCTCCACCGGCCTTCTGCTCGAGACGCAGGTTTTCGATGACGTGCTCTGGTGCTTGAGCGAGAACGTACCCACGCTCGTCGAACCCCTTTCGTCCGGCGCGCCCGGCGATCTGCTGAAAGTCACGCACGCTGAGGACGGCCGTCTTCTCGCCGTCATACTTGCAGAGGCGCGTGAAGAGAACGGTGCGGATGGGAATGTTGACGCCCACGCCCAACGTATCGGTTCCGCTGATGACCGCCAAAAGGCCCCGCTGTGCGAGCTTCTCGACGAGCAGGCGGTATTTGGGCAGGAGCCCTGCGTGGTGGAGCCCGACGCCGTGTGCGAGGAACCGTTTGACCTCCTTGCCGTACGGCGTGTCGAATCGCACGTCGGCGAGTTGCGCGTTGATGGCACGCTTCTGGTCCTTCGGGACGAGGTCCAGGCTCATCAAGGCCTGAGCGGTGTCGGCGGTTGCACGCTGGGTGAAGTTCACGACGTACACGGGCGAGCGACCGCCGCGAACCACGTCGAGAATCGTCTCGTGAAGAGGCGTTTCGCGATATTCGAAATCGAGCGGCACGGGCCGCTCGCCGGAGCGCACGGTCACGGTCGGGCGCCGGGTCACCCTGGTGAGCGCTCTTTCGAACAGCTCCGTGGGGCCAAGGGTGGCGCTCATCAAAAGGAACTGTGCTCGCTCGAGGACGAGCAGCGGAATCTGCCACGCTACGCCGCGTTCCTTGTCTGCATAGTAGTGAAACTCGTCGATGACGATGCGGTCGAATGGTGCGTCCTTGCCTTCACGAAGGGCGAGATTGGCCAGGATCTCGGCCGTGCAGCACACGATTGGGGCGTCCCGGTTGACAGACGCGTCGCCGGTCACCATGCCCACGTAGTCCGCGCCGAATTCGCGCACCAGTGCGAAGAACTTTTCGCTGACCAGCGCCTTGATCGGTGCCGTGTAAACGCTCCGTTTTCCGTCGCTCAGCGCGAGAAAATGAAGGGCGAGCGCCACCAGCGACTTCCCGCTGCCGGTCGGCGTAGCCAAGATGACGTTGTTGCCGGACAGCAGCTCGAGAATCGCCTGTTCTTGTGCGCGATACAGCTCGAGACCGAGGTCCCGTGCGTGGCCAAGGAAGAGGTCGAGGATCTCGTCTGGAGGGGTGCCGGGGCGCGGCGGCACGCGATCGGCAAGCATCGGGTCGCGACTCATAGCACCCGCCGCGTTCCCCCGACGAACCTCGATCGAGCACGCATCGACGACCCATTCAGCTTACGCTGCCGTTAGTCGGAATCCGGGCATGCGCCGGTCGCGTGCGGGCGTCAGCGCACATCGAGCCCAAATGGGTGAGGTCTCGAATCCGGGGCAGACGAGCTGCTGGAGAAGCCGCTCGAAGGGGCCGGCATTCGCGTCGACACCGATCGTACGCTCCTCCAGCGCGTCATCGAGAACATATTGGACCACCGCCTCCGCCATACGCCGGCGCACGGACGGGTGTCGGTAAGCTCCCGCCTGGCGCGCGACGTGGAGATTTCTGTCTCCAACACCGGACCCGCGATCCCCCGCTCCCGGTGCGCCCAAATCTTCGGCACGATAGCCGTGGCCGACGAATCCGGGGCCGCCCGCGGGAGCGCCGGCCTTGCCCTCTACTCTTGCAAACGCGCCGTCGAAGCGCTCGGAGGCCATATCGAACTGATCGATACGCAAGAGTGGCCTAAGTCGTTCATCGTGCGTCTCCCTGCGCCATGAGTCGCGCGCGCGAGGTGGGGAAATGACCTGCAGTACTCAGTAACTATTTTCCCGGTCATCGGCGATTTGCCATCATGAGCTACTGGCCAATGCCGTGCGGGTCGCCGTAGAGTCTCCACA
>JALYHV010000156.1 GCA_030776205.1 Myxococcota bacterium | reverse complement strand
TGATGAGGTAGTCGACGCTGCACTCGAGCTCGCGCGCCATCTGCTCGAACGCGTCCCAAAGCGCCTCGCGACACTGGAACGTGCGGGCGCTCTTCTTGTTGGTATCTGCGCTCATCGTCGCGACGATCCTATCCACCCTGCAACGAGGGCTCGATGCACCACTTCACGAACTCGCCGACGGTGGTGACCATCTTCGTGTCCTTCTCTTGGGAGCCAGGCGCTTTGGGCACCTCGCATTGCCAGCCGCACTGGTCCGCCGGTTCGCACCGCGGCACGGGCGTTCGGTCCTCCGCAAGGGCCAGGACCGGCGCAGCGTCCGACCTCTTCGTCGTGTAGTACGAGCCGGCGGCGGTGAGCTTGGCGCCCATCTCCATCGAGTTGAGGACCTGGTTGAGAACGTCCCGCGGCTTGGGCCCGCCCTGGGGGTCCATCTGCATGATGAGCGCGCCGTACGTAATGGGCTCGCTGAGCGCCATTTTTGTGCGGTCGGTCGCCGGAAGATGGCGCAAGAAGTCGGGAATTTCCCGCGTCGTCATCGTCTTCAGGATCATCCGCGCCGCGTCGAGCCGCACCTGCCACTTCTTCTCGAACAGGGAATACAGCTTTGGGAGGATCATCTCCTTGGGGAGCTCGCCGAGCCGGGCGAGCGCCACCGCTCGCAGCTTGTCCGGATTCGTGTCTTCCTTGATGATGTCGAATATCTGATTGACGTCCGCGGGAGCGCTCTTTTCGACGCGGTTCTCCAGCGCGGCGAGCGCGTCCGTTCGCATTTTCTCGCTCTTGTTTCGATCACGCGCGTACGCGAGGCAATAGTCCACGATGGGCCGGCCGCCGACGCGTTTCATGTTGGTGAAGACCTTCTCCAGCTCCTGCTCCTGGTAGGACTTCAGCTGCTCGGTGACCTGCGCTGGCGTGACGCTGACCTTCGTCTTGGCATTGGCCTCGTTGACGAGCGCCCGCTGCTTCTCGAGCCAATCGGCAGAGTCAATCTTCTTCGCGATGGCCACGAGCGCGTCTCCCGCGCGCTTTTTCGTTTCGTCGTCACCGATGTCTGCGATGAGCGAGCACGCGCGATCGATTTTGGTGGAGCTCTCGCTGATTGCGTCGGGCAGCCTCTTGACGCTGAGCCCGCCGAGAAAACGCATGATCTGCTCGACCCCAAACTGCTGCGAGGTGTTGTCGATCCGCGTCTCGAAATCGGTCTGCACCCACTGCGTGAGCGCGGCCGTGAGATCGGCCTTCGTTTTCTTGTCGTTTGCGAGCGGAGGCTCGTGCGAAAGAATCGCGAACGCAGCGTCTTTGTAGGGGATGCTGGCGTCGGGAGGCTGCGGCGCGCCGTCCGTAGGCCGAGGCGCGGGCGGTTGCCGCATTGCTTCGACCAGCTTCGGCGCGATGCCATCGACGATTCGGCGCCGTGCGTCCTCACTCAGCACGGATAGCGCGCCCTGCACCTTGCCCTGCGACGTATCGTACCCCGTGACGAGGTACTCGAGGCCTATTCGCTTGCCGTTGCGCGAGCGCATTCGCGCAAGCGACAGCGCGGCCTCCTCCCGGAGCGGCCAGGCATACTTGTCGTGCGTGATGATGGCGTAGAGCTTCTCGGGACCACTCTCGGTCGTTTCCCAGCGGTGTACGTCGGATTCGCTGACGGCGCATGCCGTCGTGAGCGACGTGCAAGCGCCTGCTGCAGCGACCACCGTGGCAGCCAGCCATGGACGGTGCCTAGGTCCAGTCGTCCCCTGTCGCATCGTCGTCGCTTTCTCCCGCTTCTTTCTTGTGTCATTGAGCCCGCGCTCTCGACGTGCCGATGCTACGCCGACGGGAGGGGCCGCGGGAATTGTTTCGGGAAGTTGACCCCGCGCGGCGCGGCCGCGTAGCGTCGCGTGTAGGACAACGTAGGGGATGACTCTCCCGCTCTTCGCTCCTCGCCCCACGTCGGCCGATCCGTCGCGTCTGGCTCCGAACACCCGCACGCCTTCGGTGCTGGGCCGGGGCGCCGCTGCATACGGGCGAACGCGCGAGGTGGCCGCGCTGGTTCTGTGGACGCTCGCCCTGTTTCTCGCGCTCGCGCTCGCCTCGTACCAAGGCGATTCGTCCGGCGTGGTGGTCAGCCCAGGCACGGGTGGACATGCGGGGCAGGACTGGGTCGGTCCTGTCGGGGCACTCTGCGCGCGCGGGCTCGTTACCCTCGTGGGCGTCGTGGCGTGGGCTCTCCCGCTCGAGCTTTTCGTCCTCGGGATCCCGCTCGTGCGAGGAAAGGAGAGCGCGGCGACGCCCGGACGCTTCGCGGGCGATTTACTCTTGGCGATCGTGACGGCCGCTCTCGTCCAGGTGGGGAGCCCCGGGCGGACGGCCTTCGGATCGCACCCCGCCGCTGGCGCGGTCGGTGAGCTCTTTGGCGAGGTTGGCCGCTCTCTGTTCTCGACCGCAGGCTCGTTCCTCGTCGGATTCGCGTGTCTAGGGCTGATCCTCATCGGTCGTGCCGCATTCTCGTTCATTGCGCTCGCGCGTCTCGTCGCGCGCCTGGCCAAGGGGATGGCGGAGCACGCGGTCGGGCTGTGGACGGCTGTGCGCACGGCGTGGCGCGAGGCGCGAGCCATCGAGCGCGAACAGGACGAGGCGGCGCGGCGCGCGCAGCAACCCATCATCCACCCCACGGTCACCGAGCTGACCGACGACCCCGTCATCGCCGCACTGCCTTTCGAGCTCGATGATGGGTTGCCCGGGACGCTTTTCGAGCCCGAGCCGGTGCGCAAGACACGCCCGCGCAAGTCTGCGGCGCAGGCGCCGTCCAGTAAGGCGGATCGCAGGCCGGATCCGGAGCCGCTCGCGCTCGTCCGGGATGACCCTACGACTCCGCGGTCCGATCCAGCGGGCTCGCGGGCTGCGCCCGGAGCGGTCACGCTCGTCGCCGACGCGCCATCGGCCGACATCTCTTCCGCCGAGGCCCGGGTCGAGGGCGACGACGCCAGCGCTTCGACCGAGGCGGCGAAGGGACGGAAATCGCGGAAAGCCGCGGCGATGCCAACGATCGTGGATACGTCCGCCGCGCTCGAGCTCGAGCTCGAGGCGCAGGCACCCGCCAGGGTCCAGCGAGAAGCTTGCGAGGCACGCACCAGAAAGTCACCCGCGTTCGAGCTCCCGCCGGTCGATTTCCTCGTGCCCGAAAAGATCGACCCCAGCCTTGCCATCGACCGCGACAAGCTGCTCGCCAACGCCGAGAAGCTGGTGGAGACGCTGGCTCATTACGGCGTCCAGGGCAAAGTCGAAGACATTTTGCCTGGTCCGACCGTCACCACGTACGAGGTGTCACCCGCCGCGGGCACGAAGGTGTCCAAGGTTGCCGGGCTGGCCGACGACCTCGCGCTGGCGCTCGCCCGCAAGGTCCGCATCGTCGCGCCTATCCCCGGAAAAAACCGGATCGGCTTCGAGCTTCCGAACGATCGCCGCGTGCCGGTGGTCCTTCGCGACCTCGTCGAGGACCGGCGATTCCAGGCGCTCGATGTGCCGCTTCCCGTCGTCCTCGGGCGCGACATCCTCGGCAACCCCGTTTATGCGGATTTGGCAAGCATGCCGCACGTCATCGTTGCCGGCGCGACGGGCGCGGGAAAGAGCGTCGGCCTCAACGTCATGCTGCTGTCGCTCCTCTACAGGCGATCGCCCGACAGGCTTCGCCTGCTGATGGTCGACCCGAAGGTCGTCGAGCTCGCGCCATTCGATCGCATCCCACACATGCTCCTGCCCGTCGTCACGGACATGAAGCAAGCCGCAACGGCTCTGAAATGGGCTGTCGACGAGATGGAACGCCGCTACCAGCTCTTTGCCGACGCCGGCACCAAGAACATTGCGACGTACAACGGCTGGGTGGAGCGAGTCGTCCGCGGCGACGTCAAAAATCCCAACGGCAAGACGGTTGCGGCGAAGGACCACAACGGGTTCTCCGAGGACATCCCCGGCGAAAAGGGCACCGACGAAGGGGAAGCAAAACTCCCGGAGAAGCTCCCCTGGATCGTCATCGTGGTCGACGAGTTTGCCGACCTGATGATGCAGCAGGGAAAGGAAGTGGAAGCATGCGTTGCGCGTCTGGCTCAGAAGGCACGTGCCGCCGGGATGCACGTCATCCTCGCCACGCAGCGGCCCAGCATTGACGTCATCACCGGCACCATCAAGGCGAACTTTCCCACGCGCATCGCCTACCGGGTCGCGCAAAAGGTGGACTCGCGCACCATCCTCGACGAGCAAGGCGCGGAGCATCTTCTGGGGATGGGCGACATGCTCATCAAGCTAAACGGCACCGGCGAGACCAAGCGCGTGCAGTGCCCGTGGGTCAGCGAAGAAGAAGTGCAGCGGGTCACCGACTTCTTGCGTTCCCAGGGTGAGCCCATTTACGACGACAACATCCTCAAACCGCGCGACGACGACGACGCCGCCGTCGAAGAGGACGCCGAGCAGGACCCTCTCTACGACGACGCCGTGCGCATCGTGGCGGACACCCGGCGCTGCTCCACCTCGTGGCTCCAGCGCAAGCTCGGTCTGGGCTACAATCGGGCCGCGCGCATCGTGGAGATGATGGAACGGCGTGGGCTCGTAGGCCCAGCTAGCGGCGCCAAGGACCGTGAAGTCCTCATCGGTTCCATCTGACCGCGGGCGCAAAACCCACGCCCAGGAAACCTAGTCGTCGACCGATTCGACTAACGGCGATGTCGAGCTATGCTGCCGCGCAAGTGTCCCGGAGCGACGACAGCACCGATCACAAGGCGACCCTTTCCGCGGGGCACGGCGCAACTCCGGAGGAGACCTCCCGAACACCTCGCGAAGAGCGGATCTGCACGGTCGAGGCCCTGCGAGCAACCAAGCAGACCGCCCTTCATGCCGCGACGCCGAGCGGGAGGAAAGAGTGGGAAGACGCCGACGAGAGCCGCCGCACGCGGCTCATCGCCGACCTGACGCGGCTCATTCGCGAGCCGAGCACGCCCGAGGGGACGCGCGTGGCAGGCCTCAGCCTGATCGGCTGGCTCGCCCGTCGGCGTCCGGAGGAGGCGCCCCACGCCATCGGAATCGACGAGGCCCGCGAGTCCGAGCGCCGGCTGAAGACGGTCAGGCCCAAAGCTCGCTGAGACGCGCGAAGGGTCGGGAGATCATCGCCGCTGCCGGCGATCGCGCCCCGGCGTTGCCGCTCTGGGTCGCGTCAGCGATGTGCGCAGCCGGGCGAAGCGGCCCTACGCCGTACGCAGCGACGGCCGGCAACCGACAACCAGGTGCGCGGCACGCCGAGCGCCGGGAGCATGGTAGGAGTACGCGAGGACCATGGTGGGCATTCCCCAGGCGCTCGACACCGATACGGAGGACGTCGTTTGGGCGCTCCAAACGGCCGAGGCACTCTGGAGGCGCGCCGAGCGGGCCGATGCGTTGGTCTGGCTCCGTCGTGCGACGCAGGCCGCGGGCGAGTCCGAAGACGATGACCGAGCGCTCGCCCTCGCGCGGGAGGCAGCCGAGCTCGCGGAGTGGATGACGCGAAACCCGAGCTCGGCCGGGTCGTTGCCGGTCGCCCCGGGGCCTGGCGGGCCGCGAACCACGATCACCGACGAGGTCGAGGAGATCTCCGCCATCGAGATCGCCGTCGAGGCCGGACAGACGATGCCCGACCTTCCCGTCGATCCCTCGGGCGATGACGAGGAAGCGGCGCCTGGGGGCGCGTCCCCGTCTCCGCCGAGCATACCCGTCGCCTTCGAGGCCCACGCGCCCTATCCCGCGGAAGATGCCCCGGTCGTCACGCGCGAAGGGCCCTCACCGCCGCGCCCCTCGCGTGTTCCGAGCGCTGCCGAGAAGCACGCCGGCATGCTTGATCCGTGGACCTACGGCGCTGTCCCTCCCGCGCCACGCGTTTCGTCGCGGGACGCGCAACCGCAGGAGAGCGCTGCGCCCGATCCCGCGCTCGCGCTGCTCTTTGGGCAGGACGGCGATGACGTGATCACGAGCGCGCCGAAGGTGCCGCTGCGGCCCGACGAGGCCGCCCATCCATCTTGGCTGACGCCGCCGCCCTCCTCGAGACGTCTCTCGTCCAAACCTGCCTCGGCGAGGCCCACCTTCGGAGTCGATTTGCTCGGCGTCGAGGCGTTCATGGATCTCCCCGACGACGCGCGAAGTGCATTCGGCCAGGCAGCCGCGCTGCAGGATCTCGCGGAGAACGAGGAGGTCTCCGGATTCGCGCTCGCGCTCGTGGTCGCGGGAGCCGTCGATCTCGCGGCAGCCATCGTCGACACGCCGGTGCAGCAGTTCTCGGCGGGCGACGTGATCCGCGCGCGCGGCACGATCCATCGCGTCACCGCGACGCGCCTCGTCGGCCGTCCGGGTGGCGCCACGATCGCCACGTGGGACGAGCGGGCGATCGCGTCGGCGTGTCGTACCTGTCCCTGGGTGGACGACGATCTGCTCGCCGCGGGTGATCGGCTGCAGGCGATGGTGGGCATCACCCTGGGCTCCCTCGGCGAACGGCTCGATCCCGACCTGCGCGCGGCGGTGCTCCAGCGGCTCACCTTGCGCGTCCTCACGGACCACGAGATTTTTGCCTCACGCGGCAAACCGCTTCCGGGGCTGCTCATCGTGGGTGCCGGTGAGATCGAGCTCGTCGACGACGCCGGGAAACCTGCCGTGACGGCGCTGCGGCCGGGGGACTTTCTCTTTCCCCACGAGGCGCTCCGCGCGGCGAAAGCTCCCCTCACGGCACGTGCCGCCAAGGGCGGAGCGGTCGTGCTCTTTGCCGAGCGTGGCGTCGCCCACGAGCTGCTGGTGACCTGCCCTCCGCTACTCGAAGTGTTCGCCGGTATGTAGGTTGCGGTCGCTCTTTCGCGCCGTTGCTCGCCATCGAATCGTCGTGCGAGAAACTGGTGTTTCTGCGATCCGGCGGTTTACCGTTGCTCTCGCGTTTCCATCGGTGCGGTTCGTGAAACGCCAGGGAGCCCAAAAGATGCGTGGCGCAAAATCGCTTGTGTACGCTGCCCTCCTGAAGCGGGGGGTGGCGGCGCTTGCCGCGTCGGGTGGGCCATCCGCCCTTTTGCTCTACGCATCGTTCGCCTCCGCGGCCGAAGCAACGGCGATCAATCACGTGACGGACGTGCGCGTTCACGCCGACGAGGTCGTGTCCGGCGGCGCGACGATCGAGGTCGTTGGAAGCGGAACGCCCGTCTACAGCGCGCGCGTCGCAGACGGGGGGCGACACCTGCTCGTCGATCTCGTGGACAGCGATACGGCGGGCGCCCCGGCGGCAATCACCGCTGCCGTCGGCCCGGTTCTGGGCGTCCTGACGCAGCCGTACGACACCGCCCAGGGCCGGATGACGCGCCTCACGATCAACCTGAAGGCCGGCGCCAGATACCGGATCACCCGAGACGGAACCACCCTTCGAATCGCGATCGCGCCCGAAGCGGCGGCGCAGACGCTGCCCAAAACGCCAATCGCGCCGCCGGTCGTCCCGTCGAGCGGCACCAGCTCGGCAAGGGCGAGCCCCTCGGTGCGTGACGTTCGCTTCGAGCGAGTTGCTGCGGGGGCCGGGGTCTGCGTGCCGGACGGGTGCGATCAAGTGATCGTCGACGTGGACGCAATGCCCGCTTATGCGCTGACGACCACGCCCGCCGGTCAACTGCGCCTAGAGTTGCGCGCGACCGGCCTCCCCCCCGGCCTGGCACGAACGGTCGACGTTTCGGCTTACCGGGGCGCTCTCAAGACGATCACGGCGACGCACGACGAAGCGAGCGGAGCGACGGTCATCGAGCTCGAACGCACGAGCGACGCGACGGGAACCATTTCCGTCGTGGAGGGGAGCCTCGTCTGGTCGTTCTCGACGCCGCGATCGCTCACGAAACCATTGCCCGTCGCCCCGGTTCATCTCGACGGACGCGCCGTCGGCAAGGACGGCGGCGCAGTGCGGAGGGTCGTCACCGTCGCACGCGAAGACCGACCGAAAGACCTGCCGCGCATCGACAGCTCCATCCACGATGGCGATGGCGATGTCGACGTCGAAACCGCAGAAGGAGGGGCGGCAGGGTTCGCGTCGTCCGCCGGCAACCCGCTCGCGCAGCAGCGCTACAACGGCCGCCGCATCGACATCGATCTGAAGGACGCCGACATCCACAACGTGCTGCGCCTCCTCGCCGATACGGGGCACGTCAACGTGGTCACGGCCGACGACGTGGCCGGCACCATCACCATTCGGATGCGCAACGTGCCCTGGGACCAGGTGCTGGATGTCGTCCTCCAGGCCAAAGGCCTCGGGATGGTGCGACAGGGCAATCTGATCCGCGTCGCACCCATGGCACAGCTCCAGAAGGAGCGGGAGCTCAAGCTCGCGCAGCAGAAGCAGGAATACGAGCTGACGCCGCTCGAGACGCGCCTGATTCCAATCAGCTATGCCCAGGCTGACGAGCTCCAGGCGCGCGCCAAGGAGCTTCTCTCGCCGCGCGGTTCGATCGCGGTGGACGAGCGCACGAATGTTCTCATCGCCCGCGACGTGGCGGGAAACCTCAACTACATCGAAGAGCTGATTCGCTCGCTGGACACCCAGACGGCGCAGGTGCTCATCGAAGCCCGGATCGTCGAGGCGACCAGCAAGTACCTGCGGGACGTCGGCATCCAGTGGGGAGGGGACGTGACCTTCGGTCCGGCCACCGGCAATCCCACCGGCGTCGCGTTTCCATCGAGCACCAGCGTCACCGGCGGCAACTCCGACAACAACACCCCCACCGCCGGCCTGTCGCCGTTCCAGCGCGCCGTCTCGAATCCGAATTTCGCGGTGAACCTTCCCGCAGCGGTCGGGACCGGCGCTGGCGGCGCGCTCGGAATGACGTTCGGTTCGATCGACAACACGCTCAACCTTTCCGTGCGCTTGTCGGCCGCCGAATCGAGTGGTTTGGTGCGTATCGTCAGCGCGCCGCGCATCATGGTCCTCGACAACCGGGAAGCGCGCATCAACCAGGGGACCCTCATCCCGTTCTCGCAGGTCAGCGCGCTCGGTGTCCAGACGACCTTCCAGGAAGCCAAGCTGCAGCTCCTCGTCAGGCCGCACGTCACCGCGGATGGGTCCGTCTCGATGCACGTGAAGCTGAACCGGGACGAGCCCGACTTCAACCAGACGAGCGCGCGCGGCGACCCGACGATCCTGAAGAGAGAGGCCGAGACCGACCTGCTCGTCATGGATGGCCACACGGCGGTGATCGGCGGCATCTACACGCGGAACACCGGACGAAACCTCGATCAGGTGCCGTTCTTCGGGGACATTCCCATCATCGGCATTCTTTTTCAGCGACGCCGCGCGAGCGACACAAGAAACGAGCTCGTCATCTTCATTACGCCGCGAATCGTCAATCGCTCCGAGGCGCTCGGCCGCTGACGGGGCGAAAGCCGTCGAAGCACCCGGTCACCCCAAGGGGTAACCCGTTAAAACTGCGGCTTCCCGAGCCGGCAGGCAGCGACGATTCCTCTAGCGCTCGCCTGGGGCGAGGATCATACTCCGCCACTATGCCACTTCCGCCCCGTCGCGGCCTTTACGACCCGTCGCTCGAGCGGGACGCGTGCGGGCTCGGGTTCGTCGTCGATTTGCGGCGGCCAGCCAGCCACGACGTCGTGTCGCGTGGAGTCGAAATTTTACGTCGTTTGGCCCATCGCGGCGCGGCCGGGTGCGACCCTTGCACGAGCGACGGCGCCGGCATCCTGCTGCACGTGCCACACGCCCACTACGAGCGCGTGCTCGGTAGGGCGGGAATCGAGCTTCCCAACGAAGGGGACTACGGGGTCGCCCAGTGCTTCTTGTCGCGGAACCGCGAAATCTGCGCCGCGGAAATGCGCGTGCTCGAAGACGCGGTTCGTCACCACAATCAGAAGGTCATCGGTTGGCGTGACGTACCCGTCGACGAAAGCGTCGTTGGGCCGCTCGGCCGCGCCTCGATGCCGGTGCTGAAGCAGCTCTTCGTCGGTCGCATGTGCCCCAAGCCGGTTTTCGAGCGGACGCTCTTCATGGTCCGCAAGCGCGTGGGTCGGCGCGCCTCCGAGGCCGGCCTCGGGACATTTTACATCGCCAGCTTGTCGTCCAGAACCGTGGTCTACAAGGGGCTCTCGCTGCCCGAACGGCTCGACGCGTTCTACCTCGATTTGAGGGAAGACGAGACGCGCAGCAAGATAGCCCTCGTTCACTCGCGATTCAGCACGAACACCTTTCCGACCTGGGAGCGCGCGCACCCGTACCGGTGCATTGCCCACAACGGGGAGATCAACACGCTCCGCGGCAACGAGACGTGGATGAAGGCGCGCGAGCCCCTCCTCGCAAGCGAGGTGTTCGGCGAGCACCTCGCCGACTTCAAGCCCATCATACGTCCCGGCGGGAGCGACTCGGCGTCGCTCGACAACGTGGTCGACTTTCTAGTCGCGGGTGGCCGCAGCCTGCCGCACGTCATGATGATGCTCATCCCCGAAGCGTGGGAGGGCCAGGGCGAGATGCCCCAGGAGCGACGCGCCTTCTACGAGTACCACGCGTCGCTGGTGGAACCGTGGGACGGCCCGGCGGCGATCCTCTTCACGGACGGAAACTACGTCGGCGCGACGCTGGACCGGAACGGCCTCCGGCCAATGAAATACGTCGTCACGGAGTCCGGGTTCGTCGTCGCCGCGAGCGAGCTCGGCGTGCTCGATTTCGACGCCGAGGACATTATCGAGAAAGGACGCCTGCAGCCGGGGCGGATGCTGCTCGTCGATGTCGCACGGGGCCGACTCGTCGGCGACGACGAGATCAAGCACGAGGTAGCAACGCAAAAACCCTACGCGGAGTGGTTGCGGCAGAATAAAATCGAGCTCGCGGCTCTACCGGCCGCCGAGCCGCCCACCTGCTTTTCTGACGAAGAGCGGCGCCGCCGCATGCGCGCCTTCGGCTACACGAGAGAGGACCTGTACGTCCTTCTGACTCCCATGGCCACCCAAGGCGAAGAGCCAGTCGGCAGCATGGGAAACGACGCGCCGCTCGCCGTGCTGAGCGACAGGCCGCAGCTCCTCTTCCGCTACTTCAAACAGCAGTTCGCTCAGGTCACGAACCCGCCCATCGATCCCATCCGGGAGAAGCTGGTCATGACGCTCGTGAGCTGCCTAGGCGGCGAAGGCAACCTGCTGGACGAGTTGCCGCGCCAGTGCCGGCTCGTCGAGCTGGAACAGCCGGTGCTTACGAACGCCGACATGGCCAAGCTCGTCGCTGGCCTCGACGATTTCCGTGTCTCCGTGTTGCCCACGCTGTTCGACGCATCGGTCTCCGCTGACGACGCCGGCGGAGCGCTCGATCGCGCGCTCGTTTCGCTGTGCGAGGCGGCGGAGCGTGCGGTGGACGAGGGCGCGAGCATCATCGTCCTCAGCGATCGCGGGCTCGACGCCACGCACGCAGCCATTCCCAGTCTGCTCGCGACCAGCGCCGTGCATCACGGCTTGACACGGGCCGGCAAGCGCATGCGCGCGGGCCTGGTGGTTGAAACGGGGGAGGTGCGCGAAGTGGCCGATCTCGCGTTGCTCGTCGGGTACGGCGCCGGCGCGGTGAACCCCTATCTCGCGTTCGAGGCGCTCGAGGCGCTCGACATCGACGTGCCGCCCGCCGCCCGCGCCGAGCATTACGTTCACGCGCTCGACAAGGGACTGATGAAGGTCATGAGCAAGATGGGCATCTCGTGCCTGTCGAGCTACCAGGGCGCGCAGATCTTCGAGGCGATTGGCATAGGGCGTGAGGCGATCGAGCGCTGGTTTCCCGGTACGGCGTCGAGGGTCGGGGGCATCGGCCTGTCCGAGATCGCACGCGAAGCGCTGTTTCGGCATAAGGCGGGCTTCGAGCAGGATCTCGGCGAAGAGGACGACGCGGAGGCACTCGACGTAGGAGGCATGTACACCTGGCGCGTCGGCGGGGAGCGGCATCTCTGGAGCCCGCGGACCGTCGCCGCGCTGCAACGAGCGGTGCGCCTCGATGACGCGCGCTCGTACGAAGAGTATGCGCGCGCGATCAACGAGCAGGGGGACTCCCCATACACGCTCCGAGGTTGCTTGGATTTCGTGACGTCCGGTGAGGCGATTCCGCTCGAAGAGGTCGAGCCCGCGGCCAACATCGTTCGGCGTTTCGCGACCGGCGCGATGAGCTTCGGCAGCATCAGCAAGGAGGCTCACGAGAACCTTGCCGTGGCGATGAACCGCATCGGCGGCAAATCGAACACCGGCGAAGGCGGCGAGGACGAGGCGCGCTATTTGCCGCTGCCGAACGGCGATTCGAAGCGCAGCGCCATCAAACAGGTGGCGAGCGCGCGCTTTGGCGTCACCGCGCACTACCTCGTCAACGCCGATGAGCTTCAGATCAAGATCGCGCAAGGCGCGAAGCCGGGCGAGGGTGGTCAGCTGCCCGGCCACAAGGTCGACGACGCCATCGCCCAGGTGCGCCATTCGGTGCCTGGCGTCACGCTGATCTCTCCGCCTCCGCACCACGACATCTATTCGATCGAGGACCTCGCCCAGCTGATTTACGATCTCAAGTGCGTCAACCCCATGGCTCGCGTGAGCGTCAAGCTCGTGAGCGAGACCGGGGTCGGCACCATCGCTGCAGGCGTCGCGAAGGCGCACGCGACCGCCATCAGCATCGCGGGTCACGACGGCGGAACGGGCGCGTCGCCGCTATCGTCCATTCACCACGCCGGGACACCTTGGGAGCTCGGTCTCGCGGAGACGCACCAGGTGCTCGCGCTGAACGGGTTGCGCGATCGGGTCCGTCTGCAGGCGGATGGGCAGCTCAAGACCGGTCGAGACGTTGCGTTCGCCGCGTTGCTCGGCGCGGACGAGTTTGGCTTCGCGACGGCGCCGCTCGTCGCGAGTGGCTGCGTCATGATGCGCAAGTGCCATCTGAACACGTGTCCGGTCGGGATAGCGACGCAAGATCCGGTCCTGCGAGCGCGCTTCAGCGGCACGCCGGAGTACGTCATCAACTACTTCTTCTTCGTGGCCGAGGAGCTGCGCGGGATCATGGCTCGGCTCGGCTTCCGCACCGTCGCCGAGATGGTGGGCCGCTCCGATCGCCTCGCGGCGCGCGCGCTTCAGCACCCGAAGGCGAGGTTGCTCGACTTCAAAGACGTGTTTTACCGCGTGCAGCCGGGCGAGGTGCAGGCAGCCACGGTGCAGGGCCAAGTGCCCGACGCAGCGAACGAGCTCTCGTCCTGGTCGTCCACGGACGAGGCGCTCTTCGAGGGAGCGCGCCTCTCGCTGAAGTATGGCGAGCCGACGACGATGCAAATCCCAGTCAGCAATGCCGACCGTGCGTTCGGTGCGCGCATCGCCGGGGAGCTCGCGCGCAAGTACGGCAGTGCGGGGTTGCCGGACGGGACGATCGTCATCGAGGCGAGTGGCACCGCCGGGCAGAGCTTTGGCGCGTTCGCGATGCAGGGGATGCTCCTCGTGCTGGAAGGGGCCGCCAACGACTACGTCGGTAAGGGTCTGTCCGGCGGCGTCCTCGCCCTGCGTCCGCCGGCGCGGGCGCGCTTCAAGGCGCACGAGAACGTCATCATCGGAAACACCTGCCTCTACGGTGCGACCCGCGGCAAAGCCTTCTTTGCAGGTCGGGCAGGGGAGCGCTTCGCGGTGCGCAACAGCGGCGCCGTCACGGTCGTCGAAGGGGTAGGCGACCATGGCTGTGAGTACATGACGGGCGGGACGGTGGTCGTGCTCGGCCCGACGGGACGCAACTTCGCTGCCGGGATGAGCGGCGGGGTAGCCTACGTGCTCGACGACGAGCGAACGCTCGCCACGCGGTGCAGCAAGGCAATGGTCGATCTGGAAGCGTTGTCCACCGAAGACGAAGGGATCGCCCGCGCCCTCATCGAAGAGCACGTAGCGCACACGCGCAGCGTGCGAGGCAAGAGCGTGCTGGCCACGTGGGCGAAACGCCGCTTCGTGAAGGTGATGCCTCACGAATGGCGTAGGGTCCTTCAATTGCGCAGGACGGGCACGTAGCAAATGGGCGATCCGAAGGGCTTCCTCAAAATCCCCCGCATCGACGAGGACGAGCGTCCCGTGGAGCAGCGGGTACACGATTGGCAGGAGCTGATCGTCGCCGCTGGCAAGGAGCAAGTCCGCGGGCAGGCATCGCGGTGCATGGACTGTGGCATTCCCTTTTGCCATCAGGGCTGCCCGCTCGGGAACCTGATACCCGAGTGGAACGACCTCGTGCACAAGGGAAAGATGAACGAGGCGGCCCGGCGCCTGCTCGCGACGAACAACTTTCCCGAAGTTACGGGGCGCGTCTGCCCCGCTCCTTGCGAAGCGTCGTGCGTGCTCAACATGCGCGAGGAGCCGGTGACCATCAAGACGGTCGAGCGCACCATCGCCGATTTCATCCTCTCGGGAGAGGGTCTCCGCCCGGAGCCTGCTCGGCATCGCACCGGCAAGCGCGTCGCCGTGATCGGCTCGGGACCGGCGGGGCTCGCGGCGGCGCAGCAGCTCGGCAGGGCCGGCCACGACGTGGTCCTTTACGAGCGCGATGATCGGATAGGGGGACTGCTCCGCTACGGAATCCCGGACTTCAAAATGGAGAAGGGAATCTTGGACGCGCGTGTGGAGCAGATGCGCGGCGAGGGAGTCACCTTCGAGACGTCCGTCGACGTGGGCGTGGACGTGACCGGGGACGAGCTGTTGGCCCGTTTCGACGCAATCGTGCTGACGCTCGGATCGCGGACTCCGCGTGATCTCCCCGTCCCCGGTCGCGAGCTCGGCGGTGTTCACTTCGCGATGGAGTTCCTCGTCCAGCAAAACAGGCGCATTGCGGGGGACGGGGCGCGCCTCGAGAAGCCGATCCTCGCGACAGGCAAGAGGGTCATCGTGATCGGCGGCGGCGACACCGGCTCCGATTGCGTCGGGACGTCCGTGCGTCAGGGAGCGGCGTCGGTCATGCAGCTGGAGCTCATGCCGAAGCCGGCGCTCGTTCGCCTCCCGAACAACCCCTGGCCGGAGTGGCCGCTCGTGCTGAGGACGTCGACCTCGCAAGAAGAAGGCGCGGAGCGCGACTGGGCGGTTTCGACCGTGTCGCTTCGCGGCAACGAAGGCAATCTCGTGGCGCTCGATGCAGTGCGCGTAGGGCTCGAGGGGGGTCGCTTGCGACCGATCGCTGGCACCGAGCTCTCGATTCCCTGCGAGCTGGTGCTGCTCGCGATGGGCTTCGTCGGGCCCGAGCGCGCGGGCATCGTCGAACAGCTCGGCCTCGAACTGGATGCTCGTGGCAACGTGCGCACCGATTCGGCGGGCGCAACGAACGTCGCTCGTGTATTCGCGGCGGGCGATGCTTCGCGCGGCCAGTCCCTCGTCGTCTGGGCGATCGCGGACGGCCGTCGCGTCGCGGCCGGCGTCGACGCATCGCTGCGCAGTCTGCCGATGCCGCGCGTCGCTTACGGCTGATGCGACCCTCGTCGCCGCCGTCGGTTTCGGCTGCCTTGGCCGAACCGGTGGTACGTTGCCCAGGTGGGTATGGCGGTCGGGATCGATCTGGGCACCACGAACACCGTGGTCGCGACCGTTCGCGACGGCGTAGCCCGAACGCTGGCCGGGTCGGACGGTAGCCGACTCCTGCCGTCGGTCATTTCGTTCGAGCCCTCCGGTTCGGTCCCCGTGGGCTCCGGCGCGGCGGAGCGCCGGGCCGTCGACGCGGCGAACACGGTTTACTCGGTCAAGCGCCTGATTGGCCGCGCCTGGAGCTCACCCGAGGTCCAGCGCGCGCGCGCGCAACTTCCGTTCGAGCTGCGGGAAGGGCCGAAGGGCGGCTCGGTGGTCGTCGCGCGCGGCGAGTCGTATTCCCTGCCCGAGATCAGCGCGTTCGTCATCCGACAGGCGAGGGCCGTCGCCGAGGCCGCGCTCGGCGAACCCGTCGAGAGCGCAGTCATCACCGTCCCTGCGAACTTCAATGACCTCCAGCGGGCAGCGACGAAGACCGCGGGAGCGCTCGCCGGTCTGAACGTATTGCGGATTTTGAACGAGCCCACCGCCGCCGCGCTCGCATACGGCAGCGAGGAGGCGCTACCGCAACGCATCGCCATCTACGACCTTGGGGGCGGCACGTTCGACGTGACGCTGCTCGATCTTGCGGCGAACGTCTTCGAGGTGGTCGCAACCGCGGGCGACACGGCCCTCGGCGGCGACGACATCGACGTCGTCATCGCCGAGCGGATCGCGGAGGACCTGCTCAAGAAACATCGTTTCGATGCGCGCGCTCAGCCCGCCGTCTTCGGCCGGCTGCGCCTGTTGGCCGAAGCGATGAAACGCGCGCTCTCGACCAGCGAGGAGCACGTCCTCCGCGCGGATGACCTCTTGCCCGCCGCGCGCGGCGGCGCGGTGCCCTGGCAGTTCCGAATGACGAGACCCGAGCTCGAGTGGGCGTCGCTCCCTCTTGTCGAGCGCACCTTCACGGTTTGCCAGCACGCGCTCGATGCCGCGGGGGTCCGCGTGGCGGATCTGCATCGCATCATCCTCGTCGGGGGCGCCACCCGGATGCCGATGGTCGGGCGCAAGGTGGAGCAATTCTTCGGGCGCACGCCGCTCGTGCGCATAAATCCCGAAGAGGTCGTCGCGCTCGGCGCGGCAGTGCAGGCTAGCGTGCTCGACGCCGCACGAGATCGCGCTGGCGGCACGACGACACGGCCCCTCATCGCGCGGGAGTCGCTCGAGCGCGGCGGGCTGGGGCCGGACGAGCTTCTCTTTTTGCCGGCCGCGTCGATGAGGCCCCTCGTCTTCGACGCAACGGTGGCCAACTCCCTCCCTCCACGCGAGCTGGAGCTCGCGGTAGTCCCCGCGCGGTCGGCCAAGCCCCCGCCGAGCCCACCGGGCCGCGCGCCGATGATCGGCCCGCCGCCGCTGCCCTCGCGCGCCCGCCGGCCAACGATGCCTTACCTGTTCGAGCCCCCGCCACCGGACATCGCGCCGATCGCGCCGATACCGTCTCTCGCGCCGCCCGCCCCCCTTGCCTCCGCACCGCCGCTCCCCTCCGCGCAGTCACCCGCGCCGCTCCCTTCGGTTCCCGCATCCCCGGCGGACGCTCCCCTGGTTCCTCCGGCGCATGTTCGACCGGCGCCCCTTCTCATCGACGTCACGCCCCTCGCGCTCGGCGTCGAGACCGTCGGCGGCTTTTGCGACATCCTCATCGATGCGAACACACCCGTGCCCTGCGATCGCACGCGCTCGTTCACGACGGCGAGTGACGGCCAGACGAGCGTGCACGTGCGCGTCGCCCAGGGCGTGAGCAGGCGGTTCGTGGAGAACACCTTTCTCGGCGAGCTCGAGCTCTCCGGAATGCCCGCAGCGCTGCGGGGCGAGACGGCGGTCGCGGTCACGTTCGAGATCGACGTAGACGGCATTCTCAATGTGCGCGCGTGCGACGTGAAAAGCGGACGCGAGACGCTGGCTCACCTCCACCTGGTCGGCGCCCAGACCGATGCGCCCGACATGAAGGCGATGGAGGCACGGCAGGCGGCTCACCCGTTGGCCATCGAGCCGGCGAAGCGCTGAACGCCGTCGTGTCGAGCAAGGAGTCGCTGGCCGTCTTTCTCGCGTCGCTCGGCACGAAGAGCTACTACCAGATGCTGCGCGTCCCCGCTGACGCCAGTCCGGCCGAGGTGCAAGCCGCGTTTCACTCGTTCTCCATGATGTACCACCCGGACCGCTACTTCGGCGCGGAAGGGGTCGTGGAGCTTGCCTCCGAGATCTACAAGCGCGGAGTGGAGGCGTACCGGTGCCTCGCGCGGCCCGGCTCTCGCGCGCGTTACGATCGCGCGCTCGCGAGGGGCAAGCTGCGGTTCGACGCATCGCACCCCTCGACACCACCGCCGCCACCCTTGGCGCGGACACTAGAAACCATCGCCACAACGACTCGCGGAAGGGTGGCGGCCGCCAAGGCGGATCGCCTCCTCGCGATCGGGCGGTTGGACGAGGCACGCGTCCAGCTGGTAACGGCGTGCCAGAACGAGCCGAGCAATGACGAGCTCGCCGAACGCCTCCAGCTCCTGTACGAGCTGCTCTCGCTCGAGCCGTAACGGCGCCGAGCCGCCGCCAGGTGCGTAGCGCGGCTTGGCGACGGTGGCCGAATGCACGTAAAGTCGTCGCAGCGCATGAACGGCCCGTTCACCCACATCACGCAGTCGATGGATCTCGACGAGCGCGACGTTGCCATGGCTGTGGACGCGCGCGACACGACGCGAGCCCTCCTCATCCGCCTTGCCACGGTCGCCGCGCCCGACAGCGGCGTGGCCAAGGTGCTCCTCGTCTTCGCCCGCATGGGGACGACGGCGTGCCATTGGATGAAGGGGGACCTCTGCGTCGAGCTCGTGAGCGACGAGCAGATGACCGTGATCGAAGTGGCGACGGAGCTGGGCGGAGGACTGCGCGAACGAGTCTTTCCCCCGCTGCCCTTCCGCGCTCCGCTCGCGGAGTTCGCGCATGCCATCGACTCCGCTCCGGCCATCGTCGCCCCTCTCACCGTCCGCGCGAAATCCGACCGCAGAATCACGCTCGCGGCCAGCAATGCCGTCCGCGGCTCCACCATCCCGCCCCCGCCGATCGAAATCGCACGCGAGTCGCTCATTCCACCCCAGGAGGCTGCGGCATCGCGC
>JALYHV010000155.1 GCA_030776205.1 Myxococcota bacterium | reverse complement strand
ACGAGAGCGAGCTGATGGTGCGCCCAGGTGCCGAACGGCTCGGCGTGCGCTCCCATCATGCGCGCGCCCCTGCCGTCAGCGGCGGCGGGTCGCCGGCGAGCAGGCCTTGAACGGCGTCCGCGATGCGGCTGCCCGCGTTGCCGTCCCATCCCTCCGGCACCCGGCCGCGCTTCGCTTGCCCGGCGAGAACGCAGCCCACCTCGCGGGCGATCGCGCCCCGGTCCAGCCCGACGACAACGTTCGTTCCTTCGGTCACCGTCACCGGGCGCTCCGTTCCTTGTCGGAGCGTCAGGCACGGGACGCCGAGCGCCGTCGTCTCTTCCTGGATGCCGCCCGAGTCCGTAGCCACGAGCTTTGCGCCCGCCATCAGCGCGGCGAAGTCGTTCGAGCCGAGCGCCTCGACGGGGCGCAGCCCGGGCGTGGACCGCAAACGCTCCGCGAGCCCGAGAGCCTCGGCGCGCCCGATCGTCCTTGGGTGCATCGGAAAGAGCAGGGGGATGCGCGCGGCGATGGCCTCGAGAGCGTCCAGCGTGGCCGACAGCGCCTCGCGTGTGTCGACGTTCGCCGGTCGGTGCAGGGTGGCCAGCGCGTACTCGCCCGCTCGCAGCGCGAACCGCGCGAGGGCATCGCTCGGCTGCGCGAGAGACCAGCGGAGCGAGTCGATCATCACGTTGCCGACAAAACGGATGCGCGCCCGGTCCACCCCCTCTCGCGCCAGGTTCTCGTCGGCATCGCGCGAGGTCGTCAGAAGCAGATCCGCGATGCGGTCGGTCACGACGCGGTTGATCTCTTCGGGCATCGTCCAGTCCCGAGACCGGAGACCCGCTTCGACGTGCACGACGGGCACGCCCAGCTTGGCCGCCGCGAGCGCCGAGCCGAGCGTGCTGGTCACGTCGCCGACGACCACGATCGCGCCGGGCCGATGGGCGAGCAGCTCCTTCTCCACACCAACGAGGACCGCCGCGGTCTGCTCGGCGTGGGTCCCGCCGCCGACGTGCAGGCGGGCGTCCGGCTCGGGCATCCCGAGATCGCGGAAAAAGACGTCGCTCATCGCGGCGTCGAAATGCTGCCCCGTGTGCACGAGGCGCAGCGGCGCTCGTCGTAGCGTGAGCGCGCGCCAGAGGGGAGCGACCTTCATGAAGTTGGGGCGCGTGCCGGCGACGAGGGTGATCATGGTCGGCGATCGGCGGTGCCCGAGCGGGCATCGGCGTTACGGTTACCATACGCCGGGCGGGCAAGACACGCGCTCGACGCGAGTTGCGCGACAGCGCCGACGCGTTCGCCTCGCACCGGCGCTACGATGGGCGTCCGTGCAGCGTCCCATCCGCAAAGGCGTCCTCCTCGCCGGAGGCCATGGGTCTCGCCTCTTTCCGTTGACGGTCTCCGTCAACAAGCACCTGCTTCCGGTCCACGACAAGCCGATGGTCTTCTACCCGCTATCGACGCTGATGCTCGCGGGCCTTCGGGATCTGCTTATCGTCTCTACCCCCGCGCACGTCCCTGCGTTCGAGCAGCTCCTCGGCGACGGCGATCGCTTCGGCGTCCGCATCGCGTACGCCACGCAGCCCTCGGCGCGCGGTGTCGCGGACGGGCTGCTTGCCGCCGAGCCCTTCCTCGACGGCGAAGGGTGCGCGCTCGCGCTCGGGGACAATCTCTTCTGGGGTTACCTCGATTTCTTGCGCGCCGCGCTGGCCCGCTCCGAGGGCGCCACGGCTTTCGCGTACCCCGTCCAGGACGCGTCCGGTTACGGCATCGTCGAGCTCGACGACGCGGGCCGCCCGGTCGGCATCGAGGAGAAGCCCTCCCATCCGCGCTCCCAGCTCGCCGTCCCGGGCCTCTACGTCCTCGACGGCGAGGCGGTCTCCTTCGCGCGAGCCGCGCAGAAGAGCCCGCGCGGCGAGCTCGAGATCGCGGACGTGCTCCGCGCGTACTTGCAAAAGGGGAGGCTCCGGGTGGCTCGGCTTGGCAGGGGGATGGCATGGCTCGACATGGGCACGCCCGAAGGCCTGCTCGGCGCGTCGGAGTTCGTCGCGACCATCCAGCGGCGGCAAGGGCTGTACGTGGGTTGTCTCGAAGAGGTGGCCCTTCACATGGGGTGGCGCACGCGCGACCAGCTCCGAACCGTGCTCGCCGCTTGGCCCGCGGGGCCGTACCGCGCGTACGTCGAGGCGCTGCTGCATGAGTGAGTCGTCCGGCGCGTGGCGGCCGCGGGCGCTCCTCGTCACGGGCGGCGCCGGCTTCGTGGGCAGCGCCTTCGTG
>JALYHV010000154.1 GCA_030776205.1 Myxococcota bacterium | reverse complement strand
CCGCGCCCTCGCGCCGACCTCCACGCGCGCCGTCCTTCGTGCCCGCGTCTTTGGGTACGACCGCGTCCTGCTCGTCCTCGGCGACGAGACCATCGAACTGTGGCGCTCGGTCCGGCACGTCGGCGGCGGGTACGTCCGGCACGCGTCCGACTGGATAGCCGAGTCCCTCACGGGCGGTGAAGGAAGCCAGGCGGTCGGCGATACCGACGCCGGCGACGGTCCGGAGGTGCCCATCCTCGAGAGCCTGCGCGAGGTCCTGGAGCTCGGACCGGGTCCTGTGCCGGACGTGCGCGGGTCCGAGGTTCCGCCCTTGCACGCGGCCTTTTCCCTCGCCGTCATTGTGGCGCCAACGTGGGCGGGGTGGCAGCTCGCCGTGCGCCTGCACGACGCGACGGCGAGCGTGGGGCCTTGGCCGTGGCGCGCCGCGTTGGGCCTCGCCGGCGCGGTCGCGTTCGTGGGCCTTGAGCTGCTCCTCGTGCGCGCGTATCTCCGATGGCTCGTACACCGTTTCCTCGACAGCGTGGTCGACGCGATCCGATCGGATCCGTCGCTTTGGTGAGGTTGCCCGCCGAGATAGGTCCGCATGAACCCCTACGTGGTCCGCCAGGGTGACTTCCTCACGAAGCTCGCGATACAACACGGCTTCGACGCGGAGGAGGTCTGGAACCATCCGAAGAACGAGAGTCTGAGGTCCGTTCGCGCGAGTCCTGACGTTCTTTGTCCCGGCGACGTGCTCTACCTCCCACCCCCACGGCCGAAGACGTGGCACCCGCTCACCGTGGGGGGCGACAACCGATTCGTCGCGACCGTCCCTGTCATCAAGGTGAGCCTCAAGCTGACCGCAGAGGGAGCTCCGCTGGCGAACAAGGCGTGCCGCGTCGAGGGGGCTGGTCCGGTCCTCCAGCTGACGACGGGAGGCGACGGTTCCCTCGCATTCTCCGTTCCCATGTCGGCCACGATCCTCGCTCTAGTCTTCGACGACCCGCCCCTGCGCTACTCGCTGTGTCCCGGGTGGATGGATCCGGACACGACCGCCTCCGGCGTCGGCGCCCGCTTGGCAAACCTCGGCTACGTGGACCAGACGGCGGTCCACCCCGACGTGATCGCGGATGCGCTCAGGGCGTTCCAGGCCGACAACGGGATCGAGCCAACCGGGATCATGGCCGAGGCCACCCGCAAGGCCCTGGTCGGAGCGCACGGCCACTGAGCGGCCGTCGAACTGGACCGGCTTCGTCAAAATGATGCTCGGCGCGCTCGCAAATGGTTCGCGATTCTGCCGCAGCGGAACGAGTGGCTGAACAATCGCCGCAAAGAGGCGTTCTGTGAACTCCTGCACCCGTCCGGGCGTTTGGTTCCTTATCCCCGAGCGAACCGGCCGAGAGCGGGAAAGGGCGCCCTCCACGACTCAACGCGGCGACCACTTGACGACGCCTCGGACGAGGTGCGTTCGAGCTGGGACGCGAGCAGCAGCGTTTTTCCGAGGACTCGCGTAGGCGTGCGGATTGAAGGCGTTGGCGAGGCATACGCGAGCAGCCCCCACATCTGCGGTTCGTAGGACGGTTTCTTGGCGCCTGGCGGGAGCGCCTTTTCGGGCGTGTCGTTCCGTTCGAAGACGAGGCGATCGCCCGCCTCGACGCTGCAATCCGGCGAACCTCGGAGGAGAAGCACTTTGGAGAACGCCGGCCGCGAGGGGGGGCGGCCGGCGGTTGCCCTTCCCGGCAAGTCGCCTGCCCGGACAGCGTCTCGGTGCCGGCACGAGACGCGGCCGTGGCGGGTAGTGCTATCGACTACGTGCTTCGAGGTCGCTGCCCGAACAGCGGTACGGTCCGGGCAAGCGTCACGCGTCCGAATGGGCCGAATAGTCGCCCGAGCCTTGCAGGGCAATCCGTTCGCTGCTGTTCACGACGGCTTCGCATCTGGCAGATCCGCAACGATAGCTTCAAACGGCCCGTCGCCAGCAAGCTCAATCGAGCCGGTGTCGTCAAGCACCACCGTGCGCTCGGGGCCCCCTTCGCCACCCGTTCGCAAGGTGACTCTCTGATTCGCCAAAACCCTGCCCTGTCTGTCGACGAGCTTTATAGTAGTTAGCTTCTCCGGCCTCTTAGCCATATTTTGGGATGCGCCGCCACCGCCCTTCAGTTGGACCTTGGTCCCTTGCACTGTTGCGTTGCTGTCGAGCGTCACGGAGGCGTCCGAACTCGTGAGGATGACCTTCTTGGCGCCGACGGCGATGCCATTGCTTGCCGTGAGCTTGAGCTCGCCGCCCGCGAGCTCTAGATCTGGGCTGGTGAGCGAGACGGTGGGGCTCGAAATCGTGACCGAATCCGGCGTCAGCCTGATCTCGCTTTTGCCGCAGCGAATCGTCATGCCCTTTACCGACACGACATCCAGGATCTCAGACACGTAGCCGCTTGCGAACCCTTCGACGTGGGTCGAAATCGACGCGGCCGCGTTGGGTGCGCCGACGATGACCACGCGATGCCCGGCGTGGCGGGCGACGAAATCATCCGCAAACGTCTCTTTATGGGGACCTTCGCTCGCCTCGCGGACGCTACCGGAAACGTCGATGGACAAATCACCTGTGATTTGCGCGGACTGCGATCCCGCGACGGCTACGCTCAGATTCCCTTCGACAGTATGGCTCTCATCGCCGGTTACTTGAACGGTCCGGGCGCCTGCTACGGCCAGGGCCTGCAAGCCAAGCACGCTCGTGGCATCATCGACGCCGACCGCGGTGGTCCGGCCACCGTCGATGCGGATCGTTTCGCCTCCCGCCACGCTCTTCGTACGATTGCCACCGATTGCAATGTTTTGGTCGCTATTGACGCGGGTCGTCTGTGTCCCCTCCGCGTGAACAAAGAGGTCTTCGTAGCCCTTCATGTCCTCAAATCGAATCTCGTTGCTGTTGGCCTGCGTGCCGCCGGGCGTGCTCCGCGTCCGGAACCCACTCTGGGTCTGGTTGTTCGGCAACTTGAACGCGGGGTCGTTCGTGCCGTTGTAGACCGATCCCGTGATGATCGGCCGGTCCGGGTCCCCCTCGATGAAGTCGACGATGACCTCTTGCCCGATGCGCGGGATGAACTGCGCGCCCCAGCCCGTGCCCGCCCAGGCTTGCATGACGCGAACGAAACACGAGCTGTTCTCGTTGTGCTGGCCTTCTCGATCCCAGTGAAACTGCACTTTCACCCGACCGAACTGATCGGTCCAGATCTCCTGTCCGGCCGGTCCGACGACGATAGCGGTCTGGGGTCCGAACATGAGCGGCTTGGGCGCGCAGGCCGGTGCGCGGAACGTCTCATCGGCACGGATGACCCGAAACTCACTGGAGAAGACCTCCTCTTTCGCCTGATCGGTGCGACGGGAGGCGCGGTGGTCGTGACCGCGAAGAGCGTAGCGCGCGCCGGTCACGAGATATTTCCGGTTCTGGTCCTCGCGCGGGTGGTCGACGAGCTGGAACGCGCATCCGACGGTGAGCCCACGGCCGTTGGTCTCCCCGGTCCACTCTTGGACGGTTGCCCGGCGCTGCCCCAGGCGCAGCGCTGAGGTGGCCTCACCCGCGGCGCTACTCGTGAAGCCGCCAGGATAGTCATAGACCTCCAGGTCGGGCGCGGCGTGCAGGTCCGGGGTGTTGCTGATCGAACGGAGTCGAAACCGCGGGCGCGTGAAGTCATAGTCGGCGTGCGTGAACCGGCTGGTCGCCACTTCCACCGTCGATCGCCAGCGACGCACGTATTCGTCCAGGGCGTCCCGATGGAGGTCGGGCGGTCGGTACGCAAGCTGCTTGCAACCGGCCGCAGACTCGTGCGCGCCCATTTCGTCGGCGAGGACGAGCGTGTGCCGGCCGTCCACGTGCCTGAAGAAGTAATAGATTCCCGCGCGCTGCATCAAGCGCGAGACGAAGTCGAAGTCCGTCTCGCGATACTGCACCACGTACTCTTGCGGCGCATACGTCCCGGAGAGCGCGTTGTCGAAGTCGTGGAAGCCGCGATCCCGGAACACCTTCGTGACGATGTCGGGGATGCGCATGCGCTGAAAAATGCGGGAATCCGCGCTCTGCGTCAGGTACCAGAGCCACGGGTGCACGATCAGCCGATAGCGCGAGCGCTCGTCGTCTCCGCTGCCGATGTACTCGAAACCAGTGACGCACCCATTCCAGTGCCGGACCTGCTGTTCGTCGTCTCCGCGCTCGAGATGGACCGTCACCTGATGACCCAAGAGATCCGAAGCGTTCAGGCCCGCTCGCGGGCTGAGCACCTCGAGCTCGTAGGCAAAGATCTGGGACAAGCCCTCGCTGCCTGTCATCGAACCGAACGTGACCGCGTCCCCGAGGGGCGTGTCGATCGTGATGGGTCCTACTGTCTGCGCGTCCATGGTTGGCTTTCCCCCGAGAGCGCCTGTCGTGGTGATTTCGCGCGCCTCAGTCGACTTCGATGTCCGTCTGTGCCGGATCCTGCACCTGGATCTGCCCGCCCCACTGGCAGAGGAGCTGAGACGAAGCGGTGACTGCCGGCATGCCGGCGATGGTGACGCTGATTGAGCCCGGCGTCCATGGCGCGGTGGTCATGGGCACGCAGGGCTGCGGCGTGAGCACGCCGCCCGCCGCCGAGGTGGCCGCCGCGACCTGGGGGTTGGTCATCGACATGCACATCCCGAAGGAAGCGATGTTCACGTTCGGAAGCATGTCCTGCACGTTCGCTGCGGGCATCGAGTCCCCGTCGACCGCGTTCGCTGGCAACACCGAAAGCTTCGAAGGCGCACTGCCCATTGAACACAAGAGAGCCGCGCCGCTGACTACGAGATGGGCCATGTTTTTTTCCGTGCCTCACAAGAGCGCGCGCTGGAGAGTCTCGCCGCTGAGCGACCCAGTCGGCCGCGGAGGAATCCTGGCCCGCCGCCCGCTCGCTACAACGCTACATCTTTTTTTTGCAGCGGATCAACGTCACCCGTTCGCGCTACTCGAGTCGGCGACCTGATGCGCCTTGCCGGGAATCAAAGTGACTGTACTCTTGGCATCTGGTGCTCCTGGCGAAAAGAGACCTCAACGAGGCGCCGACCCGGGGAAGACAGGGGGGCGGCCTTTTGCCTCGCCGACTCAGGCTGGGGCATGCCTAGCCATTCCGACCCGGACGGGAGCGTTCCGAGCGTCCGAGGCAACGGCCATGCAGCGGGCGTGATTCCTCAACCTGGCACCGTCCTGGCCGGCCGGCTACGTCGTTGAGAATGGGCCGGACACCGCCATCTCCTCAGCCTCGCGTTCGTGCCACCAGACGATCGTCGCGCCCTCTCAAGCGGAGTCGATGACGTCGCGGTGCTTTGGGATGCGGGAACTGGGCAATCGATTCGTCGTTTCTCCGGAGCGATCTTC
>JALYHV010000153.1 GCA_030776205.1 Myxococcota bacterium | reverse complement strand
AAAAAGAACGCCCGCTTGCGATCTCGAGAAGCAAGCGGACGTCCAACCTTTCAGATGCCCCCGCGAGCGCATCGAGTATCCGGCCTTACGACACACATGGGGTGATGTCCTCACGTGGTCGCGGCGGTGAACGTAATGCGGACAATCTGGTACGCCTTCACGTTGTTCGCCGTGTGGAGAACGATGAGATTGCGGACCGTGGGGAGCGTGGCCGAACCGAGCGTGAAGCTCGCCACGGGGATCGTCGCAGCGACCGCGACCGGCGTTCCTGCACCGTAGGCGGTGTCGATGGCGGCGAAGGTCGAGCCCAGCGACTGGTTGGCGTCGACGACGTAGGTTTCACCCGCTTGGGAGCCCGCATTGAGGGCGACCGTACCCGTGGCCGTCTGGACGGCCTGGTTGACGTCCGTCGTGATGGAAAGGCTGCCGAAGGCAGCCGTGTAGTTTGGCGCAGGGACCGCAGAAGCGCCGTTGCCCGATGACGTCACGGTGGCGTAGGTCGCGCTCGTGGGGCTGCTCGAGTCGGCGAGGTTGTCCGAGACGAGGATCGTGAGCGTGAAATCGGCCGCGTAGAGCACGGAGCTCAGCTTCGCGTTCGTGTAGAAGAGGATCGGGTTTACGGCGCCATCGGCGAGGAAGGTGGAGAAGGCCGAGCCCGAGACCGCGTAGCTGGAGCCCAGTGCAATCGCGGTGCCCTTGTATGGGGATGCCCCGACGAGCTGGGTCAGGGTCAGGACGCAGCCCGTGTCGTTCTTGACGACGGTGAGCGCCGTGTAGTCCATCGGCGCGACCCCGGAGATGCGTGCGCTCCAGTTGCCGGTATGGGCGGCGCTCGTGCAGCCCGTGTAGGTGCCGTTCGCCCACAAGAGCGTGGAGGCGGTGAGCGCCTGCGCCGACCGGTCGATGATTTCGGTTCTCGCCGAGATGGTCTCGTCGACCGGTGACGTCGCACATCCGCCTCCCGACGCGAGCGCCAGGATGGGAATGAGAGTCGCTAGGGCGATCCTGTTGCGGACGCTGCTCGACATGATGCGGATCTCCCAAAGTGCAAGACGTCAAACATCGCGCCGAATTCCGCCGATATCACGACTTGGCGAGCGACTACGTACGCGCCCCTTGCTTGAGAACGGTTTGCGCTAAGTGGGACTTAAGGAAGGTGAGGCAAATGCGTCGTCGTCTGCCTACCTGCGATGCGAGCGCCCTGAAGGACGGGTCGATTTCGCATTGGTAGTGGAGGACCGGCTCTCGTAGGCAAGGAGAGGCCGATCTGGTTTTCGTACGTGGCCGAGCCAGCGCTTGGTGCCGGGAACGAGCGGCCCGGGAACACCGGGTACACCGCAGAGGGTCGCCGAGAGCACCCACCGCGACCGACCGGTGGCCGCAGAACGCTAACCGCTCGGGCGCTGATAGGCGGCTCTCGAAACCCGAGTGGGTCGCGGCGGTCCGGGGAACGTGATCCCGCGGCGGACCGACGAGTCGCGCTCCCGTGCGTACCGCCCTGGTCGGCGACGCGCCAAAAGCGTTGCCAGGATAGCGGACGTGTTTGGCTTGTTTGCCCGAACCAATCGAAAAGGGGAGCCGGGCCTGACAGTTGCCGCCCCGAACACGATGCGACCCGCGATCGTGGCGGTCCTGACCTTGCTGGAGTGGTCGGGCGGCGCTCCTCGGATCGTCCCCACCGGCGCCGTCCGTCGGATGCAGTTCGCCTTCTCCACGGCGTCCGCGGCGCGTCGTCGTGCTCGTCGTCGACGACTCCCCCACGCCCGAGGCGACTTCCTTCGTGCAGAGGTGACCGGTGCGCTGCGCCCAGCGTTCGAAGCCTCTTCAGGGACAGTGGCTACCGAGGCGCCTTCGGGGACCCCGCGGCGCTGCCCCCCCCCCGGGGACTTGCGCGTCGTCGTCGTCCATCCCTCGTCCCCGTCCGTCGGAGGGGCCCGCGTCGTGGGGCCGAGCCGCGAGGCGCGCCTTGCGCTCGTGAGCGAACGCACCTCGATCCCTTAGGTCGATGCGCTCGCGGATGCGGCCGACCGTCGTCATCGCCGGCTCCGTCGCTTCAGCCGGCGCGCCGTACGCGCTCCTCGACGCCGCGGGAAGTACGCTCGCCCGTAGTGACACCGGCGGAGGTAGAGGTTCCTTTCCGCGCACCGGTTGGCAGTCGTGAATACGGCCGAAGGGCCGGTGATATCCAGAATCTGTGCGCCCGGATAGACCATGAGCACCACGCGCCGGGGGCAGGGAGGGACCATGCAGCTGGCGGAACAAGTACCATAGTAGTCCTTTTAGCCAGCCCTCTTTGCCGGCATGCTGCCATTCATGACCGAGACCACGACGCATATCGGTTTCTTCGTTTACCCGGGCGTCACCCAGCTCGACGCGACTGGCCCGGCGCAGGTCCTCGCGCATGTCCCCGGCGCTTGCATTCATTGGATATGGAAGAGGGTCGAGCCCGTCCCGACCGACGCGGGCTTCGCCATCGTCCCGACGGACTCGTTCGAATCGTGCCCGCCGCTCGACGTGCTCTGCGTGCCCGGAGGCGCGGGACAGGCGGAGCTTCTGACCGACGAGCGCGTCCTCTCCTTTCTGCGGAGCCAGGGGGCTAGTGCAAGATATGTCACGTCGGTATGTACGGGGTCGCTTCTTCTCGCCGCCGCCGGTCTCCTCACTGGTTACGAGGCCGCGTGTCACTGGGCTTATCGAGACCTCCTCACGCCGTTCGGAGTGAGGGTTCGCAAAGATCGCGTGGTGCGCGATCGCAATCGAATCTCGGGCGGAGGCGTCACGGCGGGAATCGATTTCGCGCTCACGCTCGCCGCCGAGCTCGCGGGCGAGGAGACGGCGCGGTTAATCCAGCTGGCGCTCGAGTACGATCCAAAGCCACCGTTCCGCTGTGGGTCTCCCGAAGGAGCCGGTCCTGACCGCGTCACGGCGTACCGCCGCCAGATCCAGCCGATTTACGAGCGGCGCCGCGCGTTGATGTACGAGCGCGCTGCACGACCGCGGGCCTGAGGCCTCTCGAGTCACGCCGTTTGCGGCTAACGTGTCAGCTCCTCGCGGAGCACCTTCTCGACATTCCCTTGGGCTCGCTGCGCGACGGGAGCCCCATTGCCGTCGGGGTAGATCGCGCGCGCCTCGTCGAGGTCCTTCGGGCATGCCGCCGGCATGGCCGACGACCGAGGCTGCGATCCGCCGCCCTCTCGTTCCCCGGCGGAGGTTTCGCAGTCCTAGCGGCCGCGAGGCTCGTTGTGAGAGCCGCGACACGCGGGTGTCGCCGCCAATCCCCGAGATGCCTCGGCGCTCTCGGGCTCCGCGGCAGTCTCGCCCTTGACACACGATCGGCGGTGGTTACGGAAATTCTGTGTTCACGGTGCTCGGCCCGCTCGGCGGAGATTACCCGTCCGGATTCGGGAAGGGTCGGCCCAAGCGAAGCCGCCAAGGGAGGATTTTATGTTGGACGAAGACGACCTCTGGTTGATGGACGAGCCACCGATGGTCGAGCCGTCGGAGCTCCTCAAAGGGCTACCCGAGATACGGCATTGTCTCGATCCGGATCGTCGCGAAGAGGCCGGGCTTCGTTCGGTCCTCGAACAGCCCGAGGCGCTCTCGAAGGCCTGGAGATGCAGGCCTTGACTCGGTGCGAGTGAGAATTAATCGCTTTTCAGATCGTAATTTAACCGTAATCCAAAGGAGGTGTTCCATGTTGACCACGTGGGATGCCGTCTCGACGCTCGATCGCATGTTCGATGATGTCATGGGGTCAGCGCTCGGTACGGCTACGAATTCCAAGACGTTCGAACCGGCCATCGACGTGCGCGCGAGCGAAAGCGAGGTGGTCTTTCTCTGCGACGTGCCCGGCGTGAAGCAAGAGGATCTGGAGGTCACGCTGGAGAATCATGTCCTCACCATCAAGGGTCGGCGCAAGTACGACAGCAACGACAATGAGCAGGTGATGCTCGGTCGCGCCTACGGTGCGTTCACGCGTGCCTACACGCTGCCCGACGCGCTCGATGAGGACAACCTCTCGGCGCACCTGGCAGACGGCGTGCTCACGGTTCGCATCCCGAAAC
>JALYHV010000152.1 GCA_030776205.1 Myxococcota bacterium | reverse complement strand
AGGGCCACCAGCTCACGCCCCAACCGCTTGGGATCGGGGCGCTGCCCAGTGGCGCTGCGCCACGCTTCCGCCAATTGGGCGTCGGTCACAGGCTGCTTGCCACGAACCCGCTCGAGCACCTCCCGCAGCACCGCGAGGCGCCCGCGCTCCGCACTGAACGCGCGCTGGCGTAGCGGACGCACGACGAGGCGAGCAAGGGGCAGCATGAAGAGGAGCGCCGAAAAGGCGAACGGGATGACGCCCAGCACGAGCGGAACGCCCGTGTCTACGATGGGGCGCGGGAAGCGGTCGAAGAGGTGCGCGGCGCGTTCCAGCGTCAGTCCGTTCTCGATTGCCCACAGGCCCATGAGCAGGTTGAAACCATTGAGCAGAAAGATGATCACGTTCGCGCCAAGCGGATTGCCGGTGAGCATGGGCATCGGCTTGAGCCGGGTCCACGCGGCGGGAGGTTCCGGCTCGGAAGCTTCCGATGCGGTCTTGCGCATGGCCGCGAAGCGATAAACGATGCCGCCCTCCTCGCTGACGTGCACGTCACCGTCGTAGTCGAGCATCAGGCGCGCCATCATCGGGTCGGCCTGATCGCGGGGCAGCCCCGTCACGCGCATGACGTCGGCAAGCCCGATGCGTCCCTTACCGGCCCGGATCGCGGCGACAGCCAAGCGTTCCGTCTCGCGCGGATCGGGCGGGGGCTCCGTCGGACCGAAGAAGAAGCGATTCACGCGCTCATAGAGCGGAATCTTTGGCTGATCGCGGCGGCGACGTGCCTGCGACCAATCGTTGCCCCGCGAGTCCCACGCGCCGCCGGGCGCGTAGCCCATTGCGAACGGCGACCAAGGGTGAAACGTCCAAAATAGGGCGTCGGCGACGATGCGGGAAAAGGCGTACGCGAGCGCACCGCCCGGCAAGCCGCCCCCGCTCCGGCGATCGTCGTTGCCCTGCCGCGCGAAGGCCATTCCGATGACCAGGCCCAGGAAGATCGCCGTGTAACCCACGAGAACGATCGCGACCCATGCGCGAACGACGAAGCGAAGCGCACCCATGACGCCACGCCCGGCGGCACGGGCTGCGTTGCTCCACGCGTCGCGGGTCTCCCACGGCTTCGTGAAACCCGTTGGAAAAACATGGACGAGCTCGCCTTCGTCCGTGACTCGCAGCTGGCCCCGGTACTCGCTCGAGAGCCACTTCAGCCCGTTCTCGGCGTCCCTCAGCGCCAGGCCGCTCTTCGCGGCCGCGTCCGCCACGGTCAGCAGCCCGCCGGGCGCGGAACCGACCGCCCTGCGGATCGCTTCCGCGGCGTGGGTGGCCTCGAGGAAACCGGGGCGCGAGGCGCCGCCGACGCGTCCCCCAGCAGAACTCGGGCCCGAAACTCCTAGTGACATTCGCTCTCTCTCGACCGTTGCGCGGCGCTCTCCGACGGACCGGGAAGGAGCTTAAGCGTCCTTGTGCTCCGGGTCGAGCCGAGCCGGGGTTTGCCTCCGGGGGCGGCTACGACCCGGAGCATCCCTGCGCGCCGTGTTTGTGGCGCCGTCTTTGACTTCGAGCGCGACGCGCGGTTGAGTAAGGTCAATGCGATTGGGCCTTCTTGGTCCCGCGGACGGCGATCTTGCCGCGCTGGCGCGTTCCGCCGAGTTCTTGCTCAATGGCGCGAGGGTCACGCGCGGGATCTATCTCGGAGCAGACGAAGCTCTCGAGGAGACCGTAGCGCTCTGGGCTGAGTCGCTGGTCGGACCCGACGCGACCGATGAGGGGATTTGGGGCCGTGCCCTCGACGCGGCGGGCAGCGGTTCGGCCGAGAAGATCGACGCCTTTCTTCGTGGGGAGCGCGCGCGGTCCCGGCTCAAGGCGCTGGAGTGCCTGCCGCCGGCGGAGCTGAGGAGCGTCGAGATGTTCGGCGATCGCGTGGCGGTTCTAATCTACGAGAAGGCGTTGCTCGACGAAGAGGACATCTTTTCCGCGACTTTTCTCGTCTACGGAAAGAGCGACGGCCCGCTCGTAAAGCGAATCGGGCCGCGATGGTTCATTACGCCGGGGCCCATCGGCTGTGCGGAGGGTGGAAGCCTCGTGCTCGACGACTCGGGAGAGCAGGTCATCGCCACGGTTTACGACGGCGATGGCAGAGAGACGCGCACCGAAATACTGACGGCGCCGCGCACGACCAGGGTGAGTGTGCAAGGGTGAAACAAGCCCCGGTGACACGATGAACGTCGCCGTGTTCGGGGGTAGCTTCAATCCTCCGCACGTGGCGCACGTGCTTGCCTGCTCTCTCCTGCTCAGCGTTCACGAGGTCGATAGAGTTCTCGTCGTGCCGGCGTTCCAGCACCCGTTCGCGAAGCCGCTCGCACCCTATGACGACCGCGTGACGATGTGCGGTCTCGCGTTCGCTTCGATGCCGGACGTAGAAGTCTCGCGGCTAGAGGAGTCTTTGGGAGGGGAGAGCCGCACGCTACGGACACTCGAGCACTTGAGCGGCTCGCGCCCGGATTGGAAGCTCAGGCTCGTCGTGGGAGCAGACATTCTACCCGAGGCCCCGCGCTGGTTCGGCTTCGACGCGATAGCCAGACTCGCCCCTCTCATCGTGCTTGCGCGGGCTGGTGTAGAGGCCGACGGTGTCGGTCCGCCGCTCTTGCCGGAGGTCTCGAG
>JALYHV010000151.1 GCA_030776205.1 Myxococcota bacterium | reverse complement strand
GCGATCAGCGGCGGCGGCTGGGGGACGGGCGTCGTCGAGCCCGGCGCCGGCGGGGTGGAGCGAACGGGCACTCCGCCCATGCCGCTTCCGCTCGAGATCGGCAGCTCCAACGGCTGACCGGGCTCGTGCGTCCGCACCTCACGCGGACGACTTATCTCCTGAAGAACTTTCTGCTCGCCGACCTCTCGGTACGTTTCGCGGATCTCCTCGAGAAGGCCGTTCGTGCGGGAGTAGTCCTTGGGGGGTTCGTACTCGGTCTGATCGCTGAATACGAAGTAGTGATCGAGAAACTCCTGTCGCTCCTGCATTTTGCGCTCGAAGACGACGCGCAGATCGGACTGTTCGCGAATGATGTACGGCGTGAGCACCAGGATGAGGTTCGACTTCTGCAACGTGCTGTTGCGCGACCGGAACAGCGCACCGAGGACGGGAATATCGCCCAGTAGGGGAATCTTCGTGTCCGTTCGCGCGATTTGATTTCGCACGAGACCGCCGATGACGACCGTCTGTTGGTCCTTGACGACGAGCTGCGTCTGCGCGGTGCGTTTGGAGAACGGGACCGCCCCGAGGTTGCCAATCGGCTGCAGTCCGGCCGTATCGCTGATCTCCTCGGTGACCTCCAGCCGCACCTCGTCCGAGTCATTGAGGTGGGGGATAATCTTCACCTTGGTGCCGATGTCTTGGCGCGGCGCGGTCCCGCCGCCGAGGGCGCCGAGGCTACCGAGCGCAGACGCGTTCGCACCACCCAGCCCCGCGAGGGAGCTCAAGCCTCCGAAGTTCGTCTGCAGCGGGATGTTTTGCCCAACGTTGATCTCTGCCGGGATGTTGTCGGTGGCCAAGATGTGCGGCGTGGAGAGGATGTCCGCGTCGTTCGTGCTGGCGAGTGCCGTAATGAGGAGACCGAACGCGGGGATGGAGATGCCGGTTCCGAGGAGGTTCTCCGTGCCCGGCACCCCGGGGCCGCGTACGCCGAGGGCGAGCGCGTTCAATGTGTTGTCTGCATTGTTCGGCAGCGCGATGGACTTGAACGCATTCAGTCCGCCGTACAGCAACGTTTGACCTGCGCCCAAGGTCGAGGCCGTATCGGCCGCATGGAAGGCGACGCCTAACTGGTTCTCGCGGTGGATGGTGAGATCCATGATGACCGCCTCGATGAACACCTGGCGGCGCGGTTGGTCGAGCTTGTCGATGACCGTTCGAAGGTTGGCGAAATCCCGCAGGCTCGACGTGACCACGATCGAGTTCGTCGACTTGTCGGCGCTGACCTTGACGCCCGATTCGAAGATCCCGAGCGGCGCGGTAGCCGTGCGGCCAGCGCTGCCGCCTGCGGGGGCGCCGCCCGCGGACGCCGCGCCCGTGACGATCTCGTTCAGCGTCTTGGAAAGCTCCACGGCGTCGGCATGCTGAAGCGCCAGCACGTGAATCTCCCCCTCCCCACTTCTGAGCGGGACATCGAGGCGCTTGATGAACTCGAGAATGCGCAAGTAAGCACGCTCGGTTGAAATGATCACGAGCGTGTTGGTTCGGTCATCCGGCAGGATCTTTGCGATGTGAAGATCGCTGCCCGCCGCCAGGCCGGTGCCGGGCGTCTTGCTGTCGGGCGCCTTTGGCGCTCCGCCCTTGAGGTCGAAGACGTCGTCGAGGCGAGTGGCGACGTCTGACGCCATTCCGTAGTGGATCGGTTCTATCCAGATCTGGTCGCCGACGCCGCCGACGTCCACGTCCTCCAGGATGCGCATCATGCGCTGGATGTTCGTGCCGGTGTCCGTAATGATGAGTAGGTTCCCCGGACCGTAGACGGTGATGTCCCCGTCCTTCGATTTAAAGTGGCCGAGGATGTTCGCGACCTCGTCGGCGCTCACGTTCCGGAGGCGATGAATCCGCGTGATGAAACGGTCTTCGGTAGGCCCCGCCTGTCCGGCGACGTACACGGGAGCGCCCATGCGAGCGTCGGGCGAGTCCACTATCTTGTAGAAGCGACCGTGGGGCACGACCGTGAGGCCGTTCGCCTCCAAAATGGAGAGAAACGCCTGATAAGCCTCGGCCACCGTCACTTTTTGCGGTGAAAATACGGTGGCTTTGATACTCCGGACCTTGCCGCCGAAGATGAAGCGCTTGCCCGTCAGCTCGCCGATGACGCGGACGAGCTCCGGTAGGTCGGCGTCCTCCAGCGAGAAAGAGACGCGCTCGCCTCCGCCCCGCGGCTGGTACTCGACGCCGGGCTCGAACTGAGTGAGACCCTGCGTGTCGCCGGTCTTTGCGCCGGGTCGCGCGCCAGGTGTACCCGCATCCGACGCTGCCTGCCCGGCCGCAGGGGCACCAGTCGGCGCCGGAAAGGTCGGCGCGTTCGGCCGCACGCGGGCCTGCGCGTGGACGTTCGTCGTGACCGCACCCGCCATCGCCGTGCATCCGGCGCACAGCAAGAAGGTCCTCAGCTCGTTCGCTCTCATCGTCGGCTCGCGCGGCTCCGATCTACCTGGGCGACGGCCCGTTGACCACGGCCATCCCCGGCGACGGGACGACCGCACGCACCCTGCCCGACGGAAGAAGAGCACCACCGTCTTGTTCGAGATCCGCGTGCGCCGGCACCGCGTGTCCCACGATCGATGAAGCGACGAGTGTCAGCGTTCCAACGATGACGGCGCAGGCTCCTACCATCGCACCGGTGGTGACGAGGGTGCGGCGGATGAGTGTTCGATTGTCCTGCGGGGCCGGTTCGGGCATCGGTGCATTTCACTTGATGTTGTAGTCCATGTTCGTTGGCTGACCTCGCCGGTTCACCGAGATCGTCAGATGGTCGGCGGTGCGTAGCCGTGCATATGCTTCGAGTGCTTTTTCCGGGCTCGTCATGTCGAACCCGTTGATCTTTTCGAGACGGTCACCGTTCTCGAGTCCGAGAGTGCCGAGCAACGTATCCGGCCGAACGCCGAACAGACGGATGCCCACTACCTTGCCGTTCTCTTGTTCCGGCACGATGCGCGCCTGCCGCATCAGCTCTGCCTGGTTCTCGAGGATTTTGTCGACCACTCCCCGATCGACGTTGAACTCGTTTCCCCCGACTCGCTGGATGCCGCGCGAGATGTCCGCCGATACCGACGTCGCACCACCGGCCTGCGCCGGGGGCGGAGCCGGCGTCGGCGTCTCGACGGCAGCTGCCGCCGCGAGCGCGGACGCCGGCGGCTTGAACATCTGCGCCTGACAGAGCTGATTGCCGGTGGTCAGCCATACCCGGTCCCAGCCCACGAAGCTCACGGTCTTTCCGCCGATCTCACCTCCGCGGCGGCGCAGATAGCTCTTGCCTTTCTCCTGCTGAGTCTCCAATGCCGCGAACGACCACTCCGGATCGGCGGACGCGGTGATGATGAGGACGTGAACGCCGTCGCAGTCCGGCGCGCTATAGGGGTCGCTCAGATCCGGCGGAGCCGGCTGCTCTGCCGTATCCGTAGCCGGCGGCGGCAGGTTCAGAGGACCGGTGACGGAGTCGAATGGATTGCGCGAGAGAATGGGCTCTGCTTCGGTGGCGTGCGGGCTCGCGGAGCTGGGTGTCACCGGCAGTCGGGCGGCCAGCGGTGGCGCGGTGAGCTGCCCCTGATCTGCGCCCAAGCGCGTACCAACCACATGCATGATTCCCTGCGCGTCGAGAAAGGCAGCGATGGCGAGCAGCGCGAGAATGACCCCCCAGAAATAGCGCTTGAGGAGCTTGTCGATTGCCATGGTGCGCGCCGAGCCGGTTGCCCGCTGCCGCCCTGTGCGAGCGATGTGCCACCACGAAACAACTCGAAATACTCGCTGTTCCGGTCCCCGGCAGGCGCCGATTCGCCAGGTTGGCGTCCGCCGCGAGTGGTCCACGACCCACGACGGACAAATTGTCAATCCGCGCTCGGCACACCCTTCAGTCCATCACCCCATCGAGCTTGCGGTAGATGGTCCTCGTAGAGATGCCGAGCAGCTGCGCCGCCACGGACTTGTCCCCTTTGGTGTGCCGCAACGTGTCGCGGATCACCCGTAGCTCGATTTCTTCGAGCGGAGTGCCCATCTCGAAGTGAAGCTCCGTCGGCGCGCTCGGGCTCGCCGTCGCGATGTGATCCGGCAGGTCTGCGACCCCAAGGGCGTCGCTGCGCGACAGCACGACAGCCCGTTCAATCACGTTTTCCAGCTCACGAACGTTACCGGGCCACGCGTACTCCGCGAGCCTGTCCAGGAGCCCGCGAGTCGGGTGGAGCCGAGGACGCCCGTTCTTTGCGCAATACAGTCCGAGGAAATGGTCGACCAGCAATGGGATGTCCTCACGGCGAGCGCGCAAGGGCGGTGCCGTGATGGCGATCACGTTTAGTCGGTAATAGAGGTCTTCGCGAAAGCGCCCGGACGCGACCTCGGCGACGAGATCCCGATTCGTCGCCGCTACGATACGGATGTCCGCCTTCTGGGTGTTGCCGCCCAGCGGCTCGAACTCCCCCTCCTGCAAGACCCGCAGAAGCTTTACCTGAACGCTGGGGGAGAGCTCACCGATCTCATCGAGGAAGAGGGTGCCGCCTGCGGCTTTGGCGAAACGACCATCCTTCCTCCCGGTTGCGCCGGTGAACGCGCCCCGCTCGTGGCCAAACAGCTCGCTCTCCAGGATGGTCTCGGGAATGGCGGCGCAATTGACCGCGACGAACGGCCCCCGAGCGCGCCCGGATCGCTCGTGAATGTAACGCGCGAAGAGCTCCTTGCCCGTACCGCTCTCGCCGAGGATGAGTACCGTCGCCTGGCTGGGCGCCGCCTGGGTTGCGACGTCGATGACGCGGCGGAGTGTGGGGGAGCTTCCCACGATTTCACGATGCGCGAGGCGCTTGATCTCGTCCTTGAGCGAACGGTTCTCTGCCACCAGCTTCTGCCGCTCTGCGGCCTTGCGCACACTCTTCACGATCGAAAGGCGCTTGAGAGGCTTCTCCACGAAATCGTATGCGCCGTCGCGCATCGCGCTCACGGCCGCCTCTACCGAACCGTAGGCCGTCATAAGGACGACTTCGACGTCAGGCGTTACCTGACGAATGGCGCGCAAAAGCTCCAATCCCGTAGTGCCCGGCATCATCAAGTCCGTGAGGACGACATGTACCCGGTGCGTCCGCACCAGCTCGAGAGCGCGTTTGGCATCCGACGCCGAAAGGACGCGCATCCCTTCGCGCAGGAATATTTTCTCGAGTGACTCGAGATTGGAGCGTTCGTCGTCGACGACGAGCACGGTGATGGCGTCCGGGGACGGATCGGGGATTGGCGCGGCGGTTGCGCGCTGCTCGCCCGCGGCCGGCGTGGGGAAGGCGGCGGCCAACGGTGCGGCAGGTGATGGAAAGGCGGGCGGGTTGGGCAGCACCGAGACAAGATGTCATGCGCACCGACATGCTGTCAAAAGCCCGCCGCGTCCGATCCGAGCGAGCTTTGGAGCGGGCTCTGCGTGCGTCCCTGACGATGGCGACCTCTGGGACAAACAACACCCCGCCGACGCGGAGAGTCGACACGAACCAGCCTCGAAGGCGAGTCAAGCCGATCGGCGGAAAACCATGATTCGACTTCGCTACTCCTCGGACGTTCGGTGCGGCCTCGATGGCTGTGGCGCGCGGCGTGGCCCGACAATGTCGACGAGCTGCTCTTCCCACCAGGCAAAACGTCTGCCTGGCCGCGGCGTCGAGCGCTCGACCTCCAGCGCCGTGCGCGCCGCGGCCTCGAAGGAGCAGGTTGGGGAATGGCCGGTGAGCTGCCAGTACCGCGCATCGCGCGGGAGAAGGTCCTCGGTCAACCCGAGCACGAGCTCGCGTGCGATATCGCGGTCTGCGTCGGTGACGAACCGCAGCCACAGCGCGGAAAGGCGCGGCGTCAGTATGGGAACGCGCAGCATGGGAACGCGTCGGCCACGGAGCGCGGCGACGGTCTCGAGCATCTCCCTGGCGCTCAGCACGTCCGGCCCCGGCACATCGAACCAGTCGCTCGCATGGATCGGCACTCGTCGGGCATCGAGCAACGCCGTGGTGACGTCCTCCAGCGCGATCGGACAGCTCCGTGACTCGAGCCAGCGCGGCAGGATCATGAGCGGTAACCGCAGGGCCAGGTCACGGACAATCTGCCACGAGGCTCCGCCGTGACCTACTATCATCGCGGCGCGCAGCTCGACGGTGGGTACCCTGCCGCCACGCAGAATCTCGCCGACGTCGATACGGCTGGCCAGATGCTCCGAGCGTTTTCCTTCCGGTGCAACGCCGCCGAGATACACGATTCGAGTGCAGCCCGCGGCCGCGGCCTCGCGCGCCAACGCCTCGGCGCTCTCGCGCTCTACCTGACGGAACGGGTGACGCCCGTTTCCCATGCTGTGAACGAGGTAATAGATGCAGCTAACACCATCGAGAGCGGGCGCCAACGTCTCCGGCTGCCTCAAATCGCAGCGAACCCAATCGATGCCCGGAGACCGGCGAGCGTTTTCCAATCGCCGCGTGGCTGCCCGCACCTGCTCGCCGTCGCTCCGGAGCGCGTCCACGAGCACGCGTCCGACGAACCCGGTGGCGCCCAGCACGAGGATCATTGGCTTTCTCTGTGGCGAAGCCACTGCACGCGCAAGCTCCTCACGCACCGAACGCCATCGGTCCGAACGTCCCAATGAAGGGTGGTCCGCGCAATCTCGACGCCGTGTTCGTCGTACAGACTGGCCGGCAAAGTGCTCATGGACGCAATGGGGGCGAGCCCGCTCCACTCCTTCTGTCCGCTGAGCTCGTAGCGCCGCCCGTCATCACCGTCGAACGCCAGCCTGTAAGGCAGCCTGCGGTGCTCGAAGAGCCTCGAGCCAACGGTGCCCGTCAGCTGTTTCGCCGTCGCGAGACCATCCGCCTCTATGATCCCCGTGATGCGCCATGATTTGCGCCGCGCGAACGCGCGCACGTCGCGGGCGTCTGCGTGCAGCGTGACGCAGATTGCCCTCTCGTCGGCCGGCGCGTCGAGCCGCCAATACCGGCCGCTCAGCGTCTGGCGAAAGGACAAACCGGGGAGCATCGATCACCTTCCACCGGACGACTTGGCTGCGCCACGTTCGGCGACCTGCGCCGGCCCGGTCGGGTATGCAACGAGATGCTCCGCCAGCGCTCCGCCCGCCGCGGCCTCGGCGATTGTCTCGATGTCCGCGAGGCTGACGTGGCCGTAGGCGACGTGCTCGGGCTCCTGGAGGATCGAAACGCCGGTCTCACACATGTCGAGGCAACTCGACGCGCAAGCGCGGACGATATCCTTTGCCAGCCCCCGCACGGCAAGCGCCTCTTTGAGCTTGGCGAGGACCGCCTCCGAGCCCTTCGCCGCGCAAGACCCCTTTGGGTGACCATCGGGTCGTCGATTGGTGCAAACAAAAAGATAGCGGTGGCGGAACGGCATTGGAGAACGGCAAGGTAGCAGCGATGGAGAAGCGTCGTCCCGGTTCCTGTTGCGCTCCGGCCCAGGTCGGATGATTCTCGCAGCCGTGATGAAAGACAAGAACGTCCCGTCCAACTTGCTCGCGCCGGCCTTGTTGGCGCTCCCGCTCGCGATCGCCATGGCTTGCGGCGGCGCCAACGACAACCTTCCTCCCCCTCCTCCACCCCCACCGGCGCCTCCCGTCGCCTCGAGCGCCCCGCCCGCGGCGGACGCCTCCGCGAGCGTAACCCCCGACGCGCCTCCGCCTGCGCCCGCACCGCCCGTTCAGCTCACGCAAGGAGTCGCCAGCCCCGACCCCCCTCCTCCGCCGGCGACGGTCAAGTTCCTGGCGCCGACCAAAGACCAGGTCATTCCGACGGCAAAGGCGGCCGATTTCGAGGTCAAGGTCGACGTAAAGAACTGGAAGACCGGCCCCGGAGATGCCCACGTACATCTCATCCTGGATGGGCGGCCCTACAAGCCGCTCTTCGACACGAAGGCCGCGGTCAAGCTGGCCGATCTGACGAGCGGCGATGCGCTGGCAGAAGGGCAGCACGTCCTCGTAGCTTTTCCGAGCAGGGCGAACCATGAAAGCGTCAAAGTCCCTGGTGCCCTGGCCACGCTTCAGTTTTGGGTCGGGAAAAAGGGAGAAAAGGCGCAGGACACCGCGAAACCATTTCTCATCTACAGCCGGCCGAAGGGTGAGTACAAAGGCGAAATGGCTAACCATGTTCTCGTCGACTTCCAGCTCGCGAACGACACGCTTGCGACCGACAAGGACCATGTTCATATCGCCGTCACGGGACCGGGCATTGAGGGAGAAAAGACGGCAGACGCAACGAAGTTCGGGCCACCCTACTATCTGGACAACCTCCAAAACGGCTCGTACTCCGTCAAGTTGGACCTCGTTGGCTCCGACGGAAAAGTCTTGCCCGGCTCGTGGAACTCCACGACTCGGACCATCATGATCACTCACTGACAGCGTGGCCGTTTTTCGCCCGGACATCAACGCGCCGCAGGTGGCGGCCGCGGTCCTCGCTGCCGCCATGCATTCCAACCGCAACGCGCCTCGTCGACGTCGCACGTCGTGACCCTTCCGGGAACCGACCTCACTGCCATTGCAGCGGTCGAGCTCCTGGCGACGTTGCTCCTCGGACTCTGGTTCGCGCGCAGGCCCGCCGAACGAGAGCTCGGGCTCGCAGCTGCCGTTGGGATGGTCGCCGCCACTCATGCGATCGCGACGCTCACCAGAGAGCCTGGAGTCGTGGCTCCACGTCTTGCTTCATGGGCCCCATTCATCGCATCGACGACGCTGACCCTGAGCGCGCCCCTCGTGTTTCACTGCGCGCTCTTGTACCGCGCGGTCCGCCCGCCGTGGCGAGCGCTCGGAGCCTACGGAGTCGCCGCGCTTCTTGGCGTTCCGGTCGCGCTTCTGGAGCTGATCCAAATGCGCGGCCGTCCAGCATGGATTTCCCCAGACCTCTTTTCGATAGCCACCGTGGCCTGGCTCCTCGCGGGATCCCTGACGGCAGGGGCGGCCCTGCTCATGGTCTCGCGCGCCTGTCTGAGGGGCCGCCGCGAGGCGCTCGGCCTCGTGGTGGGTGGAACGGTGTTCCTTGCATGCATGGTAAACGACGCCGCAGTCGCAAGCGGCTTCTTGGCGGCGTACCACCTGGCGGACGTGGGGCTCGCAGCGTTCGTGATCGGCGCCGCAGCAACACCGAGCGCCCGCTACGCAATCTTGGCGCGCGATCTGGACCTCCGCACCCGGGAGCTCCGGACACGCACGCGCGAGCTCCAGCGATCGAACGAGGAGCTTCGCGCCGCGGAGGAGGAGCTCGCCAAGAAAGAACAGCTCGCGGTGGTCGGGGAGCTTGCGGCAGTCATTGCCCACGAGGTCAGGAATCCTCTGGCTATCATCGCCAACGCGGTTGCGGGCCTGCGCCGGCAAGTCATCTCGCGCGAAGATCACGTGACGCTGCTTGCGATACTGGACGAGGAGACGAGCCGGCTCAACCGCCTGGTCACGGACCTGCTTCGCTACGCACGACCGGTCAGCGTCCAAAGGACGCAGTTTTCACTGGCTGACTTGCTCGAAAGGACGCTGGGGCTGGCGACTACCCGTCCCAAGGGGATTCGAGTGGAGCTGAAGCTCGAATGCGACGAAGGACGCCTCTGGGGCGACGCCAACTTACTGCGACAGGTGTTCGACAACCTCGTGGACAACGCGATTCAGGCCATGAGCGTGGGGGGCATGCTTACGGTTCGGGTGCACCCGGCGAGCGAAGAGGGTGTCGATGGTCTTTCCGTCGACATCATCGACACCGGCGAAGGGATGGATACCCAAGTCCGCTCGCGTGCGCGAGACCCGTTCTTCACCACCCGGCCCAGCGGAACCGGGCTCGGGCTCGCGATCGTCGACCGCATCGTGGAGGCGCACGGCGGTCATCTTGCCATCGAGAGCCGGGCCGGTGAGGGAACGACCGTGACGGTGTTTCTCCCCCACGGTTCCCCGAGCGAGCCTCCGCCACCATGCGGCGCTGCGGTCGGCTGGAGCGATCCGCGGACCTGATCAATACAGTGGATCGGAAGGCACGAATGGACCGCAACGAAATCATCGCGCTGGACAGAGCGCACGTTTGGCACCCCTACACGCCGATGGACGAGTGGGTGAACGTCGATCCCATCGTTGTCGCTAAGGCGCACGGCGCGTGGCTCGAAGACATCGACGGAACGCGCTATCTCGACGGCAATTCCTCCTGGTACGTCGCGACGCTCGGCCACGCCCACCCCCGCCTGCTGAGGGTCGTCGCGGAACAGTCGGTCCGCCTCGCGCACTGCAGCTTGGCTGGGATTGCGCACGAACAGGCGGCGCGGCTCGCGGCCGAACTGGTCGACATTGCGCCGCGCGACGCAGGACACCGGCTTACGCGGGTCTTCTTCGTCGACGACGGCTCGACCGCAGTGGACGCGGCGGTCAAGATGTGCGCCCAGGCGTGGTCCCAGCT
>JALYHV010000150.1 GCA_030776205.1 Myxococcota bacterium | reverse complement strand
GCTCCGCGCCGCCGGCGCTCGCGCCGGGGACGCCGCGTGAAGACGGAGAGCCGGACGACGCGCACGGCACAATTGCACCCACAGAAAACCCTTACGAAGAGCCCGCGCCGGGTAGGTCTGCGGTGCTGCGGCAGGTGGTCGCGGCGCGCGACGGAATGCTTCGATTGCCTGGTGCGCGATTTACGATGGGCTCATCGAGCCCACGCGCGCCCGCCAACGAGCGGCCGCTCAGGGCGGTGACGGTCGCCCCCTTCTGGATCGACCGGACGGAGGTCGGAGTCGGCGCCTACCGAGGCTGCGTCGACGCGGGTGTATGCGTACGTCCGGCGCGCGCGAGCGCCACCTGCACGTACGACGCAGGCGACCCCTCGCTCCCCGTCTCGTGCGTTCATTGGGCGGACGCGGAGGCGTACTGCCGCTTTACTGGCAAGCGCCTCCCAACGGAGCGAGAGTGGGAGTATGCCGCGCGCGGTACGTACGCCCTGCCTTTCCCGTGGGGTGTCGGCTCGTCGTGCCAATACGCCGTGACCCTGCTCAGCGATCAATCGGGCAAGAGCTGCACGGCGCGCCCTTCGCGCGGGGGTACCCACGCTTCGGGTGCAAGCGTCTTCGGGGTGCAAGACATGAGCGGCAACGTCGAGGAATGGACCGCCGACTGGTACGCGGAGTCCCTCGGTCCCGGCCCGGCTCCTCGCGCGGGCGCGGCACACGTGCTGCGTGGCGGCGGCTGGCTTTCGCCTCCGTCGATGAGCCGAACGACGTCGCGCAATTGGGGCTCGGCGCTCGAGGCAGGGCCGAACGTCGGTTTCCGCTGCGCGAGGGACGGCGAATAGCCCCCGCACGAGCTTGCGGGCGCTGCGAATAGCCCGCGAGCGCGCGGCTCGACGGGATAGGCGAGCTGCGTGGGTTCGGCCCGAGAGAGCTCGATCGCGAGCGGCGGCGGCACTCGGCAGAGCAGGCGACGCGGTTGACGAGGAGGCGTCCAAGGGCTATCCCCGACCCCCGTTGCGTCCGGGTGCTCCGGGCGCTTTTTTTTCGGAGATGCACCGTGTCCGCCCCTCTCCTCTCGAACGACCTGCTGTTAGCGCAAAACGTGCAGCCGAAAGCCGGGACGCCCGGCGTCGCGCAAGACTCCGCGCCCACGCAGAGCGCAGCTTCCCCGCCTAGCTCGCCTCTCGCAGGATTTTTGCCGATCCTGATGATGCTCGTCATCTTCGTCCCTTTCTTCTTCCTAATGTCGCGGAAGCAGAAGAAGGAGACGGCCGCGCGGGCTTCGCTGAAAAAAGGCGATCGCGTGATGACCAACGCTGGTCTCGTGGGCGAGCTCGTCGAGATGGACGATCGCCTCGCAAAGGTGAAGATCTCGCCGGGCGTGACGGTTCAGATCGTGGCGAACACGATCACGCCCTTCGTCGAGCCGGAGAAGACGACTCCAAAGGAACTGAAAGAAGCCAAGCCTGTCGCCGAAAAGAAGTAATCGTCGCCGGCCGAGTGACATGCCCAGCAAGAAAGTTCTCGCTCTAGTCAGTGGACTGCTCACCCTCGGACTTGCGGCTCTGGCCCTGGTCCTTTCCGGAAATCCCGTCGCGGTCCTCGGCGCCACGATAGCGGCGGTCGCGGTGTCCGTCTGGGGTACGACGAAACCTGCGACGCGCGGGTCGCTGGTCGTGATGTCCGTCGCAGCAGGGTCAGCGGCGCTTTTCTTTCATTTTGACAATTTCTGGGGGCTCGTGGTCAGCGCGTTGGCCGTCGTTTGGGCGGCCTTCAGCCTCTTGCCGGTGATGGACGAGGGGTGGCGGCTCAAGCTCGGGTTCGTCGTGGCCGTCTTTCTCGGCTCGCTCGTCGCCCTATGGCCGACGTTGCACAACATGAGCGGTGGCAAGCTGCCCCTCCCGGGATACGTGCGGGACCGCATTGGCTTCGCCATTGCTCCCGGGCTCGATCTGCGGGGCGGAATGCGCCTCGTCTACACCGTCGAGGTCGACGAAGCGATCCGCGACAAGCGTGACCATTTCGCAGACGAGATGCGTCAGGAGCTGGCGACGAGCTTCGGGATGCACTCGGGCGACGGTCGCGTCACGCGTGAGGAGCTCGCCAAGCTCGACGAAAAGGTGCACGTGGCGCAACCGGAGACGGCGCTCATCCGGCTCAAGTTCAAGGACAGGAGTGACCAATCCAAGGTCGACGACCGTTTTGCCAAGAAGTTCCTTGGCGAGCTGGCCGAAACGAAGGGCCCTGCGGACGACGAGATCACCTTCAAGATGCGCGCGGACATCGAATCGCAGATCCGTGAGCGCGCCGTCGCGCAGGCGAAGGACACCGTTTCGCGTCGGGTCGACGAGCTCGGACTTCGAGAGGCGGCCGTCACCACGCGTGACGAGGACATCATCGTCGAGGTGCCTGGCACCGACGAGAAGAGCTTCCGTGAGATAAAGGAAATCATACGGCGCACGGCCCGCCTCGAGTTCAAGATGGTGGACGACGGCGGGAGCGAGAAGGTCTTCGGTCAAGCGGCCCTCAAGCCTGACGACCTCCCGGAAGGAGAAGGCATCGCGCAGTATACGGAGCTCGCGCCGGACGGGCTCGATGCCAATGGTCACAAGCGGACGACGAAGGCGTCTTTCGCGCGGATGTCGTGCCAGCCTCCCAAGTACCCCAACGAGTCAATGACCGAGTGCCTGGGTCGCTTCAAGGCGTGGGCCAAGACGCTGAGCGTTCCCGACGATCACGTCATCGGGTTCTTCGCAGTGACCGAGCCGGTCGACGGGACCGATCCGTTGCAATTCAAGCAGGTCGGCTGGCGTACGTATTACATGTACGGCCGCGCCGAGCTGACCGGCGATTACATCACGGACGCCAGCATCGGCCAGGACCAGCAGAACTTCGGCCAATATTTCGTGCTCCTGTCGTTCTCCCCCGCCGGCGCTGATCGCTTCGAAGAGGTGACGGGAGCAAACGTCAACCGTCGCTTCGCGATCATTCTGGATGACATCGTGGACTCCGCGCCCGTGATCAAGCAGAAGATCGGCGGCGGCAAAGCGACCATTTCGATGGGCGCGGGCGACCCCGAGAGGCAGCTCCACGACGCCAACCAGCTTCAGCTCGTGCTCCGATCGGGAGCGTTGCCGGCCCCCATCACACCCAGCAACGAGTCCCTGATTGGCCCGTCGCTCGGCCGGGACGCCATTCAGCAGGCCGTGAAGGGAGCGTTCTTCGGCTCGGTTGCCGTGCTCCTCTTCATGTTCGCCTATTACCGCAAGTCGGGCATCGTCGCCGACGTGGCCGTCATGTTCAACGTGCTGCTGCAGCTCGCCGCGCTGGCGACGTTCAGCGCGACGATGACCGTTCCAGGCATCGCCGGCCTCGCGCTCACGCTCGGGATGAGCGTGGATGCGAACGTGCTCATCAACGAGCGGATGCGCGAGGAGCTTCGCGCCGGCAAGAGCGTGCGTGCGGCGGTGGATGCGGCGTACACGCGGGCCTTGCCGTCGATCATCGATGGCCACATGACCGTCTTCATCTCCGGGCTCATCCTCGCTCAGTACGGAAGCGGTCCGGTCAAGGGCTTCGCCGTTACGCTGATCGTGGGCATTCTTTGCAGCCTGTTCACGGGCGTGTTCTGCACCCGCATCGTCTTCGATTGGTGGGTCCGCGGGGCCAAGGTCAAGCGCCTCAGCCTAGGCGCAGAGTTCTAGTAGGCGGATGAAAAGGTACGAGCGATGGAGTTCTTCAAGCCGGGACGCGTTTTCGATTTCATGGGCCAGCGGTGGTTCTGGATCCCGCTGAGTCTTTTTCTCGTCGTTGCCTCCATCGTCCTCGTTTTCTATCCGGGGCCCAACTACGGCACGGACTTCCAGGGGGGCACCGAGGTCGAGATCGCCTTCAACAAGCCGATCGACGGAGCCGGCGTGCGGAGGGCAGTCGAGGCAGCGGGCTTCCAGAATCCAGAGGTCGTGCAGGTATCCGACCAGAACAACCCGTACCATTTCCTCATTCGGGTTCAGGACGTGAGCGCGATCACCGACGACGAGAAGGAGCTCCTCCGGCGCGCCCTCTGCTACATCGACGATCCGGCGGCGCCGCTGTCGGATCCGCAAAGGTGTCCGGACGATGCGCGCGCCACGGAGGTCAAATTCAGCTCGGGCGGCGGAAAGATCACCACGCGCTACGACGTCGATCCCGACCTCGAGAGGGTCAAAGGACAGGTCATGTCCGTGCCGGGGGTGGCGCTCCGTGCGAGCTCCACGAACCCTCAGGTGCTCAATCCGCGCGATCATCGCGTCGAGATTCAGCTCTTGAGCAAGGGCGACCAGCTCATCGATCGGATGCGGCAAAACCTCGGCGCGGACATGGTTCCGGAGCACGCCCTTCGCGTCGAGTGGGTCGGCCCCAAAGCCGGCAAGCAGCTACGCGACAGCGCGCGCAACGCGGTGGCCATCGCCATCGTGTTCATCATGCTTTACCTGGCGTTCCGATTCGATTTGCGCTTCGCGCCGGGTGTCATCGTGGCGTGCGTTCACGACGCCATGGTGGTCATCGGCGTGTTCATTCTCCTGCGCAAGGAGATCACCTTGTCGACCATCGCTGCGGTCCTGACGGTCGTCGGCTACTCGATGAACGACACGGTCGTCGTCTATGACCGTATTCGCGAGAATCTGGGCAAGCACCGGGGAAAGTCGTTCGCCGAGATTATCAACCTGAGCGTCAGCGAGACGCTGTCCCGCACCATCCTCACGTCAGGCGCGACGTTGCTGAGCGTCACCGCCTTTTTCGTATACGGAACGGGCGTGATCAAGGACTTCATGCTCGCCCTCGTAGTCGGCATCCTGGCCGGCACCTACTCGAGCATTTACGTCGCGGCGCCGCTGACCGAGTGGATCGACAAGCGCATGTCTCGCCGATCGGACGTGAAGAAGCGCCTGAACGCGCCGGCGCGCGCGACCTGACGGAGAGGTCCTCCGCCGCGTCTTCGCGATGGTCGCGATGGCCCGCGGTGACGCGCATACGCAAAACGTTGACTCCTGGAGACGGCCAGGCTCCGGTCGCTCTCTATGCTTCGGCTACCGCCGCATGCTGGCGAGGACGCGAGCGATCTCGCGCGGCGTCTCTCGATCACGCGCACGGCCGCGAGCGTGCTCCTGGCGCGTGGAATGGGCGATCCCAGTCACGGGGCGCGCTTTCTCGAGCCGAAGCTCGCGCACATGACTTCCCCCGACGGCATGAAGGATCGCAGCGAAGCGATCGATCGGCTAGCGCGCGCAGTCCGTGCGAAGGAGCGCATCTGCGTCTTCGGTGACTATGACGCGGACGGCGTGACGGCTGCCGCGCTCATGACGGACGTGCTGCGCACGCTCGGCGCCGAGGTCGTCACCGTGCTCGCCAACCGGTTCGATGGGGGCTACGGGCTCTCGGGGCCCGCGCTGGAGCGCGTCCTCTCTTCAGGCGCGTCGCTGCTCGTCACGTGTGACTGTGGATCGAGCGATCACGAGCGACTGCGAGGAGTCCAAAACGCCGGTGTCGATGCACTGGTCATCGACCATCATCGAGTACCGGACGCGCCGCTGCCCGCTCTTGCGTTCCTGAACCCGCACAGACCAGAGTGCGGTTTCGCCTACAAGGGGCTCGCGTCGGTCGGCCTCGCGCTCTCGATTTGCGCGGGGGTACGGACGGCGCTCGGCGTCGCGCTCGACATGCGGCACTGGCTCGATTTCGTGGCCATCGGCACCATCGGCGATGTCGCTCCCCTCGACGGCGACAACCGTCCGCTCGTACGCGCCGGGTTGAAGCTTCTGGCTCGCGGAAGCCGGCCTGGTACGCGGGCGCTCACCCAGATCGCGGGCTGCACGTCGTCCACGCCGACCGGAGAGGACGTGGCCTTTCGGTTCTCGCCGCGCATCAACGCGCCGGGACGGCTCGACAAGCCGGATCTGGCGCTGGCTCTGCTGCTGGCTACGAGCGACGCGGAGGCGCGGGGGCTCGCTTTGCAAGTGGAGGATTGTTCCACCCGTCGCAAGGAGGTGCAGAACGCGGTGCTGGCGGAGGCGCTCCTGGCGCTCGAGGACCCCGGGCTCTCGCGGCTTCCCGGGATCGTGCTCGCCAAACAAGGATGGCACCCTGGCGTCGTCGGCATCGTGGCGGGGCGGCTTGCCTCGCGGTTCGGCAAACCGGCCGTCGTGGTCGCCCTCGATGGCGCTACCGGGCGCGGCTCGGCGCGGGCGCCTGCCGGGTTCTCGGTCTACGACGCGCTGGTCCGCTCTCGTGAAACGCTCCTCGGCTTCGGCGGGCACCATGCGGCCGCCGGCGTCGAGGTCGCGGCCGATCGCATCCAGGCTTTCCGCGACCTTTTTTGCGGCGCATGCGCCGCGATGGGTGTGCCCGATACGTCGCGCTCGCTCGACGCCGAGGCACACCTGGACGTCGGCGACTCGCCCGCGCGCGTGGTTCACGACCTGGAGCGATTCGAGCCCTGCGGTCAAGCGAACCCGGCGCCTCGCCTCGTCATCGAGCGCGCGCGCGTGCTCGCCGCCCGCGAGGTCCGGGGCGGCCACTTGCGATTGTGGCTGGAAGTAGGCGGCGCGCCGATGGCCTGCTTCGGGCCCGAGATGGGCGAGCTAGCCTCGCGGCTAGGGACGCAGGCTCGGGTGGTCGGCGCGTTGCGGCGCGACACTTGGAACGGCGGCGGGGCGGTCGAGGTTCGACTGGTGGCTGCAGAACCAGCAGATCCGGCCTCGTGAACGTCCTTTCGCGCTAAGCTCGACTCGTGTCTGCATCCGACACCGACTCGCCGCCCGCCAGCCAGCCGTTCGAGGAGACGCTGATCCGGTTCGTGGGTGTCCGCAAGAGCTTCGGGCCGAAGCGGGTCTACACTGACCTCAACCTGGACATTCGCCGCGGCGAAACGCTGACGGTCATGGGTGCGTCCGGTGGGGGAAAGAGCGTGATGCTCAAGATGCTCATCGGCCTGCTCACGCCGGACACCGGGGAGATTCTCTTCGAGGGCGGAGACATCGCCAAGATGAACGACCAGGCGCTCACCGAAGTGCGCCGTCGGATCGCCTATCTCTTCCAAGGTGCAGCGCTCTTCGACTCGCTGACCGTCGGAGAGAACGTGGCCTACGGATTGCGCGAGCAATTCTGGGACAAGATGACGGAGCGGGAGATCAACGACCGCGTCGAGCACTCGCTTGGGCTCGTCGGCCTTCCCGGTATCGAGCCGATGCGCCCGAGCGATCTCTCCGGCGGCATGAAGAAGCGCGTCGGCCTCGCGCGCACGCTCGCGCTGCAGCCCGAGGTCATCCTGTATGATGAGCCCACGACCGGCCTCGACCCCGTCAACACCGCCCGAATCAACCACCTGATCAAGGGCATCCAGCGCGCGCTGAAGGTGACCAGCGTCGTCGTGACCCACGACATGGGGACGGCATTCAGCGTTTCCAACCGCCTGGCCATGATTGCCCGCGGGCGCATTCTGATGGTCGGCAACAAGGAAGAATTCCGCACCACCACCAACAAGACAGTGCGCGACTTCATCGACGGTCACGCCCCGGAGACCGAGGACGTCGCATCGCTGTTGTCGTCGTCATGACAGTCCGGAGCAGCAGATGACACGTGAGATCAAGGTCGGCCTTTTCGTCATTTTCGGTCTGGCTTGCACGATGCTCGCCGTCTTTCTCATCGGCAGCGCGCGCCAGCTCTGGGAACCAAAGGTCACTTACCGCACGACTTTCGAGAACGTCGCGGGGCTCAAGCCCGGAGCGCCGGTGCGCATGGGTGGCGTCGACATCGGCTCCGTGACCTCCGTAGGTCACAGCCACGACCCCTCCGACCCGCGCATCTTCGTCTCGCTTTCTCTCTCCAGCAAGGAGGCCCCGCGAGTCCGCGAGGACAGCACCGCGCGCGTCGCGAACAAGGGTCTCCTGGGCGACAAGATGATAGAGCTGACTGTCGGTTCGCCGAGTGCCGCTCCCATCGACCACGAGAAGCTCGTCCCTTCCGAGGAGCCTACCGACATGTTCGCTGCAGCGAACAGGGTGGCCCAGGTCGCGCAGCACGCGATCGAGCAGATGCAGCCGCTCGCCCAAGCGTTGGGTGACCCGAATTTCGCCGGAGACATCAAAGGAACGGCGGCGGACGTGCACGCCCTGCTGGACGCCATCGTGCGCGGGGACGGTGTCATGCATCGGCTCTTCTTCGATCGCCGGCAGGCCGACGAGATCAATGAGCTCATCGTTCATTTGGACCACTCGATGGACCACGCGGACCGCGTGCTCGCCGATCTGCAAGAGCTCTCGGCGCAAGTACGCCAGGGGCCCGGAATCGCGCACGCGCTGATTTACGACGGCGAACTATCGAAGAGCGCCGCGGGCTCGGTCGCCGAGCTGCATGAGGATCTGACGGCCATTCGCAAGGGCAACGGCCTCGCGCACGAGCTGATTTACGGCGACGACAAGGGCTCGTCGCAACACCTGATGTCGAACCTGAACGCGATGAGCGACGACCTTCGCACCATCGTCGCGAACATGCGACAGGGTCGCGGAACGCTGGGCGCCTTGCTGGTGGACCCCACCGTATACGAGGACATCAAGGGCGTTGTCGGCAACGTGGAGCGTAACGCCGTGCTGCGCGCGCTCGTGCGCTACTCGATCAAGGCCGACGAGCGCCGTCCCGCACCTCGGGTGGAGCCGGTGCGGTGATCGTCATCGCGTGACCGCCGCGCTCGCGCGAGCGCCGGCGGGGAGAGGATTGCGCCACCAGCGCTCGGTCGACCCCTGGCGCATCACGGTGAGGCGTAACAAATCGAGCTCGACAGCGACGTAGAGCCCCTGCGCCGGCGTTGCGCCCGAGACGCTCCAGAGCTCGCCCCCGAGCGCGACCTGAAATCCCCAGGGCAGGCCGCCGGTCAGCGCGGCTTGCAACGGCCACTCGCCGTAGCTCCCGCCGCGCCAAGGTCGAAACGCCGCGCCCGCTTCGATGGCGAATCCCCAATCGCCGCGGGCGAAGCCACTGCTCGCGATGCGCGCCGCGATACCGAGGTCGGTGCCGAGATTGAAGCGCGTTGTACCCCGGAGCAGTCCCCCGACGACGACTTCGCTCGCCGCGGGGGTCCCGACGCCGACGGAGTACGTCAGCATCGGCGAGAGCGTACGGGCCGATGTGTCGTGGTTGCGTTGCGACGCGACTCCGCTGCCAAAGGCGAGCCACGAGCTGACGTCCGCGTGGGCCGTTGGGCCGCTCACGAGCAGGGCGAATGCGCAGAGTGAAGCAAGGAGAAATCGGCGGGCAGCGGGCAGGTGTTGCACGGGTGCGCAGGGCTATCACGCTCGTCCGCCGACTTCAAAGGACCGCGGCGCACGCTCGAACCGCCTCGTGCTGGCGTGCCTATCAGCGCGTCGCACGTCGCGCTATGCCCCTCTGCGAGATGGTGACCAAATCCGACGACGAGTCACGCGACGCGGAGCACTGGGA
>JALYHV010000149.1 GCA_030776205.1 Myxococcota bacterium | reverse complement strand
GCCACCTCGCGAGCGCGCGGATTGCGCCTCGCCTTGGAGAGCTTGGCGATTGCGGGCGCGCTCGAGACCCTGCTTCTGCTCCGTGCCGCACGGCGGGCGCGTTCGCGGCTGGCCGACGTGCTGGCGGGTCCGGGCTCCGGAAGCGAGGGCGTGAGATGGGTCGGGCGTGCGTGGACCGTCGGGTTGGCGGTGCTGATTGCGATGCTGGGGTTCTCGCTGATGGCGGCCTTTCTCGCGCGCGAAGGGTGAGCGCGAGCGCCGTCTCCACGCACCGCGAGGGGAGATCGGCGATTGCCTCTCCGTTCTCAATGCGGCGTTTTGCGCAGCTCGAGGCTCGACGCCGCTCGCACTGCCGCCCATGCGAACGACAGCTCGTCAGCGCGCTTCTCCAGCTCAGCGCGGGCTCCCGCCGCCCCCATGTGACCGCCCTCCCAGTCCACACGAAGCAGCACCGGCCCGCCCCGACTCGCCGAAGAGGGGGAAGCGAATCATGTCTGCGAGCGGCTCGCCGCACAGCACCGCACGAAACAAGTCGGGTCGCTGGATAGCTGCGACGGCCACGAGGAGCCCACCGTTCGAGGCGCCCTGCACGACGAGCCGCTCGGGTCGCGTGAACCCACCTTGGACCAGGGCTTCGGCAGACGCGATGAAGTCGTCGAACACGTGTTGCTTCTCGTGGCGCATCCCAGCTCGATGCCAGGACTCGCCGTATTCCAGGCCACCCCGCAGACAAGCGATTGCATAAACGCCGCCTCGCTCGAGCCAGGGAACCACGCCTTCGACGAAGGCCGGTTGCAGCGAGACTCGAAAACCGCCGTAGCCATAAAGGATTGCCGGCGCAGAGCCATCGAGCTTCACGTCGCGCGCATGCGACACGAATAGCGGGACGCGTGTGCCGTCCTTGGACGTCGCGAAGAGTCGCTCCGTCACGAAGCGATCCTGGTCGAATGGGAGGCGCCGTTCGGAGAACAAGGAGCGTGCCCCCGTCCGCACGGATACCCGCCAGGTTTGTGGTGGGGTTCCCATGGAGGAAAAGCGCAGGAAGGCGGTGTCGTCGCCGGGACGGCCGGTCATGGACGCGGCGCCTACGCCAGGGAGCCGGATCGAGCGCACGCCGCCCTCCGAGTCGACGATCTCAAACGAGGACAGCGCGTCGATCGCGTACGTGAGCAACAGACGATCTCCGATCAGGGCCGCGCGACGCAGCGACGCGCCAGCGCGTTCGGGCACGATCTCTCGCCAGCGTTCGCGGGCTGGGTCCGTGGGATCGACGCGAAATACTCGACCGCGCGGCGCGTCTTCGTCCGTCTGCACGAGAATGAAATCCCCATTCGGGATCGCGCGGTAGGAGGCCGTGCCCCCGACGGTGAGCGGCCGCCACTGGACGTCGCCGTTTGCCCGGCGAAAGTAGACGTCCGTTCCGTTCCATCCGTGGTGAACGGTGACAACGAGCCACTTGCCCGCAGGGTCAACGGTGCAGTCGAGGCTCGCCGTCGCGTCTCCGGTTCGCTGAAAGACGACTTCGTCTGCGCTACCCCGAGACTCGGCCGGTCGCAACCTCGATGACCTGGAGGACGGCGGAATCGGCATTGTGACGCTTCACTTCGTACGCGATCCGCAGGCCGTCGGGCGACGGCACCCAGTCGCCGAGATTCGTATCGGCCCAGCCATTGGGATCGATCGCAACGCGAGCCGCTCCCCCCGCGTCCGACTCGACCATCACTCGTCCGCGGTCGTGCGCGCCGTCGAGCAGGGTATAGAACGTCGATCCTCCCGCGTGGACAACTTGCTCCCGCGACGACCCCTCTTGCAACTCGCGCAGACGCGCGGCCATGACTGCGCGCTCCGGGAGCCCGTCCAGGGTCGTCCGCGCCAAGCGGTCTTGCTCCCGAAACCACGTCACGACTTCAGCGGTGGCGCCGTCCTCCAACCACCGGTACGGGTCGGAAACCTGTAGCCCGTGCGTTCTTTCCACGAGCTCGACAATTCGCGCCTTCGGATACCCGCTCAATGCCGTAAGGGGCGCGAGCGCCGCCCGGCTGTCCACCATGCTGCTGGCGACTCCCAGATGGCCCGCGCATCCCCCGAATCCTAAAAGACCGAGGGTGGCGCCGAGAACCCGAATCGCCCCAGCGCGCGCGCCCGGCCTATTTACCCTCATCGCGCCAATGGGCTCCGCCCGAGCTTGCCGAGTCTTGGCCGCTCGTCCACGAGCTCCGGCATCAAGGTTACACCGGTTGATCGGTTCATAGGGGAGGCCATTATCGCGAAGGCCGCCTACGCGGTACATACCGGGC
>JALYHV010000148.1 GCA_030776205.1 Myxococcota bacterium | reverse complement strand
GAACGTTACCCACGTGTTACTCACCCGTGCGCCACTGTACCGGGGCCGAAGCCCTTTCTCGTGCGACTTGCATGTGTTAGGCGCGCCGCTAACGTTCGTTCTGAGCCAGGATCAAACTCTCCAGTTGGATCTGTCGAGTCCCCACGATGCCGGAGGCTTGCGCCTGAGGCAGAGCGTGGGCTCTGGCTTTGTGATTGAAAAGTCGCTTCTGTCGTGACCCGCCGAAATGGCGGAGTCAGATTCGCGCTCTTCGGGGACCCACTTCGTCGTCGTTTCGATCGCATGCGAACATGCGAGCGGAACGCTCAAAAGCGAGCGTACGATTCAGTTTTCAAGGAGCGAGGGAGCGCTTGGCTCCGTGTCGGGGGTCGATAAGGTAGTTTTTCGAGGCCGACTCGTCAAGTGAATGTCGCCCATTTCTTTCGGAGCGACCGGACCGCCAACGGTGGCCATCAGAAGCGATGGCCCTGCGAGCCCGCAGCCCACGACGGGCTGTGCTACTCGCGACGAAGAGGCTGAAATGCGGTGGGCGCAGTACGCACGCCCAGAGACTCGTGGCTCTTCCGTTATTGGTCTGCCCTACGTCGACGGGTGGAACGCCATCCGTCGACCGGGCGGCGCACAATAGTCACCCCCGCTCTCGTGTCAATGCCTTTCGGGCATGGGGGCGCAGCGGCACATTCGGCTCAGCTTCCATGCGTAGCCGCGGTCCAGCCGAGCCTTGCGAGTCACCGCACTGCGGCAAGCGCGTCCGTCATGAGCCGATCGGCGGCGACGGACATATTGATCGTGAGACGGCGCTGGTGGGCTGCGAGCACGGCGTCCATAGCGTTTCGTGCACGCAGCTCGATGACCGCTTCGTTGAACGCGTACGCCCGTGGAGCGGCAGTGTCTGCGTCCGGCGCGCGGCGAGCGACCAGCCGGATGACATGCCAGCCGAACTGTGTTTCGACGACTGGGCTCGTCTCCCCGGGATGATGAAGGCCGAATGCGGCGCTCACGAACACAGGATCGAGCTCACCGCCTTGCATCTCACCGGTGGCGTCGAACTGCGGCAATCGCTCTACCGTGACGGGAACGGGCACGCTGGCCTTTGCGCTCTGCTCGAACTCGTCCTCGTCCCGTGCGCGGCTTACCGCTTGCCGGAGCGACTCGGCAGCAGCGAGGGCGCGCGCCCTCGGAAGCGAGGGCGAACGCAGCACAACGGCGTGGATTACCCGGAGCTGCGCGACCTCTTCGATGCCAGGTGGCCCTTGCGCGCGCGCCTCCTCATGGATGTGTCGAGACAGAATTCTTGCGAGCGCGACCTCTGTTCCCCATACGACGGAGGGCAGCCGCTCGAGCTCTCGCCTCCTGGCGCCCTCCGCCGCTAGCGCGTCCTCCAGCAGAGCGTCGAGCGCTCGGCGCGGGCCAACATCCTGTGCACCGGCGACACGAGCCACGAGAAGCCGCGGGATGGCCACGTCGCCGACGCGAGCCACGTCGGCGGGCCGAAACACGGACGCGGGTCTCGGCTGCGACGTTTCGCTGCAATTGGCGAGTGCCATGCACAACGCCGCGGATGCGAGGACGCCGCGCATCAGGCCTTGTTCCCGTGGGTGCCCGGTCGGACGATTTGTACGCACGCACGCAAAGCCACCGCACCCACTATCAGCCAGTAGAGGGCGTGAAGATCTTGGGCGCGCGCGAGCGCGGTTTCGCCCGACCAGAACGCCGCACCCGCCCCGACGAGCAATGACGTTGCCAACACGTCCGCGAGCTGCATCGACCCGTAGAGTATCAGGCTCGGGATCCGAAGAGCAGCGCACCAAGAGCGAGCAGCGCAAGCAGGAGGATCGAGGGCGTCGCGCGGCGCAAGCGGACTCGCATCGGAGCGCCAATTGCGGGCTGCCGGTTGCCCTCGAACGGCGCGCCACCGCTCGGGGGAAAACGCCGGCAGTCGGACGCGACGGCGAGCTCGGTCGCTGCTCCGATAATCGAGAGGCCCGCCGCCACGCCGACGAAGCGCACGAGAAGAGCGCGTTCGCCGCTCGTGGCACCCCAGCCCGGCGCTTGCAAAATCGCCGCTAGGATCGAGCCACCGATCACGGTGAGATTCATTGTGCGGCGTGGGACTTTGCCCATCGGGTGCGAGTCACCCTCGACCAGATGCCCCGCTCCGGGCGATCCGCGAAGCGCAGGGGAGCACCACGTGATCGCAAAGAGTGCCCAACCCAACATGCCCGCGAGCCCATGCTGTGTGTCGATGCGGGAAAATGAGACGGCGGCCGGGGCAGTGCACCACGCGAGGGCACTGCCGAGCACGAACATCCAGAAGAGCGGAACGCGCAAGCGATCGCGGAATCCGCCGGAAAGCGTCCCGAGCACGAGGGCCGACAAAGCGACCGCGGCGGACAGCTTTGCAGCACCCGGGGCGCCGTGCGCCCATGCGCATGGAGCCACCGTGACCCCCCAGGCGTAAAGCCCGGGTACGCTCGCTTGCGCGGCCGTACCCAGCGCCGCAAACCGCCCCGTCCAATCCACGATTCTCATCGCCATTCAACGCCGCACGATCAGCTTCGCAACAGACGCTCTTCCGCAATGGCCGGCGCGCTCTCGGGCGCTTCATCGTCGGCCGGCGCTGCCCGCAAACCGAGCGCCTTCCAGAGGCCCTGGTCCAACAGGTGAGTCGGACGCACATTCTTCAGGGCCGCCAGCATCACTCGCTTGGTACCGGGTCGCTCCCGCTCGAGCTCGTTTATGAGCCGCCCCACCATCTTTCGCTGCAGCTGCTCCTGAGAACCGCACAAGTCACATGGCAAGATGGGAAACCCAACGAGCTGGGCGAACGTACGGATGTCGTTCTCTGCGCAATAAACCAACGGACGGACGACGACCATTGCGCCGCCGTCTGCCAGGAGCTTGGCCGGCATGGATGCGAGCTGCCCGGCGAAGATCAGGTTCAAAAACAGCGTCTGCAGAACGTCTTCGGTATGATGCCCCAGCGCGATCTTGTTGCAGCCTAGCTCCTTCGCGACTCGGTAGAGAATTCCCCGACGAAGCCTGGAGCATAGGGAGCAGTACGTTTTCCCTTTCGGGATTTTGTCCGTGACGATCGAATACGTGTCCTCCTCAATCATGGTGAAGTCGTATTGCTCTCGCGCCATGTACTCGCGTAGCAGGTGCCCCGGGTAGCCCGGATGCCCTTGGTCGACGTTTACGACCTTCAGCTCGAAGCGCACCGGGGCCTTGCGCTGGAGCGCCCGCAAGAGGTGGAGCATCGTGTAGCTGTCCTTGCCGCCGCTGACCGCGACGAGGATCCGGTCGCCCTCGGCAATCATGTCGAAGTCCGCCACGGCGCGCGACAGCAGGCGACCGAGCTTTCGCTCGAGGGTCTCGCAGGTAGGCTCGCCGCCGGACACGGGCCGCACGTAGCACGGCACGACGCCCGTTGCTCGGCGGGACGCCTATGCGGTCATCGTACGGCGCGTTCAATCATTGCGAGGAAGGTCAGGACGCCATGCCCGGTTGCACCCTTGCTCTGCATCCAGTTGATGGGGCGTTCGATGGCGGCCGGCCCTGCGATGTCGCAATGAATCCAGCGGGCGTCCCCGGCGAATTCGCGCAAGAAGAGGGCCGCGGTGATCGACCCGCCGTATCGATCGCCTGCCTGCTTCACGTCCGCGACGTCGCTCTTGATTTGGTCACGGAGGTCCTCGAGCAAAGGCATGCGCCACATCTGTTCGCCGGAGTCCTTGAGCGCCACCGAGAACTCGCGCGCCACGTCTTCGTCGCTCGCGTACCACCCGGAGCAGTTGTTTCCGAGCGCGACGACGCACGCGCCGGTGAGCGTCGCGTTGTCGACGAGGACATCGGGCGACAAGGTCCGGGCGTAGGCGAGCGCATCGGCGAGCACGAGCCGCCCCTCCGCATCGGTATTGACGATCTCGACGGACTTACCGTCCAGCGAACCCCAGATGTCGCCGGGGCGGTAGGCGTTTCCGTCCGGCATGTTCTCGGCGCAGGCCGCTATGGCATGCACCTCCACCTTGGGTTTGATCGTTGCAACCGCAGCCATCAGCGCGACCACGTTCGCGGCCCCGCTCATGTCGTGCTTCATGTCTCCCATACCGGCGGCTGGCTTGATGCTGACGCCCCCGCTGTCAAAGGTTATGCCCTTGCCGACGAACACCAGCCGCTTCTTTGCACCCTTGGGCGCCCAGGTGAGGTGAACGAACCGAGGGTCATGCGCGCTTCCGCGCCCGACCGCATCGATCAGCTTCATCCCACGACGGCGAATCTCCTTGAAATCGAAGACGTCGATGGTCAATCCGTGGGACTTGGCCAGCTTCTGCGCGGCCGCAGCGAACGTCTCGGGGTACATGACATTGCCCGGCTCGTTGCTCCAGTCGCGCGAGAGGTTGACCGCCGTTCCGACCGCCTGTCCGACGGCTATTGCGGCCGTCGCGGCAGCGCTAGCCTTGCCGGAGATGCCGACCGTGACCGATGCGAGCTCCACTTTCGGCCTGCGTTCTCCGGTGAGGTACTTCGTAAAACGGTACGCGCCGAGCTCGAAGCCCTCCGCCAATGCGCGCAGCCCGCTCTCCAGTCCAGCGGGAATCGACACTGCAAGCGACGCGGCCTTGTCGAGGTTCGCCGCGCGCGCGGCTTTCGCCGCGAAGGTGCGCAGCTCGGGCGCGCGGAGTGAGCGCCGATCGCCCATCCCCATCAAGACCAGCTTTTCGGCCTTGAGACCCCCGAAGGCCGTCACGGAAAGCGACTGATCGCGTTTGCCGGTGAACTCCTCTTTGGCGACGAGCTTGGCGAGCGCGCCGCCCAGCGCAGAGTCGAGGGCCTTCAACGAAACTGGTAGCGCGGGCGCCTTGCCTGGGAGTGCCGTGACCCCGACAACTAGGAGGTCGGCCGCGAGATCCTGCGGCTCGGCCGCACGGAGCTGTATGTCGAGGGGCATCCGGACTCCAAAGGAACGTTCGTGAAAATAGGCACCGAATATGCCAGAGCGACGGTGCCGAGCACAAGCGGCGCTCGTCGATTGCCGCGTGCAAACAGCCTGCGCACCGTGTGCAGCGCGAAGAGACCGCACGCCGGCTTGGTGTCCCCCGTTGGACGCCACTGCGCGTGCCCATGCGCTCGCCTCGAGCGACACCCGCTTGCCGCCGCCCTCACGCAAAAGCCCTCGGATCGTCGCTGATCTGCTGTACGCTGCGCGGTGCGCGATGCGGTTCATCACCCAGTCGTTGGTCGGGCTTCTCGCTCTGGTCGCGACGGCTTGCTCGGAGCCAAAGGTTTCGCTGTCTGGGGGCCCGCGCGAGTACGTGCCAAACGACTATCGCCAGGTCCTCCAGAAGTGGACGCGCGACAAAAGCCTGATCGTTCTCTCCGAGCTCGACGACAAGCTCACCGTCACTGCGACGTACGAGTCGTGGGACTTCCGCTGGGCCTATGTCGTGCGCTACGCCGACGACTATCGCCTCACGGTGGAGCAGCGTCGCGAGGTGCTCGATCGCACGTTGCGCGAGACAGCGACCGACCACGAGTTCTATGTCGCTCTCCACGGGACGAATTGGCGCTGGACGGATCTCAGCCGACCGACCAGCGCGTGGACTGTCCGTCTCATCGATGACGAAGGCGACGAGACCGCGCCGTCGAAGATCGAAACCATCGTGAAGCCGGGCCCGCTGGAGACGCGCTACTTCCCCTACACGACCGTCTGGCGGCGGGCGTTCCGCATCCGCTTTCCCCGGCAGACCGCCGAGGGGCGATCGACAATCTCGACCAACTCTCGTTGGTTCGGCCTGCGTTTCGCCGGAGCGGAGGGGAACGGCGAGCTTCGCTGGGAGGTCGGCCCTCCCGAAGGACCGCCGCAAACGGGCCCAAACGGCACGTAGTCTGGTGAGTGCTCATCCGTGCGCGAGACCCTGCGCCTCGTTGTTCGTTTCAGGATGAAGGGGCACAACGCGCGTTGCCGGAGGAATGGCGGGCTGGGCAGGATCCTCGCGGATTAGGACTACGTCCCCCTCGCGGATGCGGTCCACTCGCCAGTTCAACTGGTACTCGGGCCCGTTGCTTCCTCCGAGGTGGACGACCTCCGATCGGCAAATGAAGGTGCCGCGGTACACGACCGTGCCCTTGCCCGTGGGATCGACGAACATTGCGCGGGACCGATCCCCGCCGAGAATGATCGCCACGAGCTTCAACTCGTCGATGGCATACGCGGCGAGCTCGACTTTGCGCTGATTGAGCGCCTGCGTGCTTACGATCTGGTTCTGGATGATGAAGGTTCGAAATGGGTCACGGTTGCGGTCCCCCTCGACGAAGTCGCTCTCCGCGTACTCTGGACCCTTCAGCTCGGGAGACAGCGGCGCGACGGTTGCCGCCGCCATCGGCGCCAAGCGAACCGGCGGCGGCGGCGCGGACGATGTCGGGTTTCCGCAGGCAGCCAACGCAATGGGGAGCGCCGTCGCGAGGACGCGCCGGTACAAGCCGGTCATGGCGCGGTACCTCCCGCCGATGGCGCTGCGGCCACCGTCCCGCCGCCCGCCGCGGCGGGCGGAATGGTCCTGCTTTCCCTCGGCTTCACGGCGTGAAAGGCGGTTGCCAGGCACTTGCCTCGGAGCACGACCTCGTCGCCTACGATCTTCGGCTCGGACAGCTCGATGTCCTCGACGTTGATGATGCGATCCACCTTGCTCAGCTCGTAGGCGAATTTCGCGATCTGGTGAAAGTGACCCGCCATCTCCAGGCGCATCGGCACCTTGGCGTAGAAGTTCTGGGCAACCTCCTCGAGTGGCGCATAGGCCTTGAGGTCGATCCCTGCCGCGTTCGAGGCCTGCTGGATGCTCGAGAGGAACCCGTCCTCCTGCGCCTCGTTGGGGAGGATTTTGTTCAACTCCCGGGCGCGCTGCTCGCGAATTGCGAGCTCGTCGCGGTCTGCGAAGTAACTGGCGGCTGCCTGCTGCTGCTGCGCGAGCTCGTCACGTATGGCTTTCTTTTGCCGCTCCGCACCGGCAATTTTCGCCGCGGCATCGGAGTAGAAGATAAACCAGTACGCCGCGATCGTCAGGACGACGAGCAGCGCACCGCTCCCGTACTTTGCGTACGCCGGAAGACGCGCGAGCGACGATTGCGTCAACGCAGGGGGTGCCATTTCAGTACCTCACCTTCGCCGAGAGCTCGAAGCGGAAGAGCTCCTGATGCGTGAGCTGATCCAGAATCTTCGTTCCCGGGAGCAGCTTTACCTCCGCGAAGAAATCGCTGAGCCTTAGCCGCCGCTCGAGCTCGCTGACGTCCTCGCCGTCGCGCGCTAGGCCACCGAGCTTCACCGTCCGATTCGCCTCCTGGTACGCCGTTAGCCACAAGCGCCGTGGGTCCCAGTTGGCGTTGAACGCCGCATTGGGATTGTCGCGCCTCAGTTGTTCCACCTTCTCCCGATCACTCGTGGGGCCTCGACCGGGGGTCAGCACCCGGGCGAGTTCGAGCAGCGTGGACGTCGGACCGGTGCGCGCCGTCTGGAGCTTCTGGATCGCAGTTTCTCGATCCCGGAGGTCCTTGAGCTTGGCTTTGACCTCGTCATGATTCGCAATCTGCTTTTTTATCGAGTCGATCTGCCCCTGGATGCGCGCGTTTTCGGCCAGGATGTCGCGAAGCTCGTCCTGCTTCATCTTTTCCACGAATAGGCAGGCGATGGCGGTGATCAGGAAGGCGGCGAGCACACCGAATAACCAGAATTGAGTCGGCTCGGTTGACGCCGTGCGGCGCGCCGCTTGCCGCTTTTCCGGGAGGAGATTTACGCGGACCATTGCCGGCGCTCCTTGTCGCAACGGAGCGACAACCCGAGCGCGACGACCATTTGCGCGGCGACTGCGCGGAGGCGTGGTTCGTCCACGAACTTCGGATCGACGGTCAGGCCTGCCATCGGATCGAACAGGTGAACAGGTACCCGGGCCCGTCGCTCGATTGCTTGCACGAGCGGTGCCAGGTAGGCGCTCCCGCCGCAAATGTGGATGCGGCTGATCTCCTGCTCACCACTCGTCGCCAAGTAGAAATCGAGCGAGCGCTGGATCTCTCCGGCGAGCCCCTGGCAGGCCTGGTTGACTATCTGCGAGACCTCTTGAGGAACGATCTGGGTCGGACCTCCACCCTGCTTGTATGCCTCCGCCTGTTCGTAGGAGCACCCAAGCCCTTTACGTATCTCCTCCGTGATCACGCTGCCGGCGTTCGCGATCTCGCGTGTGAACGCGCTGACCCCCTTGGAGACGATGTTCAGGGACGTCACCGCCGCACCGACATTCAGGAGCGCAATGGTCCCATCGTCGGGGAGACCAACCTCCTGCTCGAAGAGGTTCTGAATCGTGAACGCGTTGATGTCGACCACGACCGGCTTGAGCCTCGCCTCGCGCAGAATGGCTGCGTAGTCGTTGATTTCGTCCTTCTTCGCCGCCACGAGCAAGAGATCCATTTGCCCGGCGTCTGGCCGCCGGCGAAGCACCTCGTAATCCACCGACATGAGCTTGATGTCGAACGGTATGTGCTGCTCCGCCTCCCAGTGGATCTGCTCGTCGAGCTCGGCGGTGGTCATAATCGGCACCGTAATCTTGCGGACGATTACGCTCTGGCCGTAGACGCCGATGGCGACGTCACGCTGCTGTATCTTGCCGTCGTGGAAGATGCGGCCCAGTGCGTCGGTGACCGCGCCTGCATTCATGACGTGGCCGTCGATGATGGTCTGTGGGGGAAGGGCGGCAAAACCCCAACGCGCGACTTGCAGCTTTTTGCGCGATTCCTTCAATTGCACGACCTTGATGGAGCTCGCGCCGATATCGACACCGACGAGGTTCTTGCCTTCGGCCATGAGTTCCTAGGGAGCGGTGAGTGGCCTTTCGCGCTCGGCCGCAACGCTGACCGTGAGTGTGGCACCGCGCAAAGCGGCGCGTCAAAAAACGGGGCGCTGACGACTCACCGACTTCGAGTATACGGTCGACCCGATGCGCTTTTCAGGTGCTGCAGCGGTAGCGGCATTCGTTCGTTCTGGATCCTTGATGGCAGTCGTTGCCTTTGGGATGCCAGCGCGCGCCGATGTCACTCATGTCGTACAACGGGGGCACACCGTGGAGGCTATTGCTCACCGCTATCGAACGACCGTCAAAGCGATCCTCGACGCCAATCATTTGAAGGACACGACGCACCTCAAGCCGGGGCAGACGCTGATCATACCCGGCGTGGAACCCCCGAAGAAGAAGGGCGGGACGAACGCCTTGGGCCGGGCAGAGCACCCGGCCGCGATGAGCACGACGCGGGCCATGCGGGACGCCCCACCCGCGCCACGGGGCCGCGACGCGCAGGAAGGGGACATCGCCAGCAGCTCCAGCGTTTCCGGTACGATCCACGCCGTCCGGCTCGGCGAGCATTTCCGCATAAAAGTGAAGGACTCGCGCGGGCACATTTCTCCGAATGCCCTGAAAGCGTTCGAGCATTTGATGCGCCACGGAAGCGCCACTCACCCCGTCGATCCGCGCCTAGTGGCGCTCGTCGCGATTGTCTCGAACCACTTCGGCGGTAAGCCGATCGATGTCGTGAGCGGATACCGGCCCTACGCGCCTACGCAATACACGCTTCGCTCCAACCACAACTACGGCAAGGCCATCGACTTTCGCATCGAGGGTGTCGACAACGAGGCGCTGCGCGACTTCTGTCGCACGCTGCGCAGCGCGGGGTGTGGGTATTACCCGAACGACACGTTCGTTCACATGGATGCGCGCGAGACCAAGGCATACTGGGTCGATACATCACAGCCAGGACAGCCGCCGAAGTACGACAAACCCGGGGCAGCAGCGGACGAAGGCCACACCGACGTGCCGGATGAAAAGGCGCCGACTGGCGCCTCCGTCGAACAACCGGCCACATATGGTGCTCCTCCGGTAACCACCCCTCCCGCCGAGGCGGGGGTCCCGGCGGGCATCGAAGACCACTGACTCTCCTAGGTGGGCTGCGTTTACGGGCAGCCGAACGGCCACCCACGCCGTTCGGGCTCCGCCGACCCAGGGGATGGGTCGCCGATGACATGGCCACTTATCGAAAGCAAATGCCAAAAAAACAGGCGGGGCCGCTTAAGTCGCCGGAGCAGCGGAGTCAGTTCTTACCCTCCGCTCCGGCGGTCGAATGGGCAGACGCTTGCTAACTCGTTGATTTTGCGTGCATTGTCGCGTGGCATGAATCGCGCAATGGCTGCTGCCAGTCGTTACCTGGAGAGCTTCCATGAATCCCTGCGCTTCTCGCCCGCTCGCCAATGCACCGACGTCCCCTAGCCGCGAGGAGCTCACCTCCTTCATGCCGCTCGTGCACCAGGTGGTCGGCCGTTTGCTCCGCAAGTTGCCGCCCAACGTCCTTCGCGACGATCTGGTCGCCGCAGGGGCGTTTGGCCTGATCGACGCGCTTCGAAAGAGCCCCGACCACGGGGCCGCGTTCGAATGGTATGCGCGCATCCGCATCCGTGGCGCAGTCGTCGACGAGCTTCGATCGCAGGATTGGCTGACGCGTCGGGCTCGCACACGCGTCGCGAAGGCCCAGGCGCAGGGCGAGTCGCATGGTGCCGCCGTTGTCGGCTTCGATGATCTACCGGAGTCGCAGGCCAACGGGTTCGTCGACGAGTCGATGGCCACTCCCGCCGAACAGGTGGAGCAGCGAATGGAACGCGCAGCCCTAGAGCGCGCCGTGGGGCTATTGCCGGAGCGCGAAAGCAACATCGTCGCGTGGCACTACTTCGATGGGATACCCTTCAAGACGATTGCCTCTCGCCTCGGCGTAAGCGAGCCGCGCGTCTCGCAGCTGCACGCGCGAGCCATGGGTCGGCTGCGTACGACGCTCGCCGATCGCGACGGCGCGCAGGCCGCATGACGCGTGCGGTCTGACGAGCTCACGCGGAACGCGACGGCACCGACACTACTTGGATCGCGCGCCTTGCGCGACGGGGCTCGTCGCATCGAAATGGAAGGCCCGCGGCTGTAGCGGAGCTGCGATTGCATAGAGCACGGACTCGTCGTAACGAGCACGGGGCGATCTGCCGGTCCCCGCCCGATCCAGGAAGGCGGTCGCGCGAGCCCCTCGGTCCAGCGATAAGGCTCGCGTGCAACCGGCAAGCGCGAGCGCGGTGGCGAGCGGGCTCGCGCTCGTGAACGAGCCGCGCGCGATGACGACGCGCCCCGAGGGCGAGAGGCCAATCGCTGCGCGGAGCATGGCAGGCCCGCTCGAGACCGCTACCGGTCGGCCGTCCCACAGGACAATGGGCAGCTCGAGCATGTCTTCATGCGCGCCGAGGGGGGGCACGTCCGGCGCACGGACGATCGCGATGCCACCGACAGCACCGACCACGAGCGCGCCGGTCTCTTCTCCTCCATGCAGGGGGACGGCCAATCTGCCGTCCGTAGCGATCCCGCGCGGCCGCTTCTCGAGCGCCACGCCCGCTCCGAGCGCAAAGAGGACCCGCTTCGCGATATCGCCGCCGAGCTCGCGGAGTGGGGCCGCCGCAGGGGACTCCAGCCCGCCGGCGCGGATCCGCCACGTGGATCGCCCCGGTTCCACATCGACGAGGTCGATGGGCCCCTCGCGATCGCGACCCTCCGTAGCCCAGACGCCAGGCATCCAGTGCGGAGGCGGCTGGGCTCCGCTGTCGGGGCTCCAGGCGCCGAAGCCCTCCGCCGGCGGCGGCGTCGGATCGTGGACCATGACGTAGAAGAAGTCCTTCGGCGCATATTGAATGTAGCGATCGGTGGGGATGGACATCGCGGTCGTCAGGAGCTGCGACCTGAACTTCTTGCCAGCAAGATCGTCGATCGCCGTGAACAAGAATCCCGTGTGATAAGGATTCATGTCGAGGTGCAGCGCGTAGTCGCAGCCACCCATCTTCAGCGCGCTCGCGAGCGTGGTCGCGCTCACGTCGTCGCCCCACGCAAAAACGAGGTGGCCGCTCGCCGTCACGCAAAGCCCGGACCGCTCGGTCTGCGCACCCTTGCCGGGAAGTGTGAATCCCCACAGGTTGCGCCCGGTCGGGTTCACTTGCCCCTTGTCGAGGAGAGCGTCCAGGTTCTGGCGAAAGGAAACGATGGCATCGTCATTGACGCCGCTCACATTCCCGACGCTGCGGCCTTGTCCCCAGGTGCCGAGACCGACCCGACCGTCGTCGAGCACGATCACCGTGGCCGATGCGGGCACCGGTGGAAGGAGCACGCGCTTGTGCACCATCATTCCGTAGTGACCATGTTCCGTCTTGAAGGCGCCGTTGAACGCAGCGGCGACGCGCCGGTAAGTCGCTGGATCGCGCGGGATGCGCCCGTTGCCATGGGGACCGGTCAGCGGCTCGGGATCCTCGACGCCCGCCTCCATATCGAGCTCGAGCTGTCGCATATCCATCGCGACGAGGAGCACCTTGGAATAGGGTCGCTCCGCGTCGGGGCGGACGAATGTTCGATAGAACGAAGCCGGCGCATCGGGGAGGACGCCAGGCGTCTTACGCAGCCACGGGACGTCCGGTGGGGCCCACTCGCCCTCTCCGGGCTCGGGCGATTTCCAGATGGTGGTAGGGATGGCGGGCGGCGGCCAGTGGGCCTCGTCGACCGACGTCTGGGAGGTGTCCAGCGACGGGACCAAGACCTGCTCGCCCGCGACGACCTCGGACGACGCTTCGCCCGCAGACCGGAAAGCCACACGACGGATGAGGTCACGTGCAGCGAGGAGCTCATCCTCTAGCGCGGCGACGGGAGCAGGCCCGATCCACGGAACCGCGCGGAGCGTATCGACGGTCCAATGCGAGAGGCGCTTCGGCAGGTGCATCGCGGCGTCGGCACGCGCCCCGGCGAGCGGCGGGACGAGCTCGCTCCGCTCAAAATCGAGCCGCGCCGACCGGAGCGTCGTCGCTTGCGGGGCGCGACGCGAATCCGTGTCGTACGGCGCGTCATAAAGCGTGAGGGCGAGCGACGCGTCGTTGATGGCCAGCGCCACAGCGCGGGCGGGCGATTCGAGTGTGACATCGATCCGGCCGATGCCAACCCACGCTCCGGTCTGCTGCAAATTCGTAAGGCCCGCCATCGCGCGATCAACGAGCCGTTCGCTCCTGCTCTGCGCACCCTCCCCCGCCATATCGAACGCGGTGACGCTCTGCTCCTGGCCGTAAGCGCTCGTCACGAACGCGGCGTGTGTCCCGTGAACGACGAGCTCGTGGTCGTCACCGAGCGGCGTGTTCGTCAGGTCGTGCCCGCCCCACACGTCGAGCGCGGCGCCCTCCGGCGAGACCCGGACTCTCGCTCGCCACACATCGCGTGCCTCCGCACCCCTGGCGCGCGCGAGGAAGAGAACCCTTCGCCCGAAGACTGCATCGGCGAGAGCGCCCGCTGATGGCTCCCATCGCACGTCCGCCCCGGAAACGATCGCCCCTCCGGCTTCCGCGCCGAGCGCTTGCGCCAGCGCCTCCAGAGCGTGTCCTGGCGGCCGCTCCCGCGCCACTGCACCGCAAACACTCAGTCCCGCGCTCGCGAGAGCCACCCGGGCATGCTGGCGCAACCGCGCCCTCGCCTGCCGTTTGCTCACCACTCAGCTCTCGAGCAGGATTGCCATGTCCTTCGGCAGCGGCACGCTGACATCGAAGGCATCGATGCCCCGCCCGCCGGCGTAGGTCACGCGCGCGGCGTGGAGCGCGTGCCGCCCGAGCGCGCGTATGACGTGGCCGCCGTAGAGCTCGTCGCCAGCGAGCGGGTGACCGATGGCGGCGAAGTGAGCACGAATCTGATGACGGAGCGCCTTGCCCACGCGGGCCTCGACGAGAGCCCAATTTGCGGTGCGCTGGACGACACGATATCGCGTGGACGCTGTTCGCGGCTCGTAACGGGTCACGTCGCGAGGGTGGACGCACGCGTGGACGCGCCGCTGGTCCTTGGGATGGTTCGTCAGCGGGAACTCGATGCTCCCCTCTTCGGGAAGGCCCTCGCCCGTGCAGACGAGGAGATAGCGCTTGTCGATGCGCTCCTCCTTGAGCGCCGCCTTGAGGATTTCGAAGGCCGCGGCGTGGCGAGCGACCATCAATGCGCCGCTCGTCTCGGTGTCAAGACGGTGGATGATGCCGGGCTCCCGAGCCGAATGGCCGATGAAGGTGTCCCCGTCCGAGGCGACGAGCTCCGGGTATCGCCCGAGGATGGCGTTGACTGCCGTGCCGGTCTCACCCGGACGCAGAGGCGCGGTGGGCTGGCCGGCGGGCTTGTCGACGACGACGAAATCGGACGTCTCGAACACGACCTTGAGCGGCGCGTCCGGTGTGGCGACCGCCGGCCCCTCAGCGACCTGAGCCACGTCGATGTGTACGGCGTCACCCTTGGCCACTGTAGCGCCCTTGGGCAAGCGCCGACCGTTCACCCGTACCGCGCCGAGCTCGATCGCGCGTTTGATCCGGGCGCGACTCAATTCCGGAAGCAGCTGAGCCATGGCTTTGTCGACCCGCGATCCATCGAGCGACTCGGGGACGACGAGCTCGCGCACGTCGCGCGTGGCGTCGGAGGAAGCGACAGAGGGCGAGAATGTGGACAGAGACGGCACGTTGTTCACGGAGCGGGGCATTATTATCACGACCGCGCAGGCTGCGCCCCCTCCGCGCGCGTGGTAACCGTCGTCGATTGTGACAAAGCAGGCAACGACGGAGCGCGCGACCAGCGAGCGCGCGAACGGTCGAGGAGAAGCTGCCCCACGGCAGCTCTCACGCCTACGGCGCGCGCATCCTGCTGCCGGTGTGCGCTCGCGCGTCCCTGGCAAGAGACGCGCTCGGCCTTCATCCAAACGAGAGCGCATGCTCCTCCTCGGCACGGCGCTCGAGATGGCGCGCCTCGCGAACGTTGCGCTAGCTGACGCGGGCTTCGAAGCGGCCGTCGTGGTGGGCGAAGCTCGGCGTGGGGTCGCGCTTCTCCGCGAGCTCACGATGATCACGCGGGGACCTGGGGACGTGTGGGCGGTCGCCGCCGCGCTCGAGAGAGCGATGGCCTGCCATTCGATCGCCGTCGAGGGGAGCGACACCATCCGAATGCGCTTTGGCGGCGGCGGCCCCGCAACACTGCGGGTCGTCCCCCGCGAGCAAATGGTGGAAGCGCTTTTGCGCGAGACGGGAACCCCGCGTCACCTGCGCTGGCTCGAGTCCCGCGCCAAGGGAGCCCACGGCCTCCGCGCCGCCTGTGCGCGCGCGCGGAGCGAGCAGGGGCTCTACGCGTCGCTCGGTCTCCCCTACCCGGCGCCGGAGCTCCGCGAGGGGCCCACGCCACGGGTCCCCGCCGTCATTAAGGCCGTGCAGGGCGTGTTTCACGTTCACACCACGTGGAGCGACGGCGTGGCTTCCATCGCCGAGATGGCCCGCGCCGCGGTCGAAGCAGGCTTTGGCTACCTCGGCCTGACGGAGCACTCGAAGGCGGCCATCTATGCGCACGGGCTCGACGCCGAGCGGCTACGGGCCCAAGCGCGCGTCCTTTCCGAGTCGCGCGCCGAAGTTCCGGGCTTCACCATCTTTCACGGCGTGGAGGTGGACATTCTGCCCGACGGATCGCTCGATCTCGATGATGCGACGCTCGGCAGCCTCGACTTCGTCGTCGCGAGCGTGCACCTCGAGTACGAGATGAGCGCGCGCGAAATGACGGCTCGGCTGATCCGCGCCGTCAGCCATCCGCTGGTGACGATCCTCGGCCATCCAACGGGACGTCTTCTGCTCGGGCGCAAGGGATACGCCTTCGACGTCGAGGCTGTGGCGGAGGCCGCCGTCGCCAACGAGACCTTCCTCGAGATAAACGCGAACCCTCAGCGGCTCGACTTGAGCGACGCACTCGTGAGGCGCGCCGCCGCGCGAGGAGCGCGCTTCGCAATCGACCCCGACGCCCACTCGCCGCGTGGGCTGCGCGACACGTCGCTGGGCCTGATGATCGCCCGGCGGGCGGGGCTGGGCCGCGCGCAAGTGCTCAATACGCTCGGGCCGCGGGCAATGCTCGCCTATCTCGCCGAGCGGCGGCAGCGCGCCGTGCGCGCCTTGGCGCTCTCGGTGAGACCTGCCTGAAGACCCGACGGACGGCGCCGCCACAGCGAGCTCGGCGCGCGAAGCGAATACAGTGCGGGCGACGCTTGTCATGCCCCCCGCGCCGGCTAGGTTCCCCGTGAGCGAGCGATCCATGACTCAGGAGCAAGACGCACGCGCGCGGGTCGTCATCGTAGGCGCCGGGTTCGGCGGGCTCACCGCCGCGCAGTCGCTCGAAGACGCGCCGGTGCGGATCACCCTCGTCGACCGGACGAACCATCACACGTTCCAGCCGCTCCTCTACCAGATCGCTGTCGCCGGCCTCTCCCCTGCAGACATCGCGCAACCCATCCGGTCAATCCTTCGAAAGCAAGGGAACGTCACGGTCTTGATGGCCGAGGTGGCGAGCATCGATTTGGGCAGGCAGCGCGTCGCGCTCACCGGCGGGGAATCGCTCGAGTTCGACTTCTTGATCCTCGCCTGCGGCGCCGAGACCTCGTACTTCGGTCACGACGAGTGGGCGCAGGCGGCGCCCGCCCTGAAGTGCATCGAAGACGCCGTCGCGATCCGGCAGCGCGTCCTCCTCGCCTTCGAGCTCGCGGAGCGCGTCGGCGAACCGCGGGCGGGCAACGACCTCCTGAGCTTCGTCGTGATCGGCGGCGGGCCGACAGGAGTCGAGCTGGCGGGCGCGCTGGCCGAGCTCTCGAAGTTCGTGCTCGACCGGGACTTTCGCCGTATCAACCCTTCGTCGGCGAAGGTGCGCCTCCTCGAGGCCGGCCCGCGAATCCTCCCTTCCTTCCCCGATGACCTCGCAGAGCGCGCGGCGGCGCAGCTGCGTGAACTAGGCGTCGAGGTGCGAACCGGGACGCGCGTGACGTCCATAGAGCCCCACTGCGTGGAGGCCGGTGGCGAGCGCATTGGCTGCTCGGTCGTGCTCTGGACGGCTGGCGTCCGCGCCAACGCGCTTACCGCGACCCTTGGCGTAAAAACCGATCGATCCGGTCGCATCGTCGTCGAGAGCGATCTCAGCGTCCCGGGCGCTCCGCGCGCGTTCGTCATTGGGGACGCCGCGCTCGTCCTGGACCGGAACGGCTCCCCATTGCCGGGTGTGAGCCCAGTGGCGATGCAGCAGGCCCGCACGGTGGCGCGATCGATCCAGCGTGCCCTCGAAGGGCGCGAGACGCTCCCGTTCCGTTATTTCGACAAGGGCTCGATGGCGACCATCGGGCGAAGGCGTGCCATCGCGATGGTCGACCGCGTGCACCTCTCGGGATTGGTCGCCTGGCTTGCGTGGCTGGTCGTGCATATCTGGTATCTGATCGGCTTCCGCAATCGACTCGTGGTCATGCTCACGTGGACGTGGTCGTACCTGACGTACCGCCGCGGCGCGCGTCTGATCCTAAATGAGGCGGCGCCTGCACCGCACGAGAGAACGACCGCGGCCCGGGTGGTCTCCGAGGTGCGATCTCCAGCAGCCCCCGACGGCGCCCACGGCACTTACCCCTCACCGTAAAACGGGGGGGGCAAGCGCGCCTCGTGCCATCCACGGCCTGGACGCGCCAGCGGCGGGTCGGAGAGCGATCCGGATGGTGACGGCGACTGACGGGTCGCCGGCCTGCGTGTTCAGGGGGCGGCCTGCGAATCGCGCCCGTGCACCGCCGCCGCGACCGCGCCGAGAAACGCCGCGAGCGGGGCTGAAACGAGCGGCGCGACGCCAAAGACGATGGCGAGGAGAGCGACGAAGCCCGGTCCCGCTGCGAGCGCGATGGCGACACGGGCACGGTCTCGCGCAGCGTGAGGGATGGCCAGCGCGAAGGCCGCATCGCGTACGTCATCGCCCGCGAGCGAGACGGCCCACTCCCCAGGGCTCGAGCCGGCGGAACCCATCGCGACGGCAACGTTCGCCGCGCCGAGCGCCATGTCGTCCCCCGACGGGTATCCGACGACGGCGACGACGCTCCCGCCCTCTGCGAGCGCGCGAACCTCGGCGCCCCGGTCGGCCGGGTGCACCTCGGGGCGCACGTGCTCGATGTCCAGAGCACGGCCGATCGTCTCGCACGTGTCGCGCGCCTCGCCGCTCAGCAGGACCGGCTCGATCCCGGCGTCGAGCAGCTTCTGCACCGCCGCGCGTGCGCCGGGCCGCAGCCCGTCCTGCAATGCGATGACGCCAACCAAACGATCCCCGAGCGCCACTAGGAGCACGCTCCTGCCCTGCGCCTCGAGCGCCGAGACGCGCGCGTCAGTGACGGCCACGCCGATCTTTTCTTGGAGCATGATGGCGCGTCCGCCAACGACCACCCGCTCGCCGGTGGAGGCCACGGCGGTCACGCCCAACCCCATGTGGACGGTGGCATTGCGTACAGGATCAGGCCTAATGCCGCGCGTTCGCGCCGAACGAAGCACCGCCATCGCGAAGGGATGGCTGGAAATGGCCTCAGCTCCGGCGGCGAGAGATAGAACACGCTCGCGGTCGACGGCACCGAGGCAATCCACCGCGACGATCTCCGGCTCGCCCATAAGAACCGTCCCGCGGGCGCTGAGGACAGCGACATTGGTGCTCCCGGCGCGCTCGAAGGCGCGGGCGTCCTTGTACGTGATGCCACGCACCAGCGCTTCGAGGTGCGCGCGCGCGAAGTGAAGCGCCGCCAGGGAGGACGCCGCCTTGGCCGCGACGGCGATCGCCCCGGCACACATGCCCGCGACGATCTCAACCGGAGTGGCGCCGGCCGCGAAGCCCGCCAC
>JALYHV010000147.1 GCA_030776205.1 Myxococcota bacterium | reverse complement strand
CGCTCATTGCGGCGCACCCGGGGCGGCGCACGGCGAGCGAGGTGCTCTCGGCACTGCTCGGCGAGCCGCCAGCGACGTCGCACGAGCTGCTCGTCGGCTACTGGAAAAGGGCTCGCGCCGATTTCGACGCGGAATGGGACGCTTGGCTGGCCCGGGGTGTCATCTCCGGAACTGCCGTTGGAGTCGTCACGCCCGAGGTGCGTTACGGCGCGGTAGAACGAGCGATCGCGCGTATTGCGCTTCCCCCCGCCTCTTCGGCCGAGGACGTCGAGGTGCTGCTTCGACGCGACGCACGAGCGCACGACGGCACGTACACCAACAACGCATGGTTGATGGAGATGCCCGACCCGACGACCCGCATCACGTGGGGAAACGCGGCGCTTCTCTCCCGCGCCACCGCTGCACGCCTCGGCGTCGCTGACGGCGATACCCTGCGACTCAGCGTTGCCGGAAGAGGCATCGAGACCCCCGCCCTCATCGTGCCGGGCCACGCGGACGGCACGATCACGCTTTCGCTCGGGTATGGGCGCACCGGCGACGGCGAGGCAATTGCCCGAGGCCTAGGGGCGAACGGCTATGCCCTCCGGACCACCTCCGCGCCGTCCTTCGCGTATGGCACGGCCGTCCCCGCGGGCGGTCATGCAGACCTTGCCCTCGAGCAAGTCCACGCATCGCTCGAAGGACGCGACGAGGACATTCTTCTCCACCGTACGCTGGACGAGTACCGAAGGGACCCGGCGTTCGCCGCGGCGCACGACAGGCTACCGCTCGCGCTCTACGAGCGGGAGCCGGGAAAAGGACGCCAATGGGGGATGGTCATCGACTTGAACGCGTGCACCGGCTGCGGCTCGTGCGTCATCGCGTGCCAAGCGGAGAACAACATTCCGGTCGTCGGTATGGCGGGCGTCGCGAAAGGGCGCGCAATGCACTGGCTACGCATCGACCGCTACTTCGTTGGGGAAGCAGACGACCCGAGAGTCCTTCTCGAGCCGATGCTGTGCCAGCATTGCGAGAAGGCCCCTTGCGAATACGTGTGCCCAGTCAACGCCACGACTCACAGCGCCGATGGCTTGAATCAAATGGTTTACAACCGTTGCGTCGGCACACGATTCTGCTCGAACAATTGTCCCTATAAGGTCCGGCGCTTCAACTGGTTCAACTACCAAAAGGACGTGTCCGCAGACGCCGCGCTCGTGCACAACCCCGACGTGACTGTTCGCTCGCGCGGGGTGATGGAGAAATGCACGTATTGCGTCCAGCGGATCCGCGAAGCGGAGATCCGGTCGGACGTTCGCGATAGTCCCATGGCGGACGGCGACGTCGCGACGGCGTGCGAGCAGGCGTGCCCATCGCGCGCCATCACCTTCGGAAACATCGCCGATCCCACGTCGCGGGTCTCCCAGTTACGCACGCTCGATCGGCGATTCGCCGTCCTCGACGACCTCGGCACCCTGCCACGCACGCGCTATCTCGCGCGCATCACCAACCCCAACCCGGAGCTCGCGTGAGCACCGCCGCATTCGGCTCTCGAGAGCTGCCGGCCGTGCGCGATCCCGATGCGGCGGACGAGCCCGTCGTCTTGGGCGCCCCCTCGGACGCGGAGCTGACCGATCAACTCTTGGGTGTCGTTCTTCGTCCGCCGCGCTGGATGACGCCAGCCCTTCTCGTAACAGCCGGCGGCTCGTTCCTCCTCTTCGCCGCCGTGGCATACACCGTCGTCACTGGCATTGGCGTTTGGGGGAACAACATTCCTGTCGCGTGGGCATTCGCGATTACCAATTTCGTTTGGTGGATCGGGATCGGCCACGCGGGGACGTTCATCTCTGCGTTTCTTCTCCTCCTCGAGCAGGGATGGCGGACGTCGATCAACCGCTTCGCTGAGGCGATGACGCTCTTCGCGATCGTGCAGGCGGGTCTCTTCCCGCTGCTCCACATGGGCCGCTGCTGGTTTTTCTACTGGCTCATCCCGTACCCGGCGACGATGCAAGTATGGCCGCAGTTCCGGAGCTCGCTCACCTGGGACGTGGCCGCCGTCACCACGTATTTCACCGTTTCACTCTTGTTTTGGTACCTCGGTCTCGTCCCGGATCTCGCGGTCATGCGGGATCGGGCTCCCGAGCTATGGCGGCGGAGAGCGTACGGGCTGTTCGCGCTCGGTTGGAGCGGCTCGGCGCGGGAGTGGAGCCGGTACCGCGTTGCGTACGGTTTGCTCGGTGGCTTCGCCTGCCCGCTGGTCATCAGCGTGCACAGCATCGTTTCCATGGACTTCGCAATCGCGCAGCTTCCCGGTTGGCATTCGCTCATCTTCCCGCCCTACTTCGTCGCGGGTGCGATCTATTCGGGATTCGCGATGGTGCTGACGTTGATGCTTCCCGCTCGGCGGCTATACCGGATCGAGAACGTCATCACGAAAAGCCACCTCGACAATATGGGAAAGATGCTCCTTCTTACGGGGTGGATCGTCACGTACGCGTACATGTGCGAGGCTTTCACGGCCTGGTACAGTGCCGACAAGTTCGAGATCTATACGAACTTGGTTGCCCGTCCGAGGGGACCCTATGCGCTCACGTACTGGGTCGTCCTTTTTTGCAATTGCGTCGTCCCGCAGATTCTGTGGTCGAAGAAGATACGGACGACACCGTCGGTGCTCTGGGTCGTGACCCTGTTCGTTCAGATCGGGATGTGGCTCGAGCGCTACATGCTCATCGTCACCTCCGAAAGCAGGGATTTTCTTCCCTCCTCCTGGCACCTGTACCGCCCCTCCGCGATCGACGTGGCCATCCTCGTCGGAACTCTGTTTTTCTTCTTGTTCCTGTTTCTCCTCTTTCTTCGGTTCGTTCCTTTCATTGCCATCAGTGAGTTGAAGGAGACCAAGCGCAGGGCTCTCGGAGGGCAACGCGCCAACGAGGGTCGTGCGTTCGCATCGTCATCGACCGCCGGGGCCGCCGATGCGTGAAGGAACGCTCTTCGAGTTCGCATCACCCGAGGAAATCATCGCGGCGGCCGAAGCGCTGCGGGCGATGGGCCACACGCACCTGGAGGCGTACACGCCGTACGCCATCCCCGAGCTCGAGGAGAAGCTCGGCATTCGACGCACGCGCATTCCTCGCGCCGTCCTCGTGGCAGCGACCTTCGGCGCGGCGCTCGCTTTCGGGATTCTCTGGTTCACCAACGCCGTCGACTATCCGCTCGATGTCGGCGGTCGACCGCTCGACTCCGTCCCCGCGCACATTCCGATCATGTTCGAGACGACGGTCCTCTTCGGCTCGCTCGCAGCGTTTCTGCTCGTCCTTCTCGCGTCCGGGCTCCCCCGGCTTTATCACCCCATTTTCGAGGTCGACGGAATAGAGAGCGCGTCCGTCGACCGCTTCTGGCTCGGGATGGACGAGGCGTCTCCCCTGGACGAAGCGGTGCGCGCCCGCATGACGGAGCTGGGTGCGCGCGCAATCCGAGCCATCCGCGCAACGGGCGATGGGCGATGAGCGCGCGGGCACTCCTTGTGATCTGCACGCTCGCCGCGCTTTTTTCCGCGTGCGACGAGAGCCAGGTCTGGCACCGGCCGGATTGGTCGCTGTCCCGAATGCAGGAGCAGCCGCGGGTCGATCCGTACGACCCACAGATGAGCGCCCCTCCTCCGTTCACGGTGGCGCTCGGGGACGGCGTCGACGCTCCTCGCCCGCGCGTCACGCGAGCGGTCGTCGCGCGCGGCCGTGTGTACTTCGAGAGAATTTGTGCCGCTTGCCACGGCATTCGCGGCGACGGCGTGTCGGTCGTCGCGACCAAGATGCTCCTCAGGCTCCCTCCGTCCATGCTCGAGCCGCGCGTGCGGTCGTTGTCCGACGAGCAGCTCCGAGAAGTCATCGAGCGAGGCTACGGGCTCATGCCCCCGTACGCGAACGAGCTCACGCCGGACGATCGCTGGGCAACCGTAGCCTACGTTCGCGCGCTCGAGATCGCCCAAGGAGTCGATGTGACGGTCCTCCCGCCCGAGGTGGCGCTCGACGTCAGACGGGAGGCGCCATGAAGCCCCGAGCCATTCTCGCACCACTCTCCGCCGGGCTCGTCGGGCTGGCTCTCGGCGCGGTCCAGTACGCGATCGATCCGAAGCACGCTCTTTACGCATACACGGCGGGGTTCCTGGTGGCGCTCACGATCGCGCTCGGCGCACTTCTCTTCGTCATGATCGCACACGCATCGCGGGCGCGGTGGTTCGTCGTCTTCCGGCGGCTCACCGGCGCGGTGGCTTCGGTGACGCCTATCTTCGTCGTCTTGTTCGTGCCGATCGCGCTCGGGGTCAAATGGCTCTATCCGTGGGCGCGGCCCGACGATTTGGACCTGCCATCGCGCGCCTGGGCCGCCCACTCGCGCCCGTGGCTCAACGTCCCCTTCTTCCTCGTTCGCTCCTTCGTCTACCTGTTCGCATGGAGCTCCCTCGCCATTCTCCTCCGCCGCGACGGCGTCGCGAGCGACACCAATCCGAGTGAAGCGCTCGTTCGCCGCCAGCGCTTCGTCAGCGCCGCGGGCATTCCGGTCATGGCGATCACGCTGACGCTCGCGTCGTTCGATTGGGTCATGTCGCTCAATCCGCGCTGGTCGTCGGACATCCTCGGCATCTATATTTTCGCCGGGGCGCTCGCGGGGGCGATGGGCGTCACCGCGTTCGTCGCCTGGCTCGTTTGGCGGGCAAATGTTCTGCCGAAGGAGGTCGGCCCCGCGCACTTCCATGCGCTCGGTCGAGTGCTCCTCATGACCGTCCTCTTCTGGGCTTACATCGGGTTCGCGCAATTCCTGCTCGTGTGGATCGCAGACATGGAGCGCGAGTCGTCCTTCTACATTGACCGCGCGCACGGCGGGTGGGGCTACGTTGCGGCGGTCCTCTTCTCCGTGCATTTCGCCATCCCGTTTCTCCTCCTGCTCTCCCGCCCACTCAAGCGCGCGCCCGCACTCCTCGCTGCGGTCGGCGCTTGGCTCGTCTGCGCGCACGCGCTGGACGTCTATTGGCTGGTCGTTCCCGCGCTGCATGGAGGAATGCGCTGGCTGGACGTCCCAATCGTCGTCGGCGTCGTCGGCATCGCCGCAGCGTTTGGCGTATCGCAGTTTTTTGCCGCCGCTCCCATACCCATGCGCGATCCCGCGTTGGCCGAGTCCCTGCAATACGAGTCACCATGAGCGTCCACGCCCAAGACGAGCTCGAGCCCGACGTCGAAGAGGACGCGATTTCGGGGGCGGCCTTCTGGCGAACGGCGGGCGCCGCGATCGTGACCGCCATCATCGCGATCTGCGTTGCCCGCGAGCTGCTTCATCTCTGGGCGCGTGGACGAACCCCGCTCTACTCCGCGCCCCCTCCCGCGGCGCCGGCGGAGCTCGGCATTGTCGAGCAATCACTCATTATGGAGACGCGGCGGGGTCTCGACGAGAAGGAACAACAACGGGAGAGCTTGCGTCACTATGGCTGGGCCGACGCGCAGCATCGCTTTGCAAAGATTCCAATCGAGCGCGCGATGGACCTCGCCGCCAACCCGGACTTCATGCGACGCGCGTTCGATACCGACGGAGGGACCTGATGCCGCCGTTTTTCCTCGATCTGCTCGCGTTGCCCGCCGAAGGCTCGACCGCGGCCGGAGGCATCGACGCGCTCCATCTGTTCGTCATTTCGATCACGATGGTGAGCTCGACCGGCGTCTTTCTCGTCGCCGCGTACTTCGTCTTTCGCTACCCGCGCAAGAGCGAGACCCAGCTTACGCCGCGCATCGTCGCGTCGATGAAGGGTGAGTCGGTCATCATCGGCGCCATCCTGACGCTCTTCCTTTTTTGGTGGGTCGTCGGGTACCGGCAGTTCGTGGCGCTTCGGGAGCCGCCGACGGACGCATCGACGGTTTACGTCACCGCAAAGCAATGGATGTGGAAGTTCACCTACGCGGACGGCCGGAGCGCCAACGACATCTTGACCGTACCGCTCGGGCGCCCGGTGAAGCTCGTCATGACGTCGCGCGACGTCATCCACAGCTTCTACGTACCAGGCTTTCGGAACAAGCAGGACATCCTCCCTGGCCGTTACACGACCCTATGGTTCCAACCTACGACGCCCGGTAACTATCCGATCCTCTGCGCCGAGTACTGCGGCGTATCGCACTCCATGATGCGCGGAAGCGTGGTCGTCCTCACGCCCGCCGACTACGACCAGTGGCTCAGCGCTCCCACGCGAGACGCAAGCGGCGAGACTGACCTGCGCTCCGAAGGGGCTCGCGTCGCGCAGAAGCACGAGTGCTTTGCATGCCACACGACGACCGGGCAGCGCCACATCGGCCCGACATGGGCCGGGCTCTACGGGTCCTCGGTGACGACGACGGACGGGCGCCGGATCCTCGCCGACGAGGAGTACCTCACGCGGTCGATGATGGAACCGGGCACCGACATCGTGTCCGGATACAAACCGGTCATGCCGGCGTTCTTCGGCATTCTTCCGCAGCCGGAGGTTGCCGCGCTCGTCGAGTATATCAAGTCCCTCCGGGACGCTCCTACGGAAAGCGGCGTCAGGCTACCCGCGCTCCAGGTCACGCCGCTCGCCGCGGGTGACGCGGGTGCACCGAGCGCAGGTCTGCCCATCTTGCCGAGGCTCCCATGAACACCGCGGCCGCCCTCGATGTCGGCGCCCAACGTCGAAGCGAAGAGCGCGAGAGCTACCTCACGGCTGCCCGGACGGTGCAGTCGTGGCTCGTCACGACCGATCACAAGCGAATCGGCGTGCTTTATCTCTTCTCGGTCCTCTTCTTCCTCGCGCTAGGCGGCGTCTTTGCCCTCCTCATCCGGATCGAGCACCTCACGCCCGGACCGACGTTCATGACGGCCATGACCTACAACCGCCTCTTCACTCTCCACGGCATAACGATGGTCTGGCTGTTCATGATTCCGTCCATCCCGGCGTCTTTTGGCAACTTTCTTCTGCCCATCATGCTCGGCGCGAAGGACGTCGCGTTTCCGCGTCTGAATCTCATTAGCTATTACATTTACATTCTAGGCGCCGGCGTAGTCGTCACGGCGATGTTTGCCGGCGGCATCGACACGGGCTGGACATTTTACGCGCCCTACAGCGCGCAGTCGCCTTCGGCTGTCGTGCCGACCGTCGTCGGCATCTTCATCATCGGCTTTTCCACGATCATCACCGGCGTCAACTTCATCACTACGATCCACACGATGCGCGTCGAGGGGCTCACCTGGATGCGAATGCCGCTCTTCGCGTGGACGATGTACGGCACCAGCATCATCCAGGTCCTCGCAACACCCGTGCTTGGCCTGTCCCTGCTCATCGTCGCTGTGGATCACTGGTTGCAATGGGGGCTCTTCGACCCGTCGCGCGGTGGTGATCCCGTCCTCTACCAGCATCTCTTCTGGTTCTACTCGCACCCTGCGGTCTACATCATGATCCTGCCGGCGATGGGCGTGGTCAGCGAGATCATTCCCACGTTCGCACACAAGAACCCGTATTCGTACAAGGCCATCGTGTATTCGACGCTCGGCATCGCCTTCGTCGGTTTCCTCACGTGGGGTCACCACATGTTCGTCGCCGGGATGAGCACCTTCGACGCCGGCGCGTTCGGTATCTTGTCGATGCTCGTGGGGATCTTTTCCGCGATAAAGGTTTTCACCTGGACGCTGACGTTGAACAAGGGCGCCATCTCCATGAAGACGCCGCTCCTCTACGTTTTCGCGTTTCTCTTTCTCTTCGTCTTTGGCGGAATGACCGGCATCGCCGTGGCGACGATGAGTCTCGACGTTCCCTGGCACGACACCTATTTCGTCGTGGCCCACTTTCACTTCATCATGGTGGGCGGCACACTCACCGGATTCCTGGCGGGGCTTCATTACTGGTTTCCAAAGCTGTCCGGGCGGATGTATCCAGAAAAGCTCGGTCTGCTCAGCGCCAGCCTCGTGTTCGCCGGCTTCTTTGCGACTTTTTTCCCGCAGTTCCTGCTCGGGAACGCGGGGATGCCTCGGCGCTATTTCAACTATCCGCCGCAGTATCAGGTGCTTCACGTCATCTCGACTGTCGGTGCTCTCGGGCTCGCTGTCGGCATGCTCCTCGTCGCCGCCTACCTGCTCTGGGCGCTCTTTTACGGTGAGCGCGCTCCAGCAAACCCGTGGGGCTCGCGGTCGTACGAGTGGCTCACCGAGTCACCGCCGCCGAAGCACAACTTCAGGGCAGCGCCCCGTTTCGCTCTCGATCCATATGACTATTCGAAGCCCTTAGAGGACGGCCATGCGTGACGCCGATGTGGCGGGGCACTTCGCGTCGATGGAGCAGCAGGCGCATGCCGCGCGCCTCGGCATGTGGATCTTCCTGGCGAGTGAGATCCTGCTCTTTGCTGGTCTCTTCGCGCTTTTCGTGACCTACCGCGCGCTTCACCCGGAAGGTTTCGCCGCGGGGGTACATGGCAATACCAAGGTGCTCGGATCAATCAACACGGGACTGCTCCTTTTGAGCAGCTACCTCGCGGCGACCTCGGTCCATCGCGTCCGCGAAGGAAAGCTCGGCTCGGCGAGGCTTCTCGTCCTTGCGACCATCGCGCTTGGCGGCGCCTTCTTGGCGATCAAGCTCTCCGAGTACGCGCATCACTTCCATGAAGGCATTTACCCTGGTGGCCAAGGCTCTTACTTCGCGCGGCACCCAACGGGCGGTCTCCCTGTTTTCTGGACGCTGTACTTCTTCATGACGGGGCTCCACGGGGTGCACGTGACGATTGGGATGGTTCTCCTCTCGAGCACGCTCCTCGGAATGCGGGCCGGCAAGATCACGCCGCGCACACCCCAACGGATGGAGATCGCGGCGATCTACTGGCACCTCGTCGACCTCGTCTGGATCTTTCTCTGGCCTCTTTTCTATCTGGCCGCGTGAGCACCATGAAGCGCCTGACCCCCATTGCGACCACGTATACCGCCGTCGCCGTCCTTCTTCTATGGGCTGCGAGTTGGGGCCTGTCCTATGTCGACCTCGGAGCGTGGTCGCTGCTCATCGCTTTCGGGATCGCGGCGGCAAAGGCGGTGCTCGTGGTCCTCTTCTTCATGGAGATGATTCACGAGCGCGTCAGCATTCACGCGACGCTCGCGACGGGCCTAGCCATGGTGACCGTGCTGATCGCGTTCATGGTCGCGGACGTCCGCACGCGCGAAACACCGCCGCTCCTCCCTACGGCAACGGCCGCGAAGCAAAGGTGACTCGCGCAACGGGCGGCGGCCCGGTGCATCTGCCGCTCGCACAGGACGGACGAGGAGCTCCGCCGCCCGCTGGCCAGGCCAATCAGGGGCTCGGCCGGTCAGGCGTTGGCCGTCGCGCTTCGTCTGCCCGATTTTCGCGCGGGCTTCTTCTGGCCGTTGGCCCCGTCGACGCGAACCCCCTTCGCGGGGGAGCGCAGCAAATCGTCGGCGATCTTCGCGGCGCGATCCGTCTTTTCCCAGCTGAATTCCGAGCGGCCAAAATGCCCGTAGGCGGCTGTGGCGGTGTAACCGGGCCGCAGCAGCTTCAGCTCCGAGATGAGCGCCTTCGGACGCATGTCGAAGCTCGATACGATGTACTTTTCGAGGACGTCGTCGCCCACCTTGCCGGTGCCGAACGTGTTCACGTGCACTCCGACCGGCTGGGCGACACCGATGGCGTACGCGATCTGGACCTCGCACCGCCGAGCGACGCCGGACGCGACGATGTTCTTCGCGACGTAACGCGCGTAGTAGCAGGCGCTCCGGTCCACCTTGCTCGGGTCCTTGCCGCTGAAGGCACCGCCGCCGTGGCGACCCATTCCGCCGTAGGTGTCCACGATGATCTTCCGCCCGGTGAGCCCGCAGTCGCCCAGCGGGCCGCCGATGACGAAGCGGCCGGTCGGATTGACGTGGAGCTTGGTGGCCTTGTCGAAGAGCCTCTTTGGCAGCGCTTTTTCGATCACCAGCTCGATGATGGCCTCGCGCAGCTGCTTGTATTTCACTTTTTCTTCGTGCTGCGTGCTCACGACGACCGCGTCGAGCCGGACGGGAACATCGTTCTCGTATTCGAGCGTGACCTGCGTTTTTCCGTCAGGGCGCAGAAAGTCGACGAGCTTCTTCTTGCGAACGGCCGCCAGCTGGCGCGCGAGGTTGTGCGCATACTGAATGGGCGCGGGCATGAGCTCGGGAGTCTCGTCGGTGGCATACCCGAACATGAGACCCTGATCGCCGGCGCCCTGCTCCTTGTGCAACCCGTCGCCCTCGTTCACGCCTTGCGCGATGTCGGGGCTCTGGCGCTCGATGGCAGTCATGATCGCGCAGGTGTTGCCGTCGAACCCCATCGCGGAGTCGACGTATCCGATGTCCTTCACGGTCTGCCGCACGATCTGCGGAAATTCGATCCGCGCAGACGTCGTGATCTCGCCCGCGACGACCACCATTCCCGTTTTTGCCAGAGTCTCGCACGCGACCCGCGCGCGTGGATCCTGCGTCAAAATCGCGTCCAAAATCGCGTCGGACACCTGATCGCACAACTTGTCCGGGTGTCCTTCGGTGACGGACTCCGACGTAAATTGATAACGGGACATGCGCTCTCCTTGGGGGGTCGGGATCTAGTACGAAGAAAGTTCGAAAGCCAGCCGTGCGGGCAGCGCGTCGCCGTCGTTGGCGCGCTCGCTCACGCGCTCGTCACCCGGTGCTCCAGCTCGATCTGCGCGCCGGGCAGCGCCGCGATGGCCAGCGTCGCCGGAGGGTCGAACGAAACCGGCTTGTCGGGTCCTCCGTGGCGCTCGTAAAAGCGCGCCGCGACGCGCTCCAGCCGTGCGTCCCCCAGCTCCTCCCAGACTCTCCTCCAGGTGCACGCCTCGCGCATCGCCCGGACGAACGCTTCTGCGCTCTTGAAGCCGAGCGTGTGACGGACGACGGTGTGCCGCACCATGACGAGACCCGCCTCGTCGAACATGGACGCCATGGCGTCGCGCGTGGATTCGACGTACGGCTCGGGGACCGCGCAGGCAGGCTCGAGCTCGCTGAGGCACGCGCGGAGCTGCGCAAAGGCTTCGTTGGGATCGCTCGGCCCCCACGTGATGATGCCGACCTTGCCGCTCGGGGCCAGCGCGGCGGCCCACGCCCGCAGCGCGTCGAGCCGCGACGGCTCGGGAACACGGCTCGAAACGCCCTTCTCGTCGACGAGCCTCTCGGTGCCGGACGTCGCGGGGAGTTGCCACAAGCCGAACGCGCAGACGACGGCGTCCCACGGTCGCCCCGCCTCAGGAGTGGCGTCGCTCGCGTCGGCCTCGGCACACTCGATTCGCGCCGGCAGCCGCGCGCGCTCGCGCTGCTCGCTGCAAATGCGGATCATTTCCCGGCTCTTGTCCGTCGCGCGCACGAACCCCCCGCCGCCGACCGCTCGGGCAGCGGCGAGCACCTCGGCGCCCGGGCCGGCGCTCGTCACGAGGACGTGATCGCCCGGGCGAAGCGCGAGCTCACGGACGAGATCCAGGTGATACGGAACGAAGCGGGGCACCCATTGGTCTAGGTAGCCTGCCGCCGCACGGTCCCACGGCGTTGCCATGGCCGCGGAGTGTACGCGGGGTTGCGCCCGCCGGGAAACAGTCGAGCTCCGGGCTCCTAGCCAACGCGCGCCGCCGGCGTTAGACACGAACGAACCCGTATGTCCGTGTCCCTGCAGAACGCCGAGCGCTTCGCCGACCGTCACATTGGTCCCGACCAGGAAGAGATCCGGTCCATGCTCGCGGTCGTGGGGGCGACCTCCGTGGACGAGCTCATCGAGCAGACCATCCCGGCCTCGATCCGCTTGCGGCGCCCGCTCGACCTGCCGCAGGCCAGGACCGAGCACGAGCTCCTCGAGATGGCGCGGGCCATCGCGTCGAAGAACGAGGTCTGGCGATCGCTCCTCGGCATGGGTTACTCGGACTGCATCACTCCCGCCGTCATTCAGCGGAACGTGCTCGAAAATCCGGGGTGGTACACGGCGTACACTCCCTATCAGGCAGAGGTGTCGCAAGGCCGGCTGGAAGCGCTGCTCAATTTCCAGACGATGGTCACCGACCTCACCGCGCTGCCCGTCGCGAACGCATCGCTCCTCGACGAGGCGACGGCGGTCGCCGAAGCGATGCACATGATGGAGTCGTTCAAGGCGGGCGACGGCCGGCGCGGGTTGTTCCTTTCCGACCGGTGTCACCCTCAGACCATCGATGTGGTCAAGACCCGCGCCGCGGCCCATGGCATCGAGGTGACCGTCGGCGATGCGCGTTCGGTCGAGCCTTCGAAGGACATCTTCGGGATCGTCCTTCAGTATCCCGCGACCGACGGCGCCATCGACGACTGGAAAGGTCTCGTCGAGCGCGCGCACGCGGCGGGGGCGCTCGTCACGATGGCGTGCGATCTCTTGTCGCTGACGTTGCTCGTTCCACCCGGCGAAATGGGGGCAGACATCGCGGTAGGAAGCGCGCAGCGATTCGGAGTTCCGCTCGGTTATGGCGGACCTCACGCCGCGTTCTTCGCCTGCCGGAGCGAATTGATCCGCCGCCTGCCGGGGCGCATCATCGGCGTCAGCGTCGACTCCCACGCAAGACCGGCGTTGCGAATGGCGCTCCAGACGCGCGAGCAGCACATTCGCCGCGAGAAGGCGACGAGCAACGTGTGCACCGCGCAGGCGCTCCTCGCCATCGTGGCGAGCATGTACGCGGTTTACCATGGGCCCGAGGGTCTTCGCGCGATCGCCCGCCGCGTTCACGCCATGGCCGCCACGCTCGCCCTCGGCCTGCGCCGTCTCGGCGTTCGCACCGCCCACCCTCGGTTCTTCGACACCCTCCGGGTCGAGGGCGAACCGGCCGACGTGACCCGCTGGCTCCAGCGCGCACGAGCGCGAAAGATCAACCTCCGCTCCCTCGACGAACGGTCCATCGGGATCGCCCTCGACGAGACGACATCTCCTGCCGACCTGGACACGGTCCTCGCCCTCTTCGACACGGACGATGGCGCCGCCAGCACGTCGGCCAAGCGGCTCTCGTCGCAGGAGCTGGCAAAGGATGCTTCTCCCGCGATCGGCGGGCTCGAACGGACGAGCGCGTTCCTCACGCATCCCGTCTTTCACGCGCATCACTCGGAGACGAAGATGCTCCGCTACCTTCGTACGCTCGAGTCACGAGACATCTCGCTGGTTCATTCGATGATCCCGCTCGGGTCGTGCACGATGAAGCTCAATGCCACCGCGGAGATGATGCCCATCACGTGGTCGCAGTTTTCACGGATCCATCCGTTCGCGCCGCTCGATCAAGCGCTCGGATACCAGACCATCGTGAAGCAGCTCGAGGCGATGCTCTCGGCGATCACCGGGTTCCCGGCGGTCAGTCTCCAGCCGAACTCCGGCGCGCAGGGCGAGCTCGCCGGCCTGCTGGTCGTCCGCAAGTACCACGAGAGCCGCGGGCAGGGGCGGCGGGACGTGTGCCTGATCCCGGCGAGCGCCCACGGGACGAACCCCGCGTCCGCGGCGATGGCCGGAATGCGGGTCGTCGTCGTCGCGTGCGACGAGAAAGGGTACGTGGATCTGGCCGATCTGGAGGGGAAGGCGCGGGAGCACGCGTCGGATCTCGCGGCGCTCATGGTCACCTACCCGTCCACGTATGGAGTCTTCGAGGAGGAGATCGAGCGCATTTGCGCGATAGTCCACGAGCACGGCGGGCAAGTCTACCTGGACGGCGCGAACCTCAACGCCCAGGTGGGCCTCTGCAAGCCCGCGGACGTGGGCGCGGACGTCTGTCACGTGAATCTCCATAAGACATTTTGCATTCCGCACGGGGGAGGCGGCCCGGGAATGGGGCCTATCGGGGTCGCCGCTCACCTCGCCAGGTTCTTGCCGAGTCATCCGGTCGTGCCCGTCGGCGAGGTCCCGTCGGCGCAGGGGCAGGCAGAGGACCGCATCGGCGCGGTCAGCGCGGCGCCGTGGGGGAGCGCCTCCATTCTTCTGATCTCTTGGGCCTACATTTCGATGATGGGGCCCGATGGTCTGAAGCGAGCCACGGAAATGGCCATTCTGAACGCCAATTACATCGCCGATCGACTGCACCCGCATTTCCCGGTTTTTTATCGCGGCAGGCGGGGTCGCGTCGCACACGAGTGCATCCTGGACACGCGGGGCGCCAAACGGACGGCGGGGATAGACGTCGACGACATCGCAAAGCGACTCATCGACTACGGTTTCCACGCGCCGACGATGAGCTTTCCTATTGCCGGGACACTCATGATAGAGCCGACGGAGAGCGAATCCAAAGGCGAGCTGGATAGACTGTGCGACTCGCTCATCGCCATCCGCGACGAGATCCGGAATATCGAGCAAGGGATCTCCCCCCGTGACGACAATCCGCTCAAGAACGCCCCTCACACGGCGGAGGCCGTCGTCTCCAACGACTGGAAGCACCCCTACACGCGTGAGCAGGCGGCGTTCCCAGCGGCGTGGACGCACGTCCGAAAATTCTGGCCTTCGGTCGGTCGCATCAACAACGCCCAGGGGGACCGGACGCTGATTTGCACCTGCCCGCCGGTCGAGGCGTACGCGTCATGACCGAGGCATTCCCCGTGGCTTCTCCTGCCGGTGGCGCGCTCCGGGGCACGTCGCTCCATTCGGAGCATGTCGCGCTCGGCGCGCGGCTCGTTCCGTTTGCGGGCTGGGAGATGCCCATCCAGTACTCCGGAATCGTCGACGAGCACCACGCGGTCCGCCGCGCGGCGGGGATCTTCGATGTCAGCCACATGGGCGAGCTCCGCCTTCGGGGCGAATATGCGG
>JALYHV010000146.1 GCA_030776205.1 Myxococcota bacterium | reverse complement strand
GTCCCACTCGTTGCATCGCCGCTGCCCGTGCTGCCGCTGGTTGCGCTGCCGCTGGTCCCGCCGCCGCTGGCTGCCCGGCCACTGCCGGCTGCGCTGCCGCTGGTTGCGCTGCCGCTCGAGCCGGAAGCGCTTCCGCTACTGGCCGGCGTTTGGCTCGAACTGTCACTGCTGCAAGCCCAGGCAGCCCCGAGAGTGGCGGCCAGGACTACGGAGAGGGTGCCTCGATGAAGCAATTGCATGGCCGACGGAATAGCAGAACACGGTGCTCGAGCCAGAAAAAATCGTTAGTCTCTCGGACCCATTCCGACCCGCATGTACGATCGCGGTATAACTGCCCACTTCGTTCGGCGACGGGCCAATTTATCGGCGCAGATCGCAGACTGCGCAGAACGAAAACCGCTCGCGCGGATGACTGTGCGTCGGGCGAATGGACAGCCATGTGCGGCATTCGTAATCGCGTATCGCGAGCGTCTCGTCGGAATCTTGGGATCAAAAGGAAGCCGAGACGCCCACAATCGCGCCCGAGCGAACGGCCTGCATCGCCGGCCGCGCCGTAAGAGCTCCAGAGGCTGACTTCGCCTCGACCGCGCGCGGCCTGAGAAAAGCCCACGCGGTGGCCATCAATGCTGCCGTCGCCACGCCTATGGACACGCCAACCACCGCGTCCGCCGCCCGCGGTAGCGTCTCCTCCTTTTCGAGAAATACGACGAGGGCCGCCGTCTCCGCGCACGCGACGCCCGCTGCACCGAGCAAAAGCGGGAGAGGCGATCGCCGGCCGCTCACCGGCGCGGGAGGGGAAGCCGGAGCCGGCATCGCAACGGGGATGGGCGCGGGCGGCTCGTTGACCGCTGTTCCCGCAGACGCTGTGGACAAAAGAGAGATGGAGATGCGCCGGTCTTGTTGGCCCTGAAGTATCATGAGCCTTTGGATAATCGGCGGTTCGCCTTTGGGAACGAAGGAGAACTCGTGAAGACCGGGATCGACGTGGATTGGCTGTCCGTCCAGTCGAGATGCAAGCAGCTCCCCGTCCATCGTGATTTGCACGTCGCTCGTCGGCGCTCCCGTAACGTCCGTCACGACGGGTATGATCGATGGCAGGTCGACCGTGTCGAGTTGGGTAACTTCTGCCGCGCACGTCCGTCGGAGTGTCCGGTCACACACCGCGTTTGCGCAGACCAGCAAGTGCTCCCGTGCCTCTCGCAAACGGCCGCTCCGCTCGCGCTCCTTCGCGGTTAGGTAGGCGGCTTTGCACGCCGTTCCTCTCCCGGCGGAGGGTTCCGTCCTGGCGGCCACTGCGAACGAGAGAACGCTCGCCGCCAAAGCGATGGCGCAGACGGTCCGATCGAACGTCGAGCGCATTTCAGCCGTGTCCCGCGTCGACGGGAGGACGACTTCCGTCGATGGCCCGCCCCGCGTCGCTGCCGCCCGCATCACCATCGGGTGAGTTCGCCGCGTCTCCTGCGCCCACGTTGCTGGGCGCTTGCGCGGGCGCAGGCTTGGCGCCCAGGCAGCTCGAGATCCACTCGCGCATCACCGAAATGTCGCTGGGCGGAGGGTGGGGCGAACCGAGCGGCGGCATGTCCCCGATAGTGCCGACACGGAGATACATCCAGGAATTGTCCGGGTCGCCAGCAACGAGCATCGGGCGCAGGTTTCCAGCCGGATCCCTGTAGACCTTCGAGCGGGCGGTCAGCAGCTCGGCGTCGTCGAGACAGAAGTCGAAGCCACCGAGCGACGTGGCGGGTGCCGGGCTGTGGCATTGCGCGCAGTAGGTCTGACGGATGGCGTGCGCTCGTTCCTTGAGCAGGTCGCACGGGTCGGTGCTCGTGCCGCCGTCGTCCAGGAAGACCGGAAACGGGGTCAGCGCGACCGGGATGTCGCCGCCGTCTGGGCAAATGATCGTCTGGCCGGTTGGATCCGTATCGAGCGAGAAGGGTTGCTGCCCATTGCAGAGCGGCGGCGAAGCGTCGTCACCACTGATGGCGCCGCTGCTCGACGCGCTCCTGTCCAGCGGCTGAATGCAAGCCATCATGGCCGCACAGGGCACCAGCAAAAATATGAGCTTGAACAGTTTCATCTTGCCTCTCGCGCTTTGCCTTGCTCGTTCATTCGCGGCGTGACTAACCGGCGCACCGGACGCCCCTCTGCACCAAGCGTGATCAGAATGCCCCGCTGACAGAGGCGACCGCGCCTTGCCTCGTAGGCTGAACGTCGAAACTCGTGCTCGCCCCCGCCTTTGGCTCGTCGGCTGTGGAGGAGGGGCGTCTCAAGAACAGCCACGTAGCCGCAGCGAGGGCAGCGACCCCGACGCCCAGCGAAACATCGGACACGACATACATCGTCTGAACGTGGTCGACGCTCGACTGCCGACAATTCGGTTTGCACTGGGCGAGAGCGTCGTTGTCCTTTCGACCCCAGATCGTGGTGAGGACCCCGGCCCCCAAGGCAGCCACTCCAAGCCCGCCGAAGACATAGGCAAATGACGACGGGCGGTGCACCGCTGGTGCGGGGCCCTTCCGCGGAGGGGCCTCGACCAGCCCTTCGTCGGCGCTCGCCTTCTTCGGTGCCGGCGCGTCCGGGGCCGCCTTGCCAGAGGCCTCCGTCGAGGACGCTGCCGCTTCCGACGCCATCCGTAACATCGTCGGCGAATCTACTTTCTCGGTCACAGCGACCGGCTTCGCTGCGGCGGGCTGCGGCGAATGCATGACGACCGAGAGCGGACGATTGCGCTGCCCTTCGGCGACGAGTACGCGCTGCGTGGCGAACACGGTGCCAGCGGCCGCGAACGAGAACTCGTGCAACCCGATGTCGACCGGTAGCCCCTTTCCGTCGAGCTTGGACGTCAGCGGCTCGCCGTCGATCGCCACCGTCACGTCCACGAGTGGCACGCCGGAGTCGTCGCTGACCAATGGCACTACGGATGGCATCTCGGCGCCAAGCTGGTTGTACCGAGCCTCGCACTTCTGGGAGAGACCGGCGCACGCAGCCTGCGCGCTCTCCGTGCACGTTTGAAGCAACGCGCGCGCTTCCCGCTCGTGGCCGCTGGCTTGCCGCTCGAGCGCGCTCCTGTAGGCGTTGTAGGCCGGGATGCATGCGCGCTTGTCCTTCGCGGCTCCCGTCGTTGCACAGAGAGCCACGACGGAAGCCGCCGCTAAGGATGACGCGATCCGATGAAAGCGATCTCTTCGACGCATGAGCGGTTCTCCGGGTAATCCCGCGTGTCAGGCGAGCGAGTTACGGGCTCGAGTCCTCGAGCACGAACTGCGAAAATAGATGGCTGACGTTCAGGAGCTTGGGGCCGAGCAGCGCAGTGACGGTCCCCATGTTGTCGGGAGTCACCGGGGTGCCGTTCGACGTCACGCCCATCGTGTTGTGACAAGAAAAGCAGTTGCGGAAGCTGGCCGGCGCCTGCGTGAACGACTCCATCGACGTGCTGGACATTCGATCTTCACCGCCGGTAATGGAGAACGGACTGTCCGACCCGTTCGCCTGGATGTCGTCGAGCGCGGCCTTCAACGGGTCGTTGTTCCCCCTATTGGCGGCGGCCATCGCAACGATGCGCCGTTCGTCGTACTGCGCGAGCGTGACGCTGACGGCAAGCGCCTTCTTGAAGTCGCTCTGCAGAAGCGGATTGCTGCTGGGGTCGTTCTGGAAGGTGGCGCCGAGCTGGAATACCTCCGGCTTGTCGAGCCACTGCGCTCCGACGAGGCGATAGAAGCCGCGTTTGTCGGCCTTGTTCATCTTGCCTGAATTGCGCGCGACGAGCGCGGCCCAGTTGTTGTTCAGCGACGTGACGTCGTCATCGGGTTGAATCTTGTTCGATTTCGATCCCGGGAACATGCGGTAAATGTTGGACACCTGATTCGCCGGAAACGATTGCGTCGCGCTATCTAGTGTCAGCGCGCTCTCCGGTATTGACCGGTTCGCCTGATTCGCGGGGGTGCCGCCCTTGTAAAGTAAGTAATCGGTTTGCGTGCTCAGGACCGTGGTCACCTTGAGGTTGTTGGGATCGTTGACCTCGTCGGGGTTGAAATCCGTCGTCGGGGCCGCGTTGGCGTGCACACCTAGCTCGACCCCCTGCAGGTGATCGTTTCCGCCCGAGTCCACATGCTGGATGGAGGCCCAGACCATTTCGGGGTGACCGGGCAGCGTGTACACGGAGTGCACGGCGAGCAGCGCGACCTTGATCTGCCGGGGCGCATTCTTATTTTCGACGATTCGTCCCGTCGCGTCCTTGCTCAGCACGGGAACCCACGCGGTCGTGGTGATGTAGTTCGAAAAGTCGCCCGTCACTCCGTCGCCCGGATCGATATCCATCCATGCGGTCTTGAACTCTACAAGCCCCGGCGGCAACGCCAATTTAGGTGACGCATTTTGAATGCCCGCGACCGTTTGCAACTTGTTCGCGCGAATGAAATCAGCGAACGCCTGATTCATGTGAATGCCGTAATAAATCGTGTGCCCGTGCTGATCGATGAGAATCTCGCGCTGCCCCGCCTGTTTGATGTCGCCCAGCCAAGAGCGCGCCTTCGTCCCTCGGTGCGTGTCCGGCGGAGCGAGCGCGGCTTGCGGCAATGGGTTTGCCTTGACGAAGACGTCGTCGATGGTCGGGTACGTGACGATGGCCGGGTCGCCGTTGGGGAGCGGGTGCGCGGCGATCAGAAAGTTTTGGAAGCCGCCGATATAGAACGGGCACTCCGGTGCGGGGTGGGTCGCGAATGGGTACATCTTGACTGGGGGGGGTGCGCCGCCGTCTGCCGGCAGCCAAGCGGGATCGGCGGGGCAATCGCCCTGCGGGGAAACGGTCTGCGTAACGCCCGCATCCGACGTGACGGGCGCGTTGTCGAACCGCGTCGGGTCGCTGCAGGAAGCGAGCGCGCCGGTGCACGAAGCGAGGACCGCAATGTCGAGCAACTCCGCGAATACGGAGTGCAATTTTACAACCATGAGCGGACCTCCCCGACAATGCGACACTGCGCCTGTTTGTCTCGTTATGGAGTCCGTGTCAACCCGAAGACGGTATTCTTGGGATTGGCAAAACGGAAATGGGAAAACGCCAATCGCCACAAGTAAAAGCTGTAACCTGCCGCGGCCTGTCACCCGCCCCACGGGCAGAAACGCTCAGCGGGTCGCCGGCCAATCCGCGCTTCGTGCGCTACAAATTGGTCATCTAGCCCGGAACTGTTCACCGCGAAAAGAAGCCTCGCGCTAGGCCAGAGCGCGCTGTTCCCGGCGCGACGCGCCGGTGCCCAGGCGTGGCCGAACGCAATCCGCATCGGACGATTCGAGGGGACCTGTCGCGGCGATGCAGTCTGCGTTTCCTCTGCCGAAAGCCAGAACGCGTCGCGCGGGGAATGGCCGATCGGTGCGCCGAACACCGTTCGACGCGGTGACTAGCCAAGCGCGCTGCTTGAAAGCTTCAGCCTATTTGGACTGGAGACTATTTATCGCCGTACGGCAAAATAGATGTAACCAGGCGGCGGAGCCGCGGAGTGCCATTCTTCGCGTGGAGGCGGTACGGCGCCGTCGCAAGCATGTGCTCTTTCGCCGTGATCCAAGGGAGCTCGGCAACGTGGCCGGCTGGCAGCGGCTTGGCGGCTGCGAGGGGACTCGATCGGCGCCGCCCTCCCCTGAAAGAGCGTGGCGAAGTGTCGCTTGAGGCGCTTTGGCAGAGCTCGCGCCAGTACCGTTCCAGCACGGCTTCGCACGGAAGGCTCGCCGGGAGCACTCGCCAACTTGGCGGCAAACGCCCATGCGATGCGCGCTGGAAGCGGTATCGCGCGAGCGGCCCGAGCTTTGCTTTTCGGGCAGGTGCATCGGCGCGTAGGTGCAGTGGGTAAGACCGACTCTGGTGTTCAGAGTCGCTGCTCGGTCCTCAAAGCCCTTGAAAGGAGAAGGTCATGCTTCATTGGGCAGCCGTGTTCTTCGTCATCGCCATCATTGCCGCGGTATTCGGGTTCGGCGGCATCGCCGCGAGCGCAACTGGCATCGCCAAAGTGCTGTTCTTCGCCTTCCTAGTGGTCGCGGTCGTGTCGCTGTTTCTAGGCCGTCGCGTTCGGGGTTGAGCGCGAAGGTTTCTGGCTGCAGGGCAACGGCTGGGGCCATGGCGCGCCCGCCCTCGGACGGCGCGCGATGGCTCGGTCCCGCTTAGCGCAGAGATGGCAGCGCCCGAGCGGCTTACTTGCCGGGTGGCCTTTTCGGCCTGGGCATCGCGTCGAACGCGGCGATTTGCTCTCGCTTGCTAGCCCCCGCCTTCGACGCCGGTCGGGGTCGCGGCTCGTTGAGCTTGTACGTCTCGTCGTGCAGCGCATCGATCCACACGCGCGTCTTTTCGGGCACCGCCGCAATGCGTTTGGCCAACAAGTCGTCCCAGAGACCCTGGACGGCTGCTCGCTCCTCCGGCTTGATCTCCCTGCAGTCGAGGAGATGGCGGAGTGTTTCCTGGTCCGAGCGTTTCGGTCGCATGCGTTGTATCTACACCTCTCGGGGCGCCGCCGGGCGCGTTGTTGCGCCGAAAAGACCGCACTCGGGTCCGTTGCTGGGCCTGCCGTCACCTGCCGTTACCGGGCGTAGGCGATTCGGCTTTCGTTCCCACGCTCGAGCCTTGGGGTCACAGCAGGTCCAGGAACGCCGAAAGCGAGCTCCTCGCCTCTGCCGTCAACGCCCCGACGTCTTCGGGCGAGCCATCGTGGAGGAACTGGCCATTCCGCGAGCGAACACGGGACAGAACGGCGTCGATGTCGGTCGCTGAACCGTTCGTGAAGTACGGGTGCTTCTTGTAAAGGCGCCGTAGGGAGACCACGCGCGCGCCGTTCTCGTTCACGTAAGGCAAAACTCCGGTCTTTGCGTAGTCGGGGCGCGCCCAGACTATGGCCCCGCTGCGGGAGAGAACGTGCTCCTCCCACTGCGCGAAGGGGAGGCGTGTCGTCGGATCGTCCGTCACGAGGCGCGCCTGATGGCACGATTCGCATGCGTCGCGAAACGCCACTGCCCCCGCCCGCTCGACGTCCGTCCAGCGCGATCTACCGATGACGGCAGGATTTGGACGGTGCCCGAACGTCATCAGAAAGCTCATCAGGGCTCGGCGCAGGGCTACGGGGCTTAGGACTTCGTCGGCTACTGCAAGCTCCTTCGTCCAAGGAAAGTCCCGCGGCGCAAGAGAAAACCACGAATCGTGGCCGCTCTTTGCCCCCGCGGCGCGGAATTCGTTGTCGACCATTGTCGCGAGGTCGGGATCGAGGGCACGCGAGAAATATGGCCGGTTATTGAACAGTCCCAGCAGGGGCTTCGTGGTGGCCCGAATGTCGCCGCGGCCCGTGTGATGTGTGCGTCCATCGACGTAGCCTTCGAAGTGGCACGTTTCGCAAGTGAAGCGACTCAGCCGACCCTCCGCGCTGTCCCATGGTGCCATGAGAGTCGTGAAAAAAAGTGCCTCGCCGAGGCGAGTGACGGGGAGGGGCGGTTTCAGGGGGCGCTCGTGGTCGACATGGATCACCGAGCTGCCCGTCCGGCTCGCCTGGACCCAGGCGTCAATCAGCGGATTGGCCAGGACGAATCTTCCGTCCGGGGAGCGAGCCATCATCGCGCTCCCCGGTGGAACAGCGGACATTTCGACGGTCGGCTCGCCGAGCTTCTGGTCACCGTCCGCCGCAGGGAGGGTCCACTCGAGGAAGGCAAATCGGTCGGACCCGTAGCCGGCTATGGCGAGCTCCAGCGCCCCAGGTCTGCGCGACAATGTGAGCGCCTTGGGCGTGACGACGCCTATCGCCGAAGTGTTCACCTCCGCGAGCTTCACGGCCTTCCCGCCGTCGACGCGATAGAGCGTCACGAAGGAGTCGATGAAGCCGAACGAGCCTTCGCGCCGATCGAGCGGATGGTCCTCCACGCCTGCGGTAGCGACGAGGAGCCCCGTCCCTTCCTCGATGGCATCGAACCCCCATATTGGCCCATCGTGCACGATGCGGGTCTCGCGATCGCCGACCACGAACCCTTCTGGGTCGACGTCGCGTACGACGACTGCGTGATCGAGCAGGCAATCGACCAGCACGGATCGCGCGACGCGCATGACGTGAAGCGGTCCGCGACAAAGGGCCGTGTCGCGTCGCTTGGCCGGGGGCTCGCGCTCGCTCGCGTCCGCGGCGGCTCGGGGCTGGAGCGTCAGGAGCCGTCCGTCGTGCTCCTCCACGACGTACACCACGCCCTCGGGGCCGGTCGCAACGTCGCGCATCGCGCGAACCCCGGGTAAGTCGATCGACCCCGCAGGCTGTAACGCTCCATGCACACGCCTGTAGCGGGCCACGAACGGGGAGAGCTCTCCGACGACGAACGCGCTGCCGTCGGAAGCGACAGCAAGGCCGGACGGAGACTCTGGTGCTGGCCACCGCGCCGTCTCGCGAAGCGAGCCGTCCAGCGCGACGAGTGCGTTGCGGCCGCGCAGAATGCCGAGGAAGCCAGCCGCGGCGTTGCCGGACCCAACCAGACGTGCGGCGTCCTTCCAGCCCGAACCGGCAAAGCGGATGACATAGGGGTCGGGGCCGAGCGAGGTGCCAGCGTTGGGGCCATGCTCGAAGTCCGCGGTTGCGCGGGCAGCTTCCTCGAACGCGTGCAGGTCGTCGAGCGGATCGGCGGTCGCACCCTGTCTCGCTGCCGCGTCATTCGGCGTTACCGCCGACGCGGCATTGCTGGGGCGTCGGCTATGGCACGCGAGCGCCGCGGTGACGAGCAGCGGGGCGACCAATCGGGCAATTTCGACCGCGATGGCTCACCAACCCCCGCCGTGAGGAGCAGGCGCAGCGGTGGCTGCGCCCGAATCGTTGTCCATGGCCGGCGACGCACCCGTCGACGGCGGCGGCGCCGTGGCCTTGTCCTCCGCGCAGGCGAGGAGAAGAGGGACAAAGAGGCTGCAAAGCACGAGCGTGACGAACGTCCGAGTGAGCTGTTTCATCGATGGGCAGGGAAGCACGTGTCGGGTCCTTCGTGAAGAGGTTCCGGACAATGCGAGCACCGGCACCCCCCCCGGGCGCGCGATGTGCATCGTCCGCGGGCATGAAATCCATTCGCGGGACCTTGCTCGACGTCGACGGTACGTTGCTCGACAGCAACATGGCGCATGCGCTCGCATGGCGAGACGCTTTGGTCGAGCAGGGGATCGCCGTGCAGACCGAGACCCTCGAAGGCCTCGTCGGCATGGGGGCAGACGAGCTATTGCCTAAGCTGGGCCTCTCCGACGGCGAGGACCCCGGCAAGACTGCCAAGGAGCGGAGCGGGACCATCTTTCGAGAGAAATACCTGCCTGGCCTGCGTCCCCAGCGCGGCGCCCGGCAGCTACTCGCCCTTTTACGCGAGCGCGGCATTGCGAGAGTCGTGGCGACCTCGTCCAACAAAGACGAGATCAAGCTTCTTCTGAAGGCTGCTGGCATCCAGGATCTCGTCGAGGACACGGCGACGGCGAGCGATGCCAGTCGATCGAAGCCGAATCCCGACATCGTGGAGGCGGCAATAGAGCGCGCGGGCTTGCCCAAGGAGTGCCTCGTCATGCTCGGTGATACGCCGTATGACGTCACGGCGGCTGCGCGTGCCGGCATCGCCGTCATTTGCGTGCGTTGCGGTGGCTGGGACGACGAGGCCCTAAAAGGCGCAGCGGAGATTTACGATGACCCGGCGGACATAGTCGCATGTTTCGAGCGCTCCATGCTGTCGCGGTGACGCGTCCAACACGAGAGTCTCCCCGTCGGCGCTATCTGGGCGCGACGAGGCTCTTCACGAGCGCTACGAGCTCCAGCGGCTCGACGGGTTTGGCCAGGTGCATTTGGAAGCCTTCGTCTTTCGCGCGCAGCCGATCCTCCGGCCGAGCATATGCGGTCAGCGCGATAGCCGGGATATTGCCTTCTTTGGATTCCAGCGCACGAACGCGGCGGATGAGCGCGTAGCCGTCCGTGTCCGGCAGTCCGATGTCGCTGACCAGAACATGAGGGCAAGACGTGCGCACGATCGAGAAAGCCTCCTCTGCCGAGCTCACGGTGACGACGCGCGCGCCATAGTGGCTGAGGACCGCCTCCACGAGCTCCCGCGCGTCCGGCTGGTCGTCGACATAGAGGACGGTCAACCCCTCGAGCGGCGGCACGGAGGCAGTGACAACGGGCTGCCCGGCAGCGCCTTCGAAGACGGACATGTCGTCGTCGTCTCGCGCTTCGAGGCCGACCGGAAGGGTCACCGTGAATGTCGAGCCCTCTCCGGGACCGGCGCTCTCGGCGCGGACGTGCCCCTTGTGCAGCTCGATCAGGTGCCGAACGATCGCAAGCCCGAGGCCAAGCCCGTCGTGGGGGCGCGTCGTCGTCCCGTCTCCTTGGCGAAAGCGCTCGAACACGTGTGGAAGGAGCTCGGGGCTCATGCCGATGCCCGTATCTTTTACAGTGATACAGGCAGTGCCTGCCTCGCCCGTCAGGCGCACCTCCACGCGGCCTCCCTTGGGAGTGAACTTGACCGCGTTCGAAATCAGATTCCAGACGACTTGTTGCAGGCGGGACGCGTCACCCACCATCGAAGGATCGGCGAGCTCCTTCTCGTAGGCGAGGGCAACGCCCTTCGTCTCGGCCATGGGGCGGACCGTCTCCACCGCGTCGAGGACGACCTTCGCTAGGTCCACCGGACCCAATTGCAGACGAAGCTTTCCGTTTACGATGCGCGACACGTCGAGCATGTCGTCGACGAGCCGAGCCTGGGCTTGCGCGCTCCGCTCGATCGTCGCGATCGCGTCGGGGAGCCGGCCCGGGCCCAACATTCCCATACGAAGCATTCGGGCCCAGCCGAGGATCGCGTTGAGCGGCGTGCGGAGCTCGTGCGAGACGTTCGCCAGAAACTCGTCTTTCATGCGATTCGTCGCTTCGGCCGCCTCGCGCGCGCGTTGCTCCTGCTCGAAAAGGCGCGACCTCTCCTCTTCGGCCGTGCGTTGGGCGTGGATGTCCGTGGCCGTCACGATCCACTGCCCGTGCGAATCGAGCCCGCTCTGCTGCGGCACTGCGCGCAGCAGGTGCCACCGGTACGCGTTGTCGCGATCGCGCAGTAGGCGCCACTCCGCGTCGAACGGCTCCGCGGCGCGGGTCCCTTCCTGCCATCGCGCGCGCGCTGCTTCGATGTCACGAGGGTGAACGAACCGCGCGTCGATGAACGACCCGGTCTGCTCGGTCCGGAGCCCTGAGTACTCGCTCCAGGCACGGTTGGAGACGGAGACCTCCCCGGTTGCCGTTACGCTCCACATGGGCAGCGGCATCGCTTCCGTGAGCTGATGGAACCGCTGATCTTTCCGACGCTCGAGCTCGCGGAGCTCGTGCTGATGAAGAAGCGCGGTCTGCCTGCGAATCGTCTCTTGCCGGCGATGCAGCTCGATGAAGACGTTCACCTTGACGCGGAGCATCTCGGGGTCGAACGGCTTCAGCAGGTAGTCGACCGCTCCATGCGAGTATCCCTTGAATACGTGTGCGTCGTCGCGGTTGAGCGCCGTAACAAATATGATCGGCACGTGCGCGAGGCGCGAGTGCGACTTCAAGAGCGCGGCGAGCTCGAAGCCGTTCATCTCCGGCATCTGCACGTCGAGCAGAATGAGCGCAAAGTCTCGCTGAAGGAGCTGCCGCAGCGCGTCCTCCGCCGAACGCGCCTTGACGGTTCTATGCCCGAGCGGTGTGAGAATGGCCTCGAACGCGAGGAGGTTCGCCGCGTTGTCGTCGACGATCAGGATCGACGGCTCCGTCGGGGGCGCCTGCTCGAGGGCGCGCACGCTCTCCGGTACTAGGCCGCCGTTCATTCCGTGCTCCCCACGCTCGCCTCCGGTGCCGCCGTCCACTTCTCGATCAACGCGAGCAGGAGGTCCGTGTCCACCGGCTTGGTAACGTAGTCCGATGCGCCGGCCTCCATGCACCGTTCGCGGTCCTTGCTGAGCGCTTTGGCGGAGACGGCGATGATCGGGATGGTCCGGTAGCGCGTGTCCTGCCGGATCGCGCGAATGGTCTCGTAGCCGTCCATCTTGGGCATCATGATATCCATGAGCACCACGTCCACGCTGCCACGCTGTGCCAGCGCGTCGATGCACGTGCTGCCGTCCTCGGCATAGTAGACTTTGAGCCCCGCGGCCTCGAGGGCGCTCGACAGCGCAAAGATATTGCGAACGTCGTCGTCGACGATGAGCGCAGTCTTGCCGAAGAGGCGCGCCGTGCCGTCGATCAGCGAGGACCTCGACGTGGTTACGCGGTGCAAAAACACGTCTGTCTCCTCGGCGAGCTTCTCGAGGGAGGCGATGCCGCCCTTGATGACCACGGAGGAGGCCAACTTCTTCAGCTTTTGCTCCTCGCTCGAATCCAGATCTTTGCCAGTGTAGACGACCACTGGCACGTCGCGCAACGCCGCCTGCCGCTTGATTTCGGAGAGCAGCGACAGACCGTCGAGCCCCGGCAGGATCAGGTCCACGATGACGCAGTCGAACGACTGCTCCCCGAGCGTGGCGAGGGCGTTTTCCGCGGAGCGAACGGGGACGATGTCGACATCGCCGGCCTCCCGGACCGCCCGCGCGATCGCGCTCTGCTCGACCTCGTTGTCTTCCACGAGCAAGAGGCGCCTGATAGCGCGATCGACGAAGCTCTTCAGGTGCGCGAACGCGCCCTCGAGCGCGTCCTTCGTGACCGGCTTCTCCAGGTACGCGAAGGCGCCCATGGACGCTCCGCGCTGGTTGCGCTCCACGATTGAAATCACGTGGACGGGAATGTGGCGGGTCAGGGGATTGCGCTTCAGCCGGTCGAGCACCGTCCAGCCGTCGTGCACGGGCAGCTGCACATCGAGCGTGATGGCGTCCGGTCGGAGCTGGGCGGCCAGCGCCAACCCCGTGTCCCCGCGCATAGCGACGACGACCTTGAACCCGGATCGCCGCGCGATGCTCATCAGGATGCGGGCGAAGTTCTCGTCGTCTTCGATGACGAGCAGCACCCGGTCCGTCTTCTCGATCGCTGTCCTGTCGTCCTCCAAAGGACGGGGTGCGAGGGACCGTTCTGGGAGGGGCGACAGCTCCGCGGCGGGCATGGGCGGGAGGCTCTCGAGCGGCGACGGCTCGCGCGCGACGGGCACGCGCCATGGCTCGGAGCGGCTAGCGGAAGGCTTGGATCCCCGCGCATCGTCCACGGGGGGCGAATAGGACTCCGGGAGGTAAAGAGTGAAGGTGCTTCCGCGCCCCAGTGTGCTCGTGACGTGAATCTCGCCGCCGAGCAGCCGCGCGATCTCGCGACTGATGGAGAGGCCCAGGCCCGTCCCGCCGTACTTGCGACTGGTGGTCCCGTCGGCCTGCTGGAACGCCTCGAAGATGACGCGCTGCTTGTCCTCGGCGATGCCAATGCCGGTGTCCGAGACTTCGAAGGCAACGACGCGCGGGGCTGCCCGAAGAGACGAGCTGAGGAGCTCGGTGACGTTCCGCGCCAACCCGATTCGGAGCGTGACGCCGCCCTTGTCGGTGAACTTGAAGGCATTGGAGAGCAGGTTTTTAAGCACCTGTTGGAGCCGTTGCGGATCGGTGAAGATGGTTTCGGCCGTGCCGGGCACCACCTCCATCTGCAGGGTGAGCTTCTTCTGGTCGGCGACAGGCTGAAAGCCGCGCCGGAGGAGCTGGGCGAGATCGCCGAGGAGCATCGCGCGTGGCTCGACCTCCATCTTGCCCGCCTCGACCTTGGACAGGTCGAGGATCTCATTGATGAGCGAGAGTAGGTCCGTGCCGGACGCGTAAATGGTCTTCGCGTACTCTACCTGCTCGCCGCTGAGGTTCGCCGGCGCGTTGTCCGCAAGGAGGCGGGCGAGGATGAGCAGGCTGTTCAGCGGTGTTCGCAGCTCGTGCGACATGTTGGCGAGGAACTCGGATTTGTACTTCGAGGCCAGCGCGAGTTGTTCGGCCTTGTCTTCCAGCGAGAGGCGGGCCTGCTCGACTTCCCGGTTCTTGATCTCGACCTTGGCGTTTTGCTGGGCGAGGAGGCGGGCCTTTTCTTCCAGCTCCCCGGCCTGCTTCTCGAGGGCCAGATTCGTGCGCCGCAGCTCCTGTTGCTGCGTCGTGAGCTCCTTGGACTGGCTCTGCAGCTC
>JALYHV010000145.1 GCA_030776205.1 Myxococcota bacterium | reverse complement strand
GGATTAGTCGCCGCCAGGGCGGTGCGATCGAATTCCTGCGGCTGAGAATCGCGTGCTGCGGTCGCGTCTCGGCCCACGCCGCCTTCGGTTCACCGATGCGGAGCGCCGGGCTTCTCGCCGAAAAGGGAAAGCCGCTCGGCCGAAGACTGCTGGCGGAGATCGCCACGCTCGCGACGCCAGAGACAATTCTTCGCTGGTATCGCGAGAAAGTCGCGGCGAAGTACGACGGCAGCCATAGGCGGAGAGCGGGCAGCCGCGCACCGGATCGCGCGGACAAGGTCCGGCAGCTCGTGACGATGGCACGCGAGAATCCATCCTGGGGGTACACGCGCCTTCGCGGCGCACTCGAGAACCTTGGCCTGCACCTCGGCCGTTCGACGATACAGCGAATTCTCAAGGCGCACGGAATTGAGCCCGCACCCCTTCGCGGCAAGACGATGCCCTGGAAGACGTTTCTGAAGGCGCACTGGGGCGCCATTGCCGCGGCAGACTTTTTTAGTGTCGAAGTGCTCACCGTCGGCGGCCTCGTGCGCTACCTCGTCCTTTTCGTCATCGACATGAAGACCCGACGCGTACACGTCGCGGGCATCACGAACCGAGCGGACGGCGACTGGATGGCGCAAATCGCGCGCAATCTCACCGACTCGGTCGCCGGTCCCTTGAACGGCTTCTGCTATCTCATCGTGGACCGAGACCCGCTCTACACCGCTCACTTCGGGAGCCTTCTGGCCTCAGCGCGGGTCTCGCTGTTGCGGCTGCCCCCCCAAAGCCCGAATTTAAACGCGCACGCCGAGCGATTCGTGCGTTCGATCAAGCACGAGTGCCTGCGACACATCATCCCGATGGGCGAGGGACATCTCCGCAAAGTCGTCGACGAGTTCGTCGGCCACTACCACGCTGAACGGAATCACCAAGGGCTTGGCAACGTCATCCCGTTTCCGTCGGTCACATCGCGTGACCTTCGTGGCTCGGTCCGCCGTCGCGAACGTCTTGGGGGATTACCCAAGTTCTACGACCGAGCGGCCGCGTAACCTCGAGATCAATGATTGGAACAATACGGCATCGCCGCGGCGGACTTCTTCAGCGTCGAGGTTCTGACCGTCGGCGGCCTGGTACGCTACCTGGTGCTATTCGTGATCGAGCTGAAAACGCGGCGCATTCATATCGCAGGCATCACGAGCCGGGCCGACGGGGAGTGGATGGCGCAGATCGCGCGCAATCTGACCGACTCGGTCGCTGGTCCCTTGAGCGGCTTCGTCTATTTGATCGTGGACCGCGACCCGCTGCACACTGCGCACTTCAAAGGCGTTCTGACTTCTGCGGGTGTGAAACTCTTGCGGTTGCCCGCTTGCAGTCCGAATTTGAACGCGTTTGCTGAGAGGTTCGTTCGCTCGATTAAGCAGGAATGTTTGCGACACATCGTTCCATTGGGCGAGCGTCATCTGCGGCGTACGGTCGGGGAATTCGTCGAGCACTATCACTCCGAACGGAATCATCACGGGCTCGGCAATGTCATTCCATTTCCAGCGCCCGGTACTCCCGACGAGTCTGCTCCCATCCATTGCCGCGAACGGCTTGGCGGACTCCTCAACTTCTATGAACGAAAGGCCGCCTGAGTCCGAGATCGCATTTGGGGACCATACGGGAGGCGTCGCTCCATTCGTTCGAACATGTGGCGAAGAGGCAGCCCGCGCCAGCTCGATGCCCTCGACGATCAGCGGGAGCTCCGCGGCCTCGATGGTGGATGCCAATTAGGACCGCAGGTTGTCACATACCGAGGGGCTCGTGACAGCTTGGGGCCTCGGCAATACGCTTGGTCCGTCGGATCGGCTACGGCTTCCTACACTCCGCGAGTCTCTGCAAAGAGCCCACTGACTGGAGAGCCGAATGCGGGAAAACCGCCGTTCGGTCCTTGAGGGAAAGGGGACCGGAACCAAAGGCCGGTCTCCCTATCCCAATTTCATTTCATGAGCTCAAGAACGACGCCTCCAACCGGAGGTTCGCCGCTCGCCCCGCGAAGTCCGTGACGTTACTCGGCGAAGGCTTCCTCAAGTTCGGGTCTTGGGTCACCCGAACGTCGACGAACCTCTTGAACCAGGCGAGGGCACGAGCCCAGAAACGCTTCTAGACGTAGTCGTCGGCCATCACGCTTGCGCGGTCGACGTCGTGCCGCCGCGCATGCGCACGAGCGCGACGGCGAACCCTGCAAGGGCGACGACCAGGAACGGCAGCGGGCGAGCGGGAAGAACCGCAGCGCGATGCCGATGTTCACAAGGACGACTGCGATGTTCGCCGCGAGGACTGACAGGGGCACGACTTGACCGCGACGGCGGAGGGCGCGCTCGAAGAGCAGATTGACGAGCCCGAATCCGAGCGTCGCGAGTCCGACGCAGAGGCTGTCCCCGGTGAATGAGTCCAAGACCGTACGGTGTTGTCCTCCCGAGACGGGATCGATGACCGTCGCCATCGAAGCAACGAGCTGCGCCTTCTCGGAGGTCATGGTCGGCGGGGCGATGTGGTTGCCGACTGTATGGCCGAAAGCGATGCTCACGAGCATCCAGCTCGCCACGCGGAACCACCGCGACCCAGGAACGCTCGGCATCTTCGGTTGCTCACTCATGTTCTCGCTCATGTTCTCACTCATATTCTCAACTGCCGCGCACGTTAGAGCCGGGAACGACTGACGCCTCGACGTAGCTCTCCAGCCACTGCAGCACGCGCTCCCAGCCGGCTGCGTGCGAGCTGCATACCTCACAAGAAACGAAGCCCTCGTGCCGCACTGTCACGCGCGTACCCCCGGAAATGTCCTCCAGAAGGTAGGTGAGCTTGGTCGTGGGCCGGTCCTTGTCCCAGTCGTAGGACCAGGTCTGTACGATGCGCCGTGGCGGCGCGTTCTCGAGGAACTCGCCGAAGACCGAAAACGCGTCCCCGTTCGCCGACTTTCCCTCGACCCGCCAGCGCCCACCGACCTGAAAGTTGGCGTCCCAACGATGCGCGCGGTAGGTCTCCGGCGACCCCCACCACTGGACCAACTCTTTGGCGTCCGTCAGCGCACGAAAGACTCGCTCGGCGGAACTGGCGATGTCGACCGTCGCGACAACCAGACCGGCATCGAGATCGGCGAGGGCGCGGGCGCTCGACTTGCTCCGATCGATGTTCACTCGTCCTCCTCGACGTGACGCTTGAGGCTCTCCAGATTGACGAGCCAAAACGTCCGGTAGCCTTCGAGCCATCCGGCTATCTGCTGAAGCGGCCTGGGTCGAAGCTGGTACACGCGCTCGCGCCCCACGCGCTCTTCGGTCACCAGGCGTGCCAGGCGGAGCACGCGGAGGTGCTTCGAGACGGCGGGGCGACTCTGCTCGAAGCTGCTGGCGAGCGCGTTTACGGGCGCGGGGCCAGCCCGCAGGCGGTCGAGGATCGCGCGACGAGTGGGATCCGCGATCGCGTGGAATACATCGGCGTGAGCACTAGCGCGTGGCATCAGCGTTGGCGTTGTCCTAATACGTGCCGTTTCGGTTCCGGTTTGAAGACGCACCCCAATTTATCTGCCTGGTCTTGCTTCAAGACCTCTCTGTTTAGGTATCCTTTACGTTACCTATCATGGGTCGCTTCGTCAACGCTCAATCGCTCGCGCACGCGAAGCTGGAAGGCTATCTCCCGCCGTCGCGCGTGGCGTGTCCCTCCCTCCCGAGTACGGTGGCTCCGTCGTGATCCCCTACGTCGTCCGCGCCGGCGACCATCTGCTCAAGATCGCCGCGCGTCTTCGCTTCGTCGCCGACGAGGCCTGGAACGCGCCAGAAAACGCGGACCTGCGCCAGGCGCGCGGGTCGATGCACATCCTGCAGAGCGGTGACCTCCTCTCCGTGCCTGAGCCGACGCCACGGAGGTGGCTCCGCGTGAGAATCGGCGCGGTCAACACGTTCACGGGCACCCTCGCCACGATGTCGATGAAGATCACATTCGTGGGCCGCGGGGGGCCCGTCGCCGGGCAACCTTGCCGGATCCGCGAGCTGGCTTGGCTCGCGGGCCTGGCGACCAACGGACAGGGAGAGCTCACGTTCGAGGCCCCGGTGACGCTCGACGTGGCAACGCTCGACTTGACCGGAATGGACACGTCGTTCGCGCTCCGGATCGGGGAGCTGGATCCCATGGCGTCGGGCTCCGGGATCTGGCAGCGGTTGCTGAACCTCGGCTACCTGACCGACATCGACCTCGCCAACGAGGACAGGATAGAACTCCTCCGTCAGGCGCTGGCGCACTTCCAATGGGCCGAGCGCCTCGAGTCGACCGGGGACGTCGACTCGGCCACGATCGACTTGCTAACCAAGCGGCACGGCTGCTGAGGTACAAGAGTCAAGAGATGGGAAGCGGGGATCCGAGGCCGCGCAGCTCGGCACCGCAGGCGCATACGGTGGCGGTTGCGCCGCCCGGTCCCGCGGACATCATGATCGTGCCTCGGGCCGCCACGCTGGCCCCGCCGCCGCCCTACGGCCTGGCGC
>JALYHV010000144.1 GCA_030776205.1 Myxococcota bacterium | reverse complement strand
ACATGGGCGAGCTCCGCCTTCGGGGCGAATATGCGGCCCACGTCGTCGACTACCTGGTCACGAACGACGCGAAGCGCCTCTCCGACGGGCAGGCGATGTACACCTGCGCCTGCAACGACCGGGGCACGGTGCTGGACGACCTAATCGTGTACCGGCGCGATCAGCGGGACTGGCTGATCGTGTGCAATGCGTCGAACGTGTCCAAGATGAGCGCGGCCGTCGCTCACGCCGCCAAGGATCATTGCAGCTTCGACGACGAGAGCGCGACCACAGCGCTCGTCGCTCTGCAGGGCCCTCGGGCGTTCGATGTCCTTGCGGCGCTCGGCGACGAGGGCCGTGCGCTCTCCCAGCTCGGGTCGTACCATTTTCGCGACGTGGTCCTCTGCGGCCTGCCCTGCACCGTAGCGCGGACGGGGTACACAGGAGAGGACGGCGTCGAGCTCTTTTGCGCCTGGAACGACGCGCCCGCTCTCTGGCGCGGTCTGCTCGAAGCCGGTCGCGCGTACGGGCTCAAGCCCGTCGGCCTCGGCGCGCGCGACACGCTGCGGCTCGAGGCGCGGCTTTCGCTCTACGGCAACGACATCGACGAAACCACCAACCCGATCGAGGCCGGGCTCGGCTGGGTGGTGAAGGTGGAGAAAGGCGACTTCATCGGGCGCGCGGCGCTGATGGAGATCAAAGGCCGGCCCCTCGCACGACGTCTCGTCGGGCTCGAGATGACCGGACGGGGCGTGGCCCGCCATGGCTATCGACTGCTCGACGAGAGCGGCGCCGAGGTCGGCGTCTGCACGAGCGGCAGCCCCGGTCCGACGGTTGGCAAGAACATCGCGCTCGGGTATGTGCCTGTGACGATGTCGCAGGTCGGCACGCGTCTCTTGGTCGATTGCCGGGGAAAGAACGTGGAGGCCGTCGTCGCCAGGACACCGTTTTACACGCGAGGGAGAGGCACATGAGCGAAGGACCCCCGACCGATCGCCGCTACACGAAAGACCACGAGTGGGCCCGCGAGGCCGGGGGGGAGGTTACGGTCGGCATCACGGCGTTTGCCGTCGAGCAGCTCGGCGACGTGACGCTCGTGAACCTGGACGTGAAGGCGGGAGACGTCGTGACCGCGGGGAAGGCGTTCGGCACGATCGAGAGCGTCAAGACGCTGAGCGACCTTTACGCGCCGGCCGCGGGCAAGGTGCTCCGGGTCAACGACCAGCTGGCCACGAAGCCGGAGCTCGTCAACGAGGACTGTTACGGTGCAGCGTGGATGATAGCGATTGCCCCGACCGATCCCGGGGCCCTCTCCGGGCTGATGGGCGCGGAGAGCTACGCCGCGCACGCGAAGTCTGCCGCTCATTGAAGAGGAGGCCTGCTCTGCAGGCGTCCACGCCTCCACGGGCACTTGCTAGAGGGACTCGCGATCGTTCCTCGCGAGATTCGGACGCGAGTCACATGGCAACCGGAGAGCCATGTCTCGTCATGGGTGCACGAACGAGACGGAGTCGTGCACCTTTCTCATGGGAAAGGCGTGTCTTGCACACGCGATTCGCGCGTGGCCCAGGCTCGTCGCTCGTAGCCTCCGACGTGTATCGGGCTCCCGCCTGGCGCGCCGGTGCACCTCTGCCCCGCGAATCGTGGAGGCCTCTCACGGGACACGGACGCGAGCGACGCGGAATGGGCGGCGAATCCCAGGACAATGGGCACGATGCTCGCGGCACCGAGGGACGAGTCATGCGAGAGAGATGCACGCAGGCCACCCGAAGGGTGCACGAACGACGCGGCGGGGGTGGACGTAACGGCCGATTCGTGGGCGAATGACGTGTGCTTCGTGTGGGAACCACCGCTGATTGGTATAGCAATCACGGCTGCTTCATTGGGAAGACTGCTGCTACGTGGGGGAAATGACACGTGCTTTGTATGAGAATGACAGCTGCTTCATACGCGAATGAGGAGCGCGTTCTGTGCGAAGCACCGCTGATTGGGATAGAAAGCAAGGCTGCTATCTGGACGAACGAGCGGTGATGGTATGGAAAGCACGACTGCTTTCTTAGGGAATGACCGCTGCTTTGTGCGGAACGACCGCTGCTCGGTATGGGAAGCACCGCTGCTCATGCGCGAGCCATCGCTGCTTGGTATGGGAAGCACGGCTGCTTTGTGCCGGAACGATCGATGATTGGTATGGAAGCACGGCTGCTTCCTGCGGGAAGCACGGCTGCTTCCTGGGGGAAGCACGGCTGCTTTCTAGGGGAAGCACGGCTGCTGATGCGCGAGGCACCGCTGCTCGGTATGGGAAGCACGGCTGCTTTGTGCCGGGACGCCGGTTGCTTTGTGTCGGACCGCCCGCTGCTTGCTTCGGCATCGCCGCTGATTGGTCCGGTGCGTCATAGGATCGGCGTGTAGGCCGTTGGTGTGGACGCCGCCTCGTCATTCGATACTGACGTCATTCTGCGCGCACCAGGCACGGCTCGGTACGCGCGGCGGGGCCAGGGGACACGAGAGCCTTCGCGGCAGCTCGCCGCATTGTGATGCGATAACGAGCTGCGGCAACAACGAACGCCCCGGCTGTGGCGAAATAGCGTCATGGCAGTCGATGGGTGGCCCCCACTCGCGTCGCGTACGGGAGCGGCGGCTATCGATTGTCGTGAGCGGGCTCGGGCTCGAGCGCGTCCCGTGTTGTCGCGCGTCGCGGCGTGCTCTTCGCGCAAGGCCGACTCCGCATCGCAACGCTCGCTTCGAGGGGAGGTCCGCTCGGGCATGGGGGGTGCACGTGCTCCGCGTCCTGCTCCCATTTTGCGGCGAAGAGGCAACCCATGAAGGCACTCTGCTGGCACGGTCACGGCGACGTCCGGGTCGATAGCGTTCCCGATCCCGAAATAAAAAAACCCACCGACGTCATCATCAAGGTCACCGCGAGTGGGATCTGCGGCTCCGATCTTCACCTGCTGGACGGGTACATGCCGACGATGGAATCGGGCGACATACTCGGACACGAGCCGATGGGCATCGTTGTCGAGGTCGGCGCGGCCGTGACCAAGCTGAAGAAGGGCGATCGCGTCGTCGTTCCATTCACCATCTCGTGCGGGAGCTGCTTTTTCTGCCTGAAAGGCCTGTGGGCTGCGTGCGACAATTCGAATCCCAACGCGGCGATGGCCGCCAAGGTGATGGGCCACTCGCCCGCTGGCCTCTTCGGCTACTCGCACCTAACCGGCGGCTACGCGGGCGGACAGGCGGAGTATCTGCGCGTGCCGTTCGCGGAGGTCGGGTGCTTGAAGATCGAGTCGAGCCTCTCCGATGAGCGCGTTCTCTTCCTGTCGGACATCTTTCCGACGGGGTACATGGCGGCCGAGAACGCCGACATCGAGAAGGGTGACACAGTGGCCGTTTGGGGCTGCGGCCCGGTCGGGCAGTTTTGCATCCAAAGCGCCTGGATGTTCGGCGCCGGTCGCGTCGTGGCGATCGACCACGTCGAGGAACGGATGGCCATGGCGCGCACCCACGGCAAGGCGGAGACGATCGACTTCACGAAAGATGACGTCTATGAGCGGCTTCAAGAGATGACAGGCGGCCGGGGTCCCGATCGATGCATCGATGCCGTGGGCGCCGAGGCTCATGGAAGCGGCGCGGTCGACGCGGTCATCGACAAGGTAAAGGCCGCGGTGAAGCTGACCACCGACCGCGCGCATGTTCTGCGCCAAGCGATCTACTGCTGCCGCAAGGGCGGAACAGTCTCGGTGCCCGGCGTGTACATCGGCTTCCCCGACAAGGTCCCCATGGGCGCGTTCATGAACAAGGGCCTCACGATGAAGACAGGCCAGACGCACATGCATCGCTACATGAAGCCTCTTCTCGCGAAAATCGAGGCGGGCGAAATCGACCCGTCGTTCGTCATCACCCATCGTCTGAAGCTCGATCAAGCCCCGTCCGGCTATAAGACCTTCCGCGACAAGAAAGACGGCTGCATCAAGATCGTTCTCCTGCCCTGAAGGGTGAGACAGAC
>JALYHV010000143.1 GCA_030776205.1 Myxococcota bacterium | reverse complement strand
GCGCAGCGCAGCCCCCATCGTCGCGAGTACCGTCTCCACGCCTGCTCGGCCGAGCTCGCCCGCGAGCTCGACGGCGTAGGTCCACACCCCGCCCACCGCATCCGCGGTCATCAGCACTTTGCGGGGGCGTCTCTCGCTCTCCGTCATCAGAGTCGCTCCAGCGCACCCAGAGCCTCCGGACGGGACTCTTGAATGTCGCTGAACGCACAGAACTCTTTCAAGTAATGGGCGTGGGCCCGCTCCCAGGCGACGTCGTCCGGGAGCCCCCATCGTCGCGTATAATCCGGTGAACCGGGATACGGAAACATCGGGACGGGCTCGTTGGCCCATACCCCCCTTGCCGCGAGCGTCGAGCGGAAGGCGGCCACGGCGGAAGGGTCGTCGGCAGGACTGGAAATCAGGTTGGCCTGCACGAAGGGGACGTGCTGCTTCGCGTGAACGAGTAGGTCCACCAACCCGTCCGTCGAGATGCGGCACTTCTTCGCAAGCAGAGAGCGCCCCTCGGGGGTGACGCTCTCCACGCCTGCTTCGATCGAAACGCACCCCGCAGCGCCGAGGAGGTCGAGCGACTCGCGGGTCCAGTTGTCGATGCGCATCTGCACGCCGAAGGCGATGTCTCGCTCGCGTAGCGCCTCCAGCAAGTCGACGTGAGGAAGAAAGATCTCGTCGATGAAGTAGATGTATTCGACACCCTGCGCGATGAGCGCGTCGATCTCGATGAGGACGGTCGCGAGCGGACGCCGGCGGAACGCGTTGCGGAAGTTCTCCTTTGCGCAAAATGTGCAGGCGTAAGGACATCCTCGCGAAGCCTCGACCTCCGCTCCTGGGCGACTCGGCTCGCGATCGAAGCGGTGATGATGATGCGTGTGCGCGCGCACCGCGCCCTCCGGCCAGCGGAGAGGCGGCAACCGTTGCATGTCGGTGCTCGCGGGAGCCCCCTGAACCCGGATGCCCTCCTCGGTCCGGTAAGCCACTGAAGAGATCTCCGTCCAGCGTTCCCTGGGTAGCGAGGCCAGGCGGACGACGATTTCTTCGCATTCGCCGAGCACCGCGGCGTCGGCGTCCAGCTTGCGAAGCGCAGCCCGAGGTGTCGTCGACGCGTGAGGTCCCACCGCGACGACGATCCCCGCTGCCTTGCCCAGCGACGCCCGCGTTCTCTGCGGAACCCGAAGCTCCGGTGGCGCGCAGCGCCAGAAGAGATAGCTCGGCGCCGTCGTGAGGACTGTCATGTCCGGCGCGATGGTCTCCACCCGGGAGCGCAGCGCGTTTTCGTCCAGCGCTTCTAGCTGGGCGTCGACGACGATCGCCTCGTGCCCGGCTTCTTCGAGGAGCGCCTTCGCATATCCGAGCTCCAGCGGAAGGTGCGGTTGCCGACAGCCGAAGTAGATGCTCCCCTCGAAGCTCCAAGGAGGGTTCACGAGCGCCAGCCTCACGTCGTGGCCTCTTGCACCGCGGCGTTGCTGGCGAGGCCGCTGCTCGCGACCCAGGACTTCATTCGTTCGATCCCTTCGGTGACGCCGACGCGCGGCCGCCACCCGAGATCCTGCCCGATCTTGCGAATGTCACTCACGTACCAGCGCTGGTCGGCCGTGCGCCAGGCTTCGTTTCGAGTGCGCACCTTGCGGCGCATCGTCGACTCGAGCCGCTCGATGAGCTCCTGCAAAGAGACGGCGTTCTGCGGGCCGCCACCGACGTTGAATGCCTGCCCCGTGATGCGCGGCATCGCGTCGCGCGCGAGCAGCATCGCCTGCACTAGGTCGTCCACGAAAAGTACATCGCGCACTTGCCGACCATCCCCATAGAGCGAAATCGTCTCGCCGCGTGCCGCGCGCAGGGCAAAATGAGCGACCCAACCCTGGTCTTCGTTGCCAAACTGGCGCGGGCCGTAAATACAGGACATCCGGAAGACGCATGTCTCCAAGCCGTAGGTGCGCGCCCAATCGAGCACGTACTGATCGGCGCAGCCCTTCGCGCAGCCATACGGACTGTGAAACTCGAGGGGGCGTTCCTCGCCGATGCCATTCGCGCGCAGCCGAGCGTCCTCGGGCACGTAGCGATCGCCGTCGCGCACGAGGCCGACGTCAGAGCAAGCCCCGTAGACCTTGTTGGTGGAGGTGAAGAGCACCGACGGCCGATTCCGCATCGCCCGGACCGCTTCGAGCACGACCAGCGTACCGCGGGCGTTCACGTCGAAGTCGTGCGTGGGATCGACCAAGCTGGTCGTCACGGCTACCTGCGCTGCCAGGTGGACCACGTGCGTCACGTCCTGCAGCGCGCGGCTCACTGCGCCTGCGTCGCGCACGTCACCGAAGACGATTTCGAGCTTGTCGCCGTGGAGTTGCTGCAGCCAGGACACGTTGCGTTCGACATGTTTGCGGGAGAGATCATCGAGCACGCGCACCCGCTCACCGAGCGTCAGCAGTCGATGGGTAAGGTTCGTGCCGATGAACCCTGCGCCTCCGGTGACGAGCGTGGTCATAACGTCAGCCCCCTCATCTCGAGCTCGGAGCGCGCCTCTGCGACCCGATCACGCGCGACCTGACCGCGGAGCCACTCGGCGAGCTCCCGCAGCCCTGCCTCGAACTCCACACGGGGCGAGTAGCCTAGGCACGCGCGAGCGAGCGCGATGTCGGCGAAGCAGTGGCGGACGTCTCCGACCCGGGTGGTGCCCGTCAGCTCGGGGCTGAGGCTGCTCCGACCCACCGCTGCCGCCACCCGCTCGGCAACGACGCGGACCGTCTGCGGGCACCCGCTCCCGATGTTGAGCGCGCGCCCCACCGCGTTGCGAGACTCGAGAGCGAGCACGCAGGCCTCGACCACGTCGTGGACGCTGACGAAGTCGCGCTTCTGGAGTCCATCTTCGAACACCATCGGCCGGTTTCCGTTGAGAAGCCTCGACGCAAAGATGGCGAGCACCCCCGTGTACGGATTGGACAGCGCTTGCCGCGGCCCATACGTATTGAAGAAACGAAGTGCGACGACGTCGATTCCGTACGCCCTACCCGTCGTCAGGCACAGCCGCTCCTGATCGTACTTGGTCAGCGCGTAAACGCTTTCGAGCGCGGGGAGCTTCGACTCCGGCGTCGCCACCGCGGTCAACGGGGCGCCCTGAGCGCTCTTCGGCTCCCAATCGCCCTTCTTCAGTTGCTCCACCGTTCGGCCCGCCGACTCGACATGCCGGCCCGACTCGTCTTCGTACGAACCCTCCCCATAAATGCTCATGCTCGAGGCCACGATCAGCCTCGAAAGCTTGTGCTCGATTGCCGCCTCGAGCACGACGGCCGTCCCCACCGTATTGACCGAAGTGTATTCGGCCATCTCGTACATGCTTTGACCAACTCCGACGCGTGCGGCAAAATGATAGACTCCGTCGACGTCCCGCAGGGCGGCTCGCACGGTCTCCTTGTCGCGAACGTCGCCGACGACGAGCTCCACCTCGGGGGACAGGTAAACCGGACGCCGCCGGTCCGCGCCGTGCACCTGGGGGATGAGCTCGTCGAGCACCCGAACGCGATGGCCGCGCATTAGCAGCGCATCGGCGAGGTGCGATCCAATGAACCCCGCGCCGCCCGTAATCAAGATGCGACTCGCCATATCCGGTTTGCACCTCGTGTGCAGGCCGCCGCTCGGCGGAGTGACTGTCAGCCGGCCGAACGAAATCAGCCTGCGGTATTTTCGCTGTCTCGGGCCCGATCTATTACCCATGAACCGCCAAAACACCTGCGGCGGCGTAGGACGCGAACGCGCCTGCGAGCCACATGCCACATTCGCTCCGCGTCCGAATTGCGAATTGGAAGTGGGTTCCCCAAGGAGGCGAGGGCTCCGGGCGGGCTGCTCGCGTACGGGAACGCCACAGTCGATGCGTTTCGCCACACGGTTCCGTTCGGCGCCCCAGCGAGAAGCACCGTGAATCGCAAGGAGACTGCGGCGACGGCGGCTACCCTCGCACAGCTCGCGGCCCGTTATCGCGACGTGCAGCTCGCCACTCGCGTCGAAGAGCTGCCCCGAGAGGGGCGGTGGACATTCGAGCTCAAATTCGACGGATACCGCGTGCTCGGCCTCAAAGTGGGGCGCGACGTTCGTCTCATCGACCGTCATGGAGAAGACCGAACCGCGGAGCTCGCTCCCCTAGGGGATGCCGTCTCGCGGCTGACCGCGTCCGAGCTCGTGCTCGACGGTGAGGTGTGTGCGCTCGACGCGCGAGGCAAGCCCTCTTCTCGACTCCTTGCGAATCGGGTCCGAAGAGGCGCGCGGCTCGCCTATTTCGTCTTCGACTTGCTCCATCTCGCCGGCGAAGACATGCGAGCGCTTCCCCTCGAAACCCGTCGAGACCGCTTGGCGAACGTGGTCGACGTGGGCCAAAGGCAGCTTGGGATCGTGTTGTCGAGTGCGGTCCAAGGCGATCTCGACGGCGTGCTGACGGCCGCGCGCGAGGCGGGGTTGGATGGAGTCATCGCAAAGGCATCGGGTTCGGCTTACACGGGCGGTCGCGTGTCGAGCTGGCTCGAGATTCCGTGCGCCCGACGGACGGCGCTTGGGGGCGTTCGCAAAGCCGGCGCGGCGCGCCCGGCGGCTGAGGATCCCGCGCGCGTCGAGGTCGCTGGCATATCGATATCGCACCCCGCGCGCACGCTGGACCCCTCCGGCGTGACCAAGCTCGATCTTGCGAGATACTACGAAGGCGTGGGCCGCTGGATGATCGCGCACGTCGCGGGCCGGCCGCTGACGCTCCTTCGGTGGGCGGACGGCAAGGCAACCGAGAAGGGCGGCGTTTATCTCCGGCACGCGCGCGCCTGGGGGCCAGGCCGGCTGCGCAGGGTGTCCATTCGCGAGAAACACAAGATCGGCGAGTACCTGGTCGCAGACGAGGCGGAAGACCTCGTCGCGCTCGCCCAAATGGACATTCTCGAGATTCATACGTGGAACGCCGTGGCCGAGGACCTGGAACGACCGAACCGCGTCGTGTTCGATCTCGACCCCGCCCCGGGCGTCCCCTGGAAGAAGGTCGTCGCCGCCGCTTTCGAGGTACGGGAGAGGCTCGCGCGCATGCATCTCGATTGCTGGGTCAAGACGACCGGAGGCAAGGGGTTGCATGTCGTCGTGCCGCTCGTGCCTGCCGCCGGGTGGGACGATTGCTTTCGATTCACGCGGCGCTTTGCCCAGACGCTCGCCTTGGACTCGCCCAAGCTCTACGTCTCCACGATGTCCAAGGCGGCTCGCCGGGGGCTCATCTTCGTCGATTATCTGCGCAACACGCGTGCGAACACCTCCGTGGCTGCCTACTCGACGCGCGCGCGGGAGGGGGCGCCCGTGTCGCTGCCGGTATCTTGGGAGGAGCTCGCGCGAACCGATCCGGCAGCCGCGGTCATGCGCGAGGTCGCCGTGCTGCTCGCAGGCAAGCGCGCCGATCCGTGGCACGGGTACTGGCGCGCGACGCAGCGCCTTCCGACACCGGTTCGTTAGCCGCCAAAAAGCGCCGCGCTCTCTCCTGCGAGCGTGCCGTGCGCCCAGGCGTCGGGGCTGCTCTTCACCCAGCATCTCGCGTTGGCGAGAGAATCGATCACCGCCGGCTGTTCGGCGAAGTTCACGACGAGTGTGCGCTTCTCGTTCGCGTGCGACCGCTTCACGACGAGGAGTTGGTCCCCGAGCGCCGCGCACTCGAGCGAGCTGCGCGTTGCATTCCGGAGAACGGGATCGTCCCGACGCAGCGCGAGCATCGCGCGATAGAGCGCGAGGAGGGCCTTGCGTTCTGGCCTGTCGCGCTCGGACCAATCGAGCTTCGAGCGTAGGAAGGTTTCTTCGGCTTGCGGGTCAGGGATGCTGCTGCGTGACGACTCGTCCTGGAAAGCACGGAAGTGGCGGAACTCTTCGCGCCGCCCCTTCGATATCTTCACTCCGAGATCGGGTTCGTGATCGGTAAAGAACAAGAACGGCGTCGTGGCCGCCCACTCCTGCCCCATGAACAGAAGGGGCGTCATAGGCAGAAAGAGGAGCAGCATGGATGCCGCCGCGTACGCCTCCATCGACACGTCGAAATTCAGGCGCGAGCCGAGTGGACGATTGCCAATTTGATCGTGGTTCTGAATGGCATAGACGAAGCTCGGCGCGTCGAGCGCGTCGGCGGGCGTGCCACGCGAGGCTCCGGTCAGCGGATATGGCTGCCCCTCGTACAGCCAGCCGCGTTCGATCGTCCGTGCGAGCTCGACGGCGCCGGCCCGGTAGGCGCAGTAGTAGCCGTCCTGCTCGCCGGTGAGCGACACCCGAACGGCGTGGTGGAAGTCGTCGGCCCAGACCGCATCGAGGCCCATGTCGGTGATGAGGGACGGTTGGTTGCGCTCGTCCTCTGCGATGACGACCCGACGCGGCGAGAGGGCGTGCGCCATCGCCGCGATCTCTTTGAGCACGTGCGTCGCGCTCTCGTCGACGATCCCATGTGTCGCGTCGAGCCGCAGCCCATCGAAGCCGAAGTCGACCAACCACTGACGCGCGTTGTCGAGCACGTACCGGCGCAAGTACGCGTTGGCGAAATCGGGCGAGTCGCCCCACGCGGTCTTGTGCTTCTTCGTGAAATACTCTGGCGAGTAAGTCGATAGGTAATTGCCTGCCGGACCAAAGTGATTGTAGACGACGTCCAAGAGCACTCCGAGACCGAGCCCGTGCGCGGCCTCCACGAAGGCGCGCAGGTCGTCAGGTTCCCCGTAGCCAGCGAAAGGAGCGTAGTGCGCCACGCCGTCGTAACCCCACCCCCTTGCACCAGCAAAAGACGATAGCGGCATGAGCTCGACAGCCGACACGCCGAGCGACGCCACGTATTCCAGCTTCTCGATGGCGGCCCTGTACGTGCCCTCGCGCGTGAACGTGCCGACGTGGATCTCGTAGAAGACGAGGCCGGCCGGAACGAGCGCCTTGTCGAGGGCGGGAGTGCGCTTCGTCGGCTCGACGCGCGCCGGCCCGTGCACGCCGAACGGGAGGAATCGCGCATACGGGTCAGGGACCTCTCGTCCATCGAGATCGAATCGATAGAGCGCGCCCGGCCCGGCGTCCTGGACGAGCGCCGAAAAGAGGCCTTGCCCACGGCGCGTCAACGGGATGGTCGCAAGCGGGGTGTCACGGTCGCGGTAAAGGCGGACGCTCGCCTTCTCCGCGACGGTGGTCCAAAGAGCGAAGAGCGTACCCTCCGCCGTCGGGGTCGCGCCGAGCGCCGGAGACGCATCGACTGGGGCTGTCTTCAAGGGACTGGGACGGATCTCGTTCGATTCGTTGGTGCGCATGCCATCTCGGAGCCACTGGTTCTCGCCGTGGCGATCGCGCGGCAGAGCCGCGGGTCGTGCCCTACGCGATGCCGGTCTTGCCTCGGTGCACGAGGCGTACCGCCATGCGCGAAGGCGGACCGCGCGATTGCCGAGGCTGGCCTCGCAGACGCTGTCCCGCGGGCTGGCTCGGGGCTCGCGGTGACGATGCGCCAGAGCCTGGCATATCATCTGCTACGCTTCCCTCGAAACAAGTGAGACGACCTCTCGTTGGGAGTCTCGGTGTTCCCGTCCCGGGTTCCGCGAGCACGGCGAGTCGTTCATGGTGACGGGACCTTCCACGGCTGGCCCTCGGGCGAGCCGCTCGCTGCTTTTTCGCCTCGGGGTCGCGCTGGCCGGGGCGCTTTTGGCGCTAGCGCTCGCTCACGGCGTCGCGATGAACGTCTTTTTGTCCACGTCCCTCTTCGAGAGGGTGGTCGACGGCAAGCCAGAAACCATCGACATCCATTACCGACGCGGGTGGTCTCTAGTCCCAGGGCACATTCACGCGAAGGATCTTTCGATTCGAGGCAGGGACGGCAACGTCGAATGGATCTTGCGCCTCGATGACGTCGAGTTCGAGGTCTCGTTCGCGGCGCTTGCCCAGCAGCGCTTCGAGGCGCGGCACGTGAACGGGCGCGGGATCTCGTTTCGGGCGCGTCAACGCCTCGCGGAGCCGCCCGGCTCTCTTGCCGAGATAGCGGATCTGCCGCCCATCGAAGGCTTACCCCCTTACGCGGTGCGGCCCGCGCCCCAACCGGAGCCCGAGCTTTGGTCGGACGCCGCGTACCATTTGTGGAGCGCTCACCTCGAAGACGTCGTCGCCGACGACGTGCGAGAAATCTGGATAGACAGGTTTCGCTTTACCGGAAACGCAAGGATCGCTGGGCGCTTTTATTTGAAGCCGATTCGCCACGTCGAGATCGGGCCCATTCGTATCGACGTCCGCGATGGCCAGGTGGGGACCGGCGGTTCGCTCATCGTGGAGAGATTGGCGGAAGCGGCGGTGGATGTAACCGTTCGCCCCTTTGATCCGCGCACGCCCGAGCCGGGCGGTCTCCTGGGGTACGCCACGCTGAGGGCCGCCGCCCACCCCGCCTGCGCGGACATTGCCCGGCTCCGTTTGCCGATGCCCGAAGATGTCGGGCTGACCGGGCCGATCGACGCGCGCGATATCGTCTTCGAGCTGCGCGGCGGCGTCCTGCAGCCAGGCTCGAAGCTCGATGTCATTCTTGCCCGTGCCGCGCTCATCCGCGGGCAGCATCGCTTTTCGGCGGCGGTCAGGCTGAGCGGCGGCGTCACCCCGGTCGAAGGCGACCGGGAGGGCAGGGGTCGCCTCGACTTCCGTGCGCTGCTGAACGAGCTCGAGGTCACGCGGGCAAGCGCTTCCGCCCCCGGCCACGCACGCGAGAGCGACGTGCTCTTGCGTGTTCCCCAGGCGACGGTCGTTGGAGACGCGCGCGCGCTTTCCCTCGATGGGATGTTCGCGGATGTCCACATGCAGGCCGACGCGGCCGACGGCCAGCTACCGGACGTTAGCTCCCTCTCGGCATACATTCCGCCCGGGACACCGCTCGCGTTGAAAGGCGGGCGGGGACTCGTCACGGCGCACCTGGAGACATGGCGCATCGAGCGCCGCGCCTCAGGGCACGCGAGTGTCCGCATCGATGACCTGAGCCTGCGCTTGGGCAAGCTGCGCGCGCGCGGCACCGCGTCTGCCGAAGCCTCGTTCGGGTCGTTTCCGTGGGAGACGTCGCGGATGGAGGACGCCCGGCTCTCCCTGCAAATCGCCGACGGCACGATTTCGTCGGAGCTGCGGCCC
>JALYHV010000142.1 GCA_030776205.1 Myxococcota bacterium | reverse complement strand
CCGTCCGGTCGACGATGCCGCCCGTCGCGCCGGCGGCGCGGGCACCTTCGAGTGCCTCCGCCGAGCGCGGGCCGTGCAAGGTCCATGTTTCGAATCCGCCGCTTGGCTCCTCTATCTCCACGTCTTCCATGACGAGATAATGGTCGAGGTGCGCCCGAAGCACGGCGGCCGTCGCGGCAGGAACGGCGGCGAAGACGCGGGCGCTCGGCGCGTCGGAGACGATGGTCGCGTCCGCGAGCACGCGCCCGTTCCTCGCCACCGCCAGCCCGTACCGGGCATGCCCCGGTGACAAGTTGGCGAGGTCGCACGTCAGCAGCCCATTCAGCCAAGCGATGCGGTCTTTTCCGCTGATGAGGAGCGTTGCCGAGTCCCCGCCACGGACAGCTAGGACGCCTCTTCGTGCGGCCCCCACCTGAAGCGCGATGGTTGATCGCTCGGTCTCGGTCTCGTTCATCGGGCAATCGACATCATTGCGTCCCCTGTCGAAAAGATCAACGCGGTGGCAACCGGGGCATTCGTAAGATTGACGCGCGAGCCGCGGGCGGGGCATACCACGATAGGTGGCTGGGATCGGCGTCGTCGTGAACCCGAACAGCGGGCACAATCGGCGAAACCCGCGTTCCGCTTCTCGCCTCGCCCGAGCTCTCGGGGATCACGGTGTGCTGCGCGAAGCGCGATCCATCGATGCGCTCTATCGAATCGCCGAAGAGTTCCGACGCACCAACATCGACGTGCTCGCCATCAGCGGCGGAGACGGCACGAACCATGTCACCCTCAGCGGCTTCATCGACGTTTACGGCAGCGCCACCATTCCAGAGGTGGCTTTGCTCCGCGGAGGCACGATGAACACCGTCGCCAACTCCGTCGGCATCCAGCGCGGTAGGCCAGAAGGGTTGCTCGACCGGTTGGTCGGCGCCTACGCCGCGCGCGCCGCCGACGCGAGCGTGCCGGCGGCGATGACTCCCGCCGCAGCCGGTGGCGCGTCGCAGCGCACGTTTTCGCGGAGGGCCGACCGAGCTCTCTGGCAGGTTGTCGAGCGGCACGTCATGCGCGTCGCTCCGCCTGGTGAGAAGCGAGCGCATTACGGGTTTCTCTTCGGAACCGGGGTGGTCCACGGCTTTTTGGACGAATATTACCGCAATGGAGCGACCGCCGTCGTCGCGCTCAAGACGCTGCTAGGGGGCGTCGGAAGCGCCATGATCGGCGGCGCGACCATTCGCCGGATGGCGCATCCCTTTCGTGGCTCGGTGACCTTCGAGAGCGGAGAGCAGTGGCCCGAGCGCGACTATCTGGCCGTCGCCGCGGGCACCATTGGCGACATCGGACTGAGCTTCAAGCCGTTTCATCGGTGTCTCGAGACTGCCGGGCGATTTCATATGCTCGGGATTCATACGTCGGCCCTTTCATTCATCGAAGAGTTGCCGCGGATTCATCGCGGCGAGCCGATGCGCCACGGAAAAGCGTACGACGCGCTGGCGGGCAGAGCGGTCTTGAGAAGCGCAGAGGGCCCTATTCGCTACATGATGGACGGCGATCTTCACGAGACGTCTGGCGAGCTCGAGATGACAATCGGGACCCGCGTGCGCCTCATTGTGCTCTCGTGACGTCGCAATTGATTGCACATCGTTGCCGGGTGCTTACGATGAGAGGCCATGCGTTGGCGCGTCGTGGCCGCGGCTGCGCTGGGAGCTGTGCTGTCGGGGGGCTCTTCGGGGAGAGCGGACGGCTTGTCTCGCGCCGAAGCCGTTGGGCTTTTGCGCGGTGAAACGATCCTTCGTGGGCAGACGCTCGATAGAGCCGATCGGCACTATTCCGGGGGCGTTACCTACACCATCGTTGACGGTCGTACTGACGAGCTCCGGGCGCTCCTTTTCGACCTGCGCGAATGGCAGCGCTTTCTTCCGATGGCTCGGGGTGCGCGGCTCGTCGGCGTTCGCGGGGGCGACCCGCTGGTCGAAATCACGCACGAGGCTGGCTTCTTTCACACCGAATACACGATGGAGATTCGTCGCTCCGGCGACACCGTGCGGTTTTGGCTGGACCTTTCTCGGCCGCACGACGTCGAAGACGCCTGGGGCTTCTTCAGGGCCGAGCCGCTCGGTGACGGCCGCACGCTCGTCACCTATGGGATCCTCATCGATCTCGGCCCGGGCCTGCTCCACGACTGGTTCGAGAAGCGCGTGCGCGCGCTGGCCCTGAATGTCCCGCAGCGGGTGCGCGGCTTGATGCAGGAGCGGAGGCGCCTCGCGTACGACGCGCTTGCCGCCAGCGGCGTGCGCTGGCCCAACTGACCCACGCCGGCAGCCACGGTCGGACCGTCCCTTGCGAGCGCGTCCGTGCGGCGTGATAAAACTGGGCGATGCTTGCAAGGGTGGTCGCCATCGCACTGAACACGTACCGCGAGGCCGTACGCGCACGGTTGCTCCTCGGTGTGCTCGCTGTCGCGCTCGCGACCTGCGCCTACTCCGTCGTAGTTGCCGCGCTCTCGCTACACAACGAGGTCCGCGTCGTCGCAGATCTGGGCGCCGCATCGGGCTCCTTTTACGGCGTGCTCATCGTGGTCATGCTCGGGTCGACCTCTCTCTACCGGGAGCTCGAGCACAAGACGATTTTCCCGATCCTCTCGCGGCCGATGCCGCGTTGGGAATACGTGGTGGGAAAGTACTTCGGCACGCTTTTGACCGCAGGCGTCTTCGTGACGACCGACGCCGCCACCGTTCTCGTTCTCCTCGCACTCGAGGCCGGACAGGCGCGATGGAAGGTGGTCGTGACGGTGCTTTCGATGATGGGCGTTCTCGCGCTGACCTATTTCGTCGCGCGGAAGGCACGCGCTCAGTACCTCGTCTTCGCCGCAATTCCTTTGGCCGTCATCTTTGCCACGCTGGCATGGCTCATCTCCAATTTGACCCCCGACGAGCGGCAGCTCGTCACGGCGTCGGCTGCCCTCTCCCTTTGCGAGCTGGCCATCGTCAGCGCCGTCGCCACCCTGTTTTCGTCTTTCTCGTCGCCGTTCCTGACCGCGGCGTTCACGGTTACGGTCGTCGTCATCGGGAGGTCGGCCGATACGCTCGGCCATTTGCCGAAAAGACAGCTGGGCGCGACCGTGACGGCGATGGGTCGTGCCCTCGCGCGGATCATTCCCAATCTCCACACGTACGTGCCTCCCCGCCCCCTGCTGCTGGGCGTCAGCAACGTCGCCGTGTGGCGCTACGTCGGAAGCGCGGCGCTTCAGGCGGTCTCCTACGCGACACTGCTTCTCATACTCAGCGCACTGGCCTTCCGGCGACGCGACTTCGCATGAACCGCCGATCGCACATGGTTTGATCGCACACTCGTCATGGCGAACGTTCCTATCGATCTCCGCAAGGTGTGCCGCTGTCGCGACCTCGCGGCAGACATCGCGGCGGACGTGCAGCGCTATATCGACAGGCACACCACGGTCGGCGTGGAGCGCACGGTGCTCCGCGCGTATGGCGCAGAGGGCGTGGATGACAACGGCGTTCCGCTGGTCAACACGGCCGTCGAGCGGTATCGGCAAGCAGGGCTGCTCGGTCACGGCATGTCTGTGTTTCTGGGGCGCGCGCTCATCGACGGCGCGACGAGCGTGCAAGAGGCGACGGAGCGGCTCGCGTACGCGCCAGAGATGGAAGGTACGGGAGTGGAACCGCACGCTTCGCGCGAGGCATCGCTGCAGGCGGTTCACGCCGCGTTGCGACCCCATACCGCCGCTGCGCTCGCCCGCATCGACGCCGCGCGGGACCGGCGCGAGGCCCTGAAGCGGAGCTTTCCGCCCAGCACGACGCCGCAAAAGTACGTCATCGTCGCGACTGGCAACATCCACGACGACGCCGTTCAAGCGAAAGCGGCGGCGTTCGCCGGCGCGGACATCGTGGCGGTGATCCGGGCGACGGCCCAATCGCTGCTCGACTACGTGCCCGAGGGGGCCACGACCGAGGGATACGGCGGAACCTTCGCCACACAGGAAAACTTCGCGATCATCAGACGAGCGCTCGACGCGACGAGCGCCGACCGCGGACGTTACATTCAGCAGACCAACTACTCGTCCGGACTGTGCATGGCGGAGATCGCGTGGATGGCCTCGGTCGAACGGCTCGACATGCTGCTCAACGACGCGATGTACGGCATCTTGTTTCGCGACATCAACATGTGCCGCACGTTCATCGATCAATACGTGTCGCGCCGCTTCATCGCACGCGCGCAGATCGTCATAAATACCGGCGAGGACAACTACTTGACCACGGCAGACGCGGTCGAGAAGGCGCATACCGTGCTCGCGAGCCAGTTCATCAATGAAGCCTTCGCGCAGCGCGCAGGAATTCGGGAGGAGCACATCGGGTTGGGGCATGCCTTCGAAATCGATCCATGGCTCGAAGACTCCTTTCTCCTCGAGCTCGCGCAAGCTCAGCTCGTTCGGCAGATCTTCGACAAGCATCCCATCAAGTGGATGCCTCCTACCAAGCACAAGACGGGCGACATCTTCTTCGCCCATGTCCATGACGCCATGTTCGACCTGATAGGCGTGACCACCCGCCAGACCATCGAGCTCCTGGGCATGTTCAGCGAGGCCGTTCAGAATCCGCTTTTGATGGACCGGTACCTCGCGCTCAAGGCGACCCGGTACGTTCACAACGCCGCCCGACATCTTGGCGACGAGATCGAGCTCAAGTCGGATGGCATCATCGCACGGCGAGCTATCCAGGTGCTGGACGAGGCGCTCGCGCTCCTCGAGGCGGTGCGCGACGAGTCGATCTGGGGGGCCATTGCCCGCGGAGCGTTTGCCGACATCAAGAGGGAGCGCACCGGGGGCAAGGGCTTCGCCGGCGTGCTCGAGAGGGCGCCAGACTATTTGAATCCGCTGCTCGACGCGCTCGAGGGCCGATGAATCTCCTTGGCGCCTATGGCGATCGCGCCGGCGACGGGATGATTCAGATGTCGTTCGTGCTCGAGGTGGAGTCCGGGGCGCGGGCGCGCGAAGCTGCGAAGCGTTTCGCCGAGAGTCACGGTCTCGTAGACCCTCTGGTCGCCACTATGGAACGGTGCGCTGAGGGGTTTTCGTTCTTCGTCGTTTACGGCCGTTCCCGCCATCACGTGGACCTGGATACGGTCGACGTCACCGAGCTCGGCACCGTCGCGCTCTCCCGAGACGAGATAGAGCGACGGATCGACGAGCAGCTCGGCCGCCGGATAGTCGTCGTCGGCGCGTGCACGGGGTCGGACGCACATACGGTCGGCATCGATGCAATATTGAATTACAAGGGGTACGCTGGCGACAAAGGGC
>JALYHV010000141.1 GCA_030776205.1 Myxococcota bacterium | reverse complement strand
CGAAGCGGGGGTCGCCGGAGGTACGCGTGACGACGAGGTGGCGGGGCACGCGAAGGCGCGACAGCGCGTCCTCTATGGCGGGCCACGGGGCGAGGAGCAGCGGCAAGCCCGTCGTCGCCAGCCCCAGGTAGATGATCGGCGGCTGCCATGCCGTGGGCAGAGGCAGGGCATGGGCGACGATGCCGGCCGCTTGCGCGATGGCGCCGGAGGCGACCGCCAGCGCGGGCCCCGGCCCGGTGTTGCGCGAGAGCACGAATCGGCGACCGTCCGTATAGGGCACCGCCCAGCTCCCGTCCGTGGCTCGATAACGTCTTCCAGTCATGGCCGCGCCGCACTCTTTCTCAGTCACCGATCAGCATGTCGATCTCCTGCCGGGAGCTGAGAAGCCGCCCGAGGGCGGCCCGCTGGCCGACGTCGACCGCGAAGAAGTCCGCACTGAGAATCGCGTCCTCGAGGGCCTTCGCCCCGCCGTGGAGGGCGGCGGCTTGCGCCGTGGCGTGAGGGCCCAGCATGAACGAGCGCGCCTGCCCGAGAAACCACTTCTTCGTGCCCGTGCGGAAGTAGTCGCGAACGGCGTCATCGTTCAACACCGAATACGCGATTCCCGCCACCACGAGCAGGCCGCCTGCAGCCGCGAGGACAGGCGAGAAGGGCTCGGGAATCGCCGCCAGCTCCACGAGCGACAGCCCGAGCAAGAGGGATCCCGCCGTGGAGAGCTTGTCCGCCGTCGTGTCGGCCCCTGCCTTCTCGTCCGCCATCCACCCGGCGAGCGAGAGGACGATTCCGAGGCCCGCAGCGCCGCGCCCGATCCCCTTCATCGCCGAAGCTTCGAGCCTCGCGAAGAGCTGCACGGCGCCGAGCGCCGTGCTCGCCATACCGCCCGTCGCCGCGAGTCCGTCGGTCGCGTTGACCTCACCCTTCTGGATCATGTCCGATACCGAGAAGACGAGCACGATGACGCCGGTGATGGCGAGGCCGGCCGACCAGCGGGGGGCGGACATCGCGCCCGAGTAGCGCTCGAGGACCTGCGAACGGAACGCCGGCGGGGGCCCGGCGGTCTTCGTGAAGGCCGCTGTGAGCCGCACCTCCGCGATCGCGATGAGGATCTCGTCCCCCTCCGCCGCGTCCGCCGCGAACGCATTCCGCGCGAAGCGAATGAGAACGGCCGTCTCCGTCGTGACAACCGTGGTGGTGGTCGTCCTGGTCGCAGCGGCCACGGCCTTGGAGGCGACGCGAAGGCCCCACAGGCGGTAGAGCGCCACGCTTAGCGTGCTAGGGCCGGGCAGGTTGCCGACGCTCGCCGTCACTGCCCCGCCGAGGTTCCGGACGAGACTCGTCATCGACCCCAGGGTCGTCGCGGGCAGGTCGCTCTGGTCGACCCTCGGAATGGCCCTTGCGAGCGCCGGGTCCACCTGCGCAAAGGCGTCTCCCGAGACCGGCTTCCTGCCCGCCACGTACCGGACGCACGCATCGACATCCGTCATCGCCTCGTCTTCGAGGGGCGAGTCGCCCAGGACCTCGTACGCATACGCGAGCGCGGCGCAAAGCTCGTTTACCACGCGCGGGTAGCGATTCGCTTCCTTGCAAAGCCGCTGCGCGAGGGAGTGCAGGTCCGGCGACCGAAGGGTGGCGAGAAGCGAGCGGCCGAGTGAGAGCGTCGCGTCGTAGGCCGCCGCTCGCTCCACCTGGAGAATGTTCGTGAAGAGCTTGTCCGTCGCGAGCCCTCGCAACGCATCGAGCGCGCGCTCGACCGGGGCCAGATCGGAGAACTCAGACGTCAGGAGCTGCCGCGGCTTGGCCGGGTGCGCTTTGAGAATTTCCATCACGCGCTGCATTCCGACGAGCCGGTTGGCCTCGCGCAGTCCTTCGCGCTGCACCTCGCGGAGCGCCACAATCATCGGCTCGAGGCGGCGCGCCTGGCCGGAAAAGGCCTCGATCTGGTTGGTCAGCTCGATGATCCAGGCCGGCTCGATCTCGAAGGCCGTCGACAGCGCATGACTCGTCGCGATGACGCGCGACCGCGACGCCACGCGCGGGAATGGCACGTTCACGACCTCGCCAGCCGCGAGCGAGACAGACTTCGCGTCCGCGCCATGGCCGCCGCGCACGTTCGCGTTCTCGAAGAGGTTCAACAGGTATTCCGGCGTGAGCCAGGGAGGGGTACCGATCGCCGCGCCCAGGCGGCGCGGATCGATGCGGGGGTCCCTGTTCATCTTCGCGCACACGGCCGCGAGCGACTCGCCGGCTCGTGCGACGTGAGTTCCCCAATCCCACTGGCGGTCGTAGTCGTCGGGGAACGGGATCTGCAGGATCTGGCCGACAAGCGAGGGCGTTATCACGTTCACCTCCTCGGCCCCCGTCGGAAAGATGTCCGCGTTCTGCTCCAGGATGGCGCGCACGTCAGGTACGTGGAAGCGCGCCGCGATCTCCACGAGGCCCTTGTCGAACTGGGTCACACGATACGCCCGAAGCATCCGCACGGCATCCTCTCGCCGATCCAGCCCGCGCGTCTAGCTGAGTCGCATTGGCAGGGCCCCGCCAGGAGGCCGTTCTTCGTATGCATCTCCACGATCCGGGAGACAAGGTCGGTCGCGGGATGGTGGAGAACGACCGCGAGCGCGGCAATTTTCGGTCGGATTTCCCGTAATCGGATTTCCTCGGATCGGCGTCGTCACCTTTCCTCGGATCCTCGGGGCCAACTTTCCTCGATCAAGCGGCCGTCTACACCGACGAAGGTTTCCGCCTCCTCGACGAGATGGCGGATTCGCCCGAATGTTGTCGGAGTAGCATCCGGTCGCATGTTGCCGTCCGTGATCCGTGCCCTCCTCCTCGTCAGGCGCGCTCTACGCGGCGGCGACGGTGCGAGCGCGGTCGCTCGTGCCCGCCGCCATCGGCCACTGGCTGCTCTGGGCCATCGTTGCCGACAACTGAGGCGAACGGCTTTTGGATGGTGATGGGCGCGCGGCGTCGGATCGGCAGTTCGGGGGGGCCGGTTGCCTCTGCGTCGTCTGGGCATGGTCGTGCGACTCGCGTCGGACGCCAAGGGTCACAATCAGTGTGCGCTCTTCTCGGACGGTCGCGTGCTGTGCTCGCAAGAGTACCGGGTCTGTCCCACGTTTGCGGAATCCGAGCGGACGACACGGTCCTCTGCGTTCCCTTCAATTGTTCTCCCGATTGCGCGACGAGCATCTCGCCACCGGCGGGGTTCAGAGTATCTCCGCGGTAAGGGCATCTGCCCGACCGAGGTCCACCATAAGCACGAAATCGCGGCCCTCACTGCGCTCGGCAACGCGGGCGATCCGCAGACCCTCGACCCGATCCGTCGCTACGTGGTCAACGATTCGTCCCCCGTTCGCGCTGCCAAGGCGCAAGCGCTTCGGCGAATCCCGGGTTTGCACGAAGTCGGCCACAAGAACTGGTAGCGGCTGAACCGGATACCGTCCCGACTCGGAGCCGAAACGGACGGTGTATTAAAAGTTTATAAAGATGGCGTTCGCCGGACCGGCTATCTCGACGCGCCCTCCGGGGGCCCGACTCAGAATGGGGACGCTGCGCGCGTATCTTGCCGGACTGGGAGTCGTCGCGACAGGCACGGCCATCTCGCTAGCCGGCGCTCCCGTTCTGCAGACCGCGGCTTTCATCGTGGTCTTCCCGGCGGGGCTGGTCATCGTCACCGCTAGTTGCGGGATCGGGCCGGCCGTCCTCGCCGCCGTTGCGGGCGGCCTCGCCTTCGACTTCATCTTTGTGCCGCCGGCCTTCGAATTCGCCGTACCCAACCTGAAGGACGGCCTGCCGCTGGTGATCATGCTCCTGATGGCCGCGGTCGCTAGTGTGTTCGCCGAGCAGCTCCGGGCTCAGGCCCAACGGGCGGAGTCCCAGGCGGATGTCGAGCGCCTTCGCAACGCCCTGCTGAGCGCCCTCTCTCACGATCTCAGGACACCCCTTGGAACGCTCCTCGGTGCCAGCACGGCGCTCTGCGACGATCGGCTCGGACCGGAGGAGCGTCGCGCGTTCTCGCTTGCGGTGGCCGATGAGGCCCGGCACCTGAGCCGCCTCGTCGCCGCTCTGCTCGAGCTGACACGTCTGG
>JALYHV010000140.1 GCA_030776205.1 Myxococcota bacterium | reverse complement strand
TGAAGTACGCCGGCCCGGGCGTCGCCGTCAGGTTGGTGACCTTTGCCGCCGGATCGGCGGGCATCGCCCCCGTCCCGAGGTAGTAGACGGTCATCGAGTCCTTGTGTCCGGCGCCGTCGTCCACGCTTACGACGTTCTTGCCGGCGTGAAGGGCGTTCGTCCACAAGAACGCGTCCTTTATGGGGGTCCCGTTCGGATGCGTGTACTTGTTGTTTGTGAGCGCGCCGACCATCGTCCCGTTGACGGTCAGGGTGAGGCTCGCCGCGTTGGAATAGGCTTTCACGTCGGCACCGCCCCGAAGAAAGTAGTTTGCGCCGACGAGGTGCACGGTCGGTGTCCCCGAGAAGAGGGACTTGAAGTGGTAAAAAATGTCTTTCTTGTAGCCGCCGAAGGTGACGATGCCCTTCGTGTTGAGTCGGTTCTTGTATTTGACATCCGAGATGTCGCGGAACACCCAGCCTGAATAGGCGGGAGCATGGGTAGGGACCCGATCCAGGTCATCGAAGCGGACTTCGTTGACCAGCGCGCCGTACTCCTCCGGCTCATGGGTGTTGACCGCAAAGCTCATCCCGAAGGGATCGGCCGTGTGTGTCGTGACCGAGGCTCCAGCGCCGGTCTCGGAGAACCAGTGCGAAGGGTCGGTGAGGAAGGTGTACATCGTGCCGCCGTACCAACCGTCGTACTTGTTGTGAAAGATGAAATCGACGCCGGTCGGGGTCTGGCCGTTGGAGGCATAGACGGCTGGGCGGTTCGGGTCGGTCGCCTTGATGACGCCCGCATACTGGCTCGACGCGTTGACGCCTGACGCCTCGTTGCCGCAGCTCCAGAAGATGATCGAGGGGTGATTCCAGTTCTGGTAAATCATCTCCTTCGTGATGTTGTCGCCGTTCGGAGTCCCAGGGTCGCCGTTGGTGTGACCGTTCTCGGCCCAGGCCATGATTCCACGCTGGTCGGCCAGGTCGTATTCGAGCTGGGCGTGCGGGTAGTGGACGAGGCGGACGTAATTGGCGCCCATCTCTTTCATGTTGTCCCAGTCCTCGATCAGCTCCTGGTCGGTGACCGCCGTGGCGTGGTGCTCGGTCTCCTGGTGTTTGGCCATTCCGCGGAGACGCGTGGAAACGCCATTGAGCATGAAGTCCGTCGTCGTCAGCTGGTACGATCGGAAACCGATGTGGTCGCCGACGGCGTCGGTCACCGTTCCGCCGACGGACACGGTTACGACGATGTTGTAGAGGTTCGGCGCGCTGGGGCTCCAGAGCTTGGGGCTCGTGACCATGCCGGTCAGCGTGGCGGGAACGAGGGCGCCGCCCATCTTCACGGGCACGTCGCTCTGCGCCGTCATCGCCACCCCGCCGGCGGCGTCGGTGATGACGGCCTTTACCGTATAGGTCGCGTCCGCAGGGCCGTCGTTGGTCAGCATCACCTTGGCGCTCACGGCAGCGGACGTGCTGCTCACCGCGGAGGGCGTGACGTAGACCCCGTTGGAGGCGAAGTCCGTCGTCGCGATGTGGTGCGCGTTCGTCGCGAGCAACCAGGCCTTGCGATAGATGCCCCCGTAGCCCTTCATCAACCGCGCATTGCCCTCCGGCAAACAGTCGGCGCAAGCCGTGTTGCCGACCATCACGGCCAGGACGTTGTCGCCGGGCATCACCGCGGTCGTCGCGTCGAAGACGAAGCGCGTGTACCCACCGCGATGCTGGCCGAGGTGCTTGCCGTTCACGTACACGTCGGCGACGTGGAAGGCGCCCTCGAAGTACACGTAGAAGCGTTTCTGCGCGTCGGCCGCGTTCACCGTGAAATGCGTGCGGTACCAGGAGTTGCTGAACGACGCGATGCCGTTCGAGCTGGCGGTCACAGAGTCCCAGGTGTGCGGCACGGAGACGGTCGACCACGCGCTGTCGTTGAAGGCGATGGCCTCGGCGCCCGTCAGCGTGTTGCTGGCCATGAACTTCCACCCGTCGGCCAGCTGGACCTTCGTGCGATCCGTCATCGGCACCGGAATGGGCTGCAGCCCCGCATCCGGCGACGGCGTGATCCCGCCGTCGCTTCCGCTGCCACCGGTCCCCGTGCCGCTGCTCGCGCCGCCGTCATCGCCGGAGACCGCGCCACTCCCGGTCCCGACGCCGCTCGTGCCCACGCCGCTCGAGCCGCTCGTGCCCACTCCGCCGCTCGTGCCCACGCCCGAGCCCCCTCCGGCGTTCCCAGAGCCTTGACCAGCGCCGGACCCCGAGCCGTTGCCACTCGATGGCACCGAAGTGCCGCCATCCGGTGCGACAGTGCTGCTCGAACCGCAGGCGCCGCAAGCGAGCGCGAGGCCAACCAGCGCCGACCAAGTGAAAGTCTTCATGGGAAGCTCCGTGACGTTGGAGGACTACTTCGTGGATGGCTGCGGTCAGCCATTGCGGATCGTTCAGGGCAGGAGCCCGTAAACGAGCACGCGGGAGTCTTCACCGGCCCCGCCGTCCGGGCTGATCGCGGAGGTGGCCTGCGACACGATGTACACCTTGCCATTCGCGACCATCGGCGCATTGAACTTCGCGAAGATGCCGATGTCGTCACGTGCCTTGTTGGTCGTGCTCTTGAAGATGGGCGTCGTGAGGTTCGTCGCGTCGAAGGCGTAGAA
>JALYHV010000139.1 GCA_030776205.1 Myxococcota bacterium | reverse complement strand
GTCGACTCCGCGCACGGTGCGCGTGCCGAGGCGAGCGCGCGGTTCGTCCGGGTCGCTACCCCCGCCACATCCAGCGAGGCCCTGCGCGCCATCGGGGCGGAAATCGATTTGCCCAGGCCGGGTACGTGCGCAAGCCTCGCATCATTGGCCACCGCGTTGACGCCCCGGGACCGAGCTCCCGTCGTCGAATTGCTCGATGTCGGAGCGGTCACCATCGAGACCCAGGGGATTTCGACGCGCCTGCTGCCGCGCCAGCTCCCGGACGTAACGGACGTGGTCAGCGGCGTCGTTTATGCGCGGGCGCTGGACCCGGCGTTGCTCCCCACCGGCGCGCGTTACCTCGTGCACGCGGCGGGCGTCCACGAGTTTGCGCCGGTCGACGTCTCGGCGTCCGGTGCCGGAAATCCGAGCGACGTTCGTCTCTCCGGCGAAGACGCGCAGGGTGTCCTGGTGCCGGCTGGCGTAGCCGTGGAGCTCGTCTGGGCTCCCACGGCGATCGGTGATCTCGTTTACGTGGACGTCAATCCGAGCGGCGTTCGCTGCGCGTTCGGAGATGTGGGGCACGCCGTCGTACCTACCGTGTTCTTCGACGAAGCAGGGACGTTCGTGGTCCACCGGCTGCATCGCGAACCGCTACGGGTCAGCGGGTCTCCGTCTGGGGAGATTCGTTTCGACTTCGCGCGCTCCGTCGCGTACGTGCGCCATTAGGACGCGGACGTTGCGTGCCTTTGGCCCGGGCGGAGCCCTCGCCGTTGCGTGTCTCGCGGCCGTGGCGTACGCAACCGCCGCGTCGGGACAGGGCCCGGGTGGGCACTCTAAGCGGGAGGGCTCGAGCGCCTCGTCGAAGCCCGCCACCGCGTCTCGCGGGGCCACCCGGCAGGACGCTCTCCGCGCAATCGCGTACCTCTCCGGCAAGCAGGCGCTGGTCGGGTGGCACTCCCCCTCGACGCGATCAGTGGCGCGCGACGAGCAGGGGCGCCCGATGTTCGCGCTCACGAACGTAAACCGTGGCGAGTCGCTGGTGGTGCCGCCGGCGAGCCCGGACGGGGGCTTTGCCTCGGTGGATCTCGATCGGATCGCGCACCTGCTTCGCGCAATGAACGGTGACGAGCATCCGATCGACCCCCGAACCGCCGCCCTCGTGTACGCCATCCAGACGCACTTCGAGGTCCCGGAGATACGCGTCGTCTCCGGTTATCGCACTCCGACGCCCGGATCGCACTCGAATCACGGGAAAGGGCGCGCCATCGATCTCATCGTCCCAGGGATTGCCGACGAAGCGGTGGCGCGCTTCGTAAGGGAGATCGGGTTCGTCGGCGTCGGGGTGTATCCGTCGAGTCAGTTCGTCCATGTGGACATCCGACCGCGCAGCTATTTTTGGATCGATTCGAGCGGACCGCACGCCCACCACCGCGAGCGCGGCATTCTCGCTGACGTCGCCGCCAAGAGCGACGCGGCGGCGCTCGCGAGCGGACGGGCTCCAATCGAGCCATTCGTGCTCGCCGGCGACGTCGACGCGGCGCTGCAGTCGTGCGGTCTGCGTGGCCCGGCGGCCGCCGCGGAGGACGACGAGGAAGAGGAGAACTAGGGGGAGCGCTGCCGCCAAAGCGGCTCGCGCTCGGGGAGCACGGGCCGCGCCTCAGCGCCCGCGACACCCGGTTGGAGCGGTAACGTGAACCGGAAGACGGCCCCCCCGCCGGGCCGATCGTCGACCCAGATGCGGCCACCATGCGCGCTCACGATACCGCGGCAAATAGTCAGTCCGAGACCGACTCCCCCGCCCTCACGCTCTCGTGCACGGTAAAACTTATCGAAGACGCGCTCCCTGTCCATCAGAGCAACGCCAGGTCCCTCGTCGCCCACCTCGATGTGGACATCGCCGTCGAGCGCTCGCACGCTGATATCGAGCGGGGAACCGGGAGGCGTGTACTTCGTCGCGTTTTCGACCAGGTTGATCAGCACCTGCTCGATGAGCGCGGAGTCCAACGGCACGAGAGGCAGGTCCGCCGGGATGGACGTCCTGACGACACGGTCATGGAGGCGGTCTTCGAGGCGGTTGAGCGCCGAGCCGATCACCTCCTCGATAGGCTGCAGGTCCTTGTGCACCTTGAGCGCGCCCGCCTCGAGCCGCGTCATGTCGAGCACGTTTCCCACGAGCCGGTTCAAGCGGAGCGCCTCTTCGTGCGCGGTCTTCAACAGGTCGCGACGGACCTCTTCGTTCACGGGAGCGGATTGATCGAGGAGCGCGCTCGTCGCACCAGTGACGACGGCAAGCGGTGTCCGGAAGTCATGCGAGACGGAGCTGAGAAGCGCGTTTCGGAGCTGCTCCGTCTCGATCCGCAAGGCGCCCTGACGAGCCTCCTCCGCGAGCTGCGTTCGCTCGAGGGCCGAGCCGGTGAGATTCGCGATGGTGTCGAGCAGCTGCCGTCCGTCGGCGCCGTGCAATCGTGGCGCCGACGCGACCACGGCGAGCACGCCGACGCGATCGCGGGAGCCCTTCAGCGGGTAAAAAAGCGAACGCGCGGACGGGAGCGTATCGGTGCCGGCGCCAGCGGGACGCTGGTGCTGCCACACCCAGTCGGCGACACCGAAGTCGCTGTCCCCTGGCGCGAGGGTCCCCTCGTCGGCGAGCGCTAGCTCGAGGGCTCCCGCCGGTCCAGGCAGGAGCACCGCCACCTTTGCATCGAACGCTTCGCGAACGTGCCGCGTCGCCGTCGCGAGCAGCGATGCTTGCGATTGCGCGAGCGCCAACTCGCGGCTGACGGCGTACAAGCTCGCGGTGTGACGCTCACGTTCGCGCGCGCTGTCCGCTTGCTGTCTGATGCGCTTGGTCAGGTGGCTGATCACCACAGCCACGATGAACATCACGGAGAAGGTGACTGTGTGGCTGAGATCCGTCACCGCAAAGCTGAAGAAGGGGGGAATGAAAAAGAAGTCGAAGGCGAGCACGCTCAGCACGGCGGCGAGCAGTGACGGGCCGTACCCGAACCGCATGGCGACAACGACGACCCCCAGCAACAATATCATCACCACGTCGGTCAGTTGCGCGCGACCGAAGCCGAACCAAGCGACGAGCGTCGACGTGACCACGAGCGCGAGGCCTGCGGCGTAGCCCGACGCCCCTCCCGGCTCGGCCACGCGCTCTTCCGTCGGGGGCTGCAGACCCTTTTCGCCCTGCGCTCCGGAGATGACGTACACGTCAATCTCCCGACTCTGACGGACGAGATCATCGAGAAAAGGCGGCCTGACGATGTCGCGCCAACGCGGGTGGGTCGGCTTGCCGACGACTATCTTGGTGACATTGCGCTTGCGCGCATACCGGACCGTCTCCCGTGCGGCGTCCTCGGCGCGCAAGGTCACCGGTTCGCCCCCGAGCGCTTCGACGAGACGCATGGTGTCGGCGAGGCGCTCCCGCGCCGCGGCGGTCATTCGGATGGACCCTGGAGTTTCGACGTAGAGCGCCACGAGCTCGGCGTGCAGACTGGTCGCCATGCGACGGGCCGCCCGAACGAGGCGCGCGGAGCTCGGGCTGGGGGAGACACACACCAGCACGCGCTCGCCCGTGTGCCAGGACTCTTCGATTCCATGCGCGGCCTTGTAGCCGCGCATCTTCGCCTCGACACGCTCGGCCGTCCTCCGCAACGCGAGCTCGCGCAGCGCGATGAGGTTGCCCTCCTTGAAGAAGTTCTCCGCTGCGTGCTCTGCCTGACGCGCGACGTACACTTTGCCCTCGCCGAGGCGATCGAGCAGCTCCTGCACGGGGAGGTCCACGACTCGTACCTCGTACGCTCGGTCGAAAACTGCATCGGGCACGGTCTCGCGTACGACTACCCCAGTGATCTCGGCGACGACGTCGTTCAGGCTCTCGAGGTGCTGCACGTTGAGCGTCGTAAAAACGTCGATGCCCGCAAAGAGAATCTCCTCGATGTCTTGCCATCGCTTCGGGTGGCGAGACCCGGGCGCGTTGGTGTGAGCCAGTTCGTCAACGAGGAGCAGCTGAGGACGGCGCTTCAGCGCTGCGTCCAGGTCGAACTCCTCCAGCGTGATCCCGCGGTGAATGACGAGCCGACGAGGCAGAAGCTCGAGCCCCATCAACACGGCACCGGTGTCGTACCGGCCGTGCGTCTCGACGATACCAACCACCACGTCGCGGAGCTGGTCGCCCCGCTCGAGGCGCGACGCCTCGAGCATCGTGTACGTCTTGCCGACGCCCGGCGCCGCGCCGAAGAAGATCGTGAGCTTGCCCCGCGATGACTGCTCCTCGTCGTCGCGGACCCGGGCCAGCAGCTCGTCCGGATCGGGTCGCTGCTGCGTCATTCGGCCTATCGTAGAGCATCCAGAGCGAGATTGAGCTCGAGGACGTTCACCCGCGGCTCCCCTAAGATACCCAAATCCCGGCCCAAGGTGTGCTCCGCGACGAGTGACCGCACGCGCTCCTCGTCGAGGCGCCGGGCCCTCGCGACACGTCGCACCTGGTATTGGGCGGCCGCCGGCGAGATATGGGGGTCGAGACCGCTCGCGGACGACGTCACGAGATCGACGGGAATGGCCCCTTGCATCTCGGGGTCGGCTGCCCGAAGGGCATCGATTCTTGCTTTGACCTCGTCCACGAGCGCCGCATTGGTGGGGCCCAGGTTGGACGCCGAAGAGGCGCTCGCGTTATAGGGAAGCGCCTTTCCGTTGGCGTCGAGCGTCGAGGACAAACGTCCCCAGAAGTACCTTGGGTCATCGAACGACTGCCCGATGAGCGTCGAACCGACATCGCGGCCATTTTTGACGAGGACGCTCCCGTTCGCCTGACGGCGAAAGGCCGCCTGCGCGATGCCGGTCATGACCAAGGGGTACCCTATTCCGGTAAGGACGGTGAGCGCCACATAGATGACGATCGCAGCTCGAATCTGGGCAAACATGGAGCACTCCGCTCAGGCGACGTGGAGGACGACCAACAAGAGGTCGATGACCTTGATTCCGGCAAAGGGCACGACAAGACCGCCGAGGCCATAAACGAGCAGGTGGTCACGCAGCAAGCGCGAGGCCCCGACCGCGCGGTACGTAATGCCGCGGAGCGCGAGCGGGATGAGAAAGACGATGACGACGGCGTTGAAGATGACCGCGCTCAAGATGGCGCTGTGGGGCGTCGCGAGGTGCATCACGTTGAGCGCCGCGAGCGCCGGATAGGTGGTCGCGAACGCAGCGGGAATGATCGCAAAGTACTTCGCGATGTCGTTCGCGATGCTGAAGGTCGTCAGCGCGCCGCGCGTCATCAAGAGTTGCTTGCCAATCTCCACCACCTCGATGAGCTTCGTCGGGTTCGAATCGAGGTCGACCATGTTGCCGGCCTCTTTGGCGGCCTGCGTGCCGGTGTTCATCGCTACTGCCACGTCGGCCTGGGCGAGCGCGGGCGCGTCGTTGGTCCCGTCGCCGGTCATCGCGACAAGGCGCCCCCCGCTCTGGTGCTCGCGAATGAGCTTGAGCTTTGCTTCCGGCGTCGCCTGCGCGAGATAATCGTCGACGCCCGCCTCGGCGGCGATTGCCGCCGCGGTCATGGGATTGTCGCCCGTGATCATGATGGTCTTGATCCCCATGCGACGAAGCTCGGCGAATCGCTCCTTGATGCCACCCTTGACGATGTCCTTGAGCTGCACGACCCCGAATACCCTCGCGCCCTCGGCGACGACGAGGGGCGTCCCGCCCTTCTTGGCGACCGCGTCGACGGTTGCTCTGACCTCGGCGGGCCAGAGGCCTCCCTTAGCGCGCACGTACGCCTCGACGGCATCCGCCGCACCTTTTCGAATCTCACGAACGAGAGAACCCTCGGTGAGGTCGACTCCGCTCATTCGCGTCTGTGCCGTAAAGGGAACGAACCTGGCCTGGAGCGCATGAACGTCACGTTCTCGAATCCCGTATCGCTCCTTGGCGAAGACGACGATGCTCCTCCCCTCCGGCGTCTCATCGGCAAGCGATGACAGCTGCGCCGCGTCCGCGAGGGCCTCGCTCGAAATACCTTCTGCAGGCAGAAACGCCGAGGCCTGACGGTTACCGAGAGTGATGGTGCCGGTCTTGTCCAGCAGGAGAACGTCGACGTCGCCCGCCGCCTCCACGGCTCGGCCGCTCGTCGCGATCACGTTGGCCTGAATCATCCGGTCCATGCCGGCGATGCCAATCGCAGAGAGCAGCCCTCCGATGGTGGTAGGGATCAGGCAGACGAGCAGGGCGACGAGCACCGTGATGGTCACCGGTGTTCCTTGCTTTGCAGCCTCCACGCTGAACAGGGAGAACGGAAGCAGTGTGACCGTCGCGAGAAGAAAGATGATCGTCAACGCGGCGAGCAGAATATCGAGCGCAATCTCGTTGGGCGTCTTCTGGCGCTTTGCACCCTCCACCATCGCAATCATCCGGTCGAGGAACGTCTCGCCGGGGTCCGCCGTGATGCGGACCACCAGCCAGTCCGAAAGGACACGAGTGCCCCCGGTCACCGCACTCCGATCGCCGCCGCTTTCGCGGATGACCGGGGCGCTCTCGCCGGTGATGGCGCTCTCGTCCACGGAAGCCACGCCATCCACGATCTCGCCGTCGACCGGGATCGACTCGCCAGCCTCGACCAAGACGTGGTCTCCCTTGCGCAACTCCGACGCAAGCGCCGCGCTCGATGCGGCCCCGTAGCGAGCCTCGGCCAGCCGTCGCGCGGGAATGTCCTTCCTAGCCCTTCGAAGCGAGTCGGCCTGCGCCTTGCCGCGTCCTTCCGCCATCGCCTCCGCGAAGTTCGCGAAGAGGACCGTGAACCATAGCCAGAGCGAGATGGCCAGAAT
>JALYHV010000138.1 GCA_030776205.1 Myxococcota bacterium | reverse complement strand
CCACTCGAAGACCCGGACGCGCTGCCGCTCGAGCCACCGGAGCTTGCGCCGCTCGACGCGGGGGCGCTCGGCGTGCTGCTGCCGCAACCGAACAATGCCGAAATCGCAGCGATGCAGGCGGAAAATTCGCGCATTTTCAAGTAGCTATCCCGTGACGTAGAGAAGCGCATCGGAGGCGCGTACCATCGCGCTCTCCGCGTCGTCAAGCGTGTGGTCCTAGGAGCGTGCCGGAGTGGAAAGTTCGTGTCTTGCCGGAGCGCCACGACTTGAGGTACGCGTGGAGAAACGTGAGACAGAGTCCTCCGCCGGCCGCATCGACCAAAGGAAGCGTATGGCCGCAGCACGACTCGAGGTGGCTCACGTTCGTCCTCGTGCTCGCATCCGAGGGAGCGTGTGGCAGTCGCGGAGAGGGAGGGATCTTGTCGGGCGCCACCGACGCGAGCGCCGCGAGCGGCGCGAACGATGCCACGTCGGATCCGGTCTCCGCGCCGCCTTCCGGAATGCCGGGCGGCGGTGCATCCGAAAGCGGGACGGCACAGCTTTTTGGGGGAGAAGGCAGCGGTCCACGCGAGGCGGGGCTTTCGGACGGATTGCTCACGAATGACGGGCAACCGCCGGCCGACGGGATGGCCGTCTGCCTCGCCGTCGAGGCCGGTGCGGCGCCGTTCCACCAGCGGTGCGTGACCGCTACCCCGAACGAGTGCGACGGTCCCACGGATCGGGCGCTGCAGGCTCTCGGCGTCGCGAGCGGCCTGCTCAATGGCCGGACCGGAAATGGCTTCGATGACGACTGCGATGGCCTGGTCGACGAGGGTTGCCCGTGCCCCGGCAATGGGCTGACGAAGCCCTGTTACCTCGTGCCGGCAACGCAGATAAACCCGCAGACGGGGCAGGCGGTCGGCTGGTGCAAGGACAACGCGCTGGGATCCCTCGACTGCGCAGGACTCGAGTTTCCGTCCTGGTCGGGTGTCTGCCGCGGCGCGCAGGCACCGTACCGCCACGATGTCTGCGCCGCGGGTGATTTCAATTGCGATGGCCTGGTGGCCAACAGCGACGTGGAGGACTGCTCGTGCGCGGTCGTGCCGGTCGAATGCCCGACGATGCCGCTGGTCGAGGCGCCGTATCCAGACCCAAAGAGCATTAGAGAAATAGACGGGTCGCAGTGGATCACGAACCCCGCCCTCCGACCGACGACGACGAATTGGACGTGGACGGTGATCGGGGGAGACTGCGACAACGTCCTGCCGCACCCGACCTTTTCCATTTACGATCGCGCGGACTCCACGGTCCCGGGTGCGCGCAAAGGAAAGCGCACCCCGGTTCAATTTGACAACGCCGCGAGTCCGCCCCGGTTCGTCGCGCGTGCCAATCAACCGCTCGTTGCAATGCAGGCGGCGGCGTACGGGAGTGGCGTGGCCGGTGCGCGAGTGTTTCCTGCCTTCGGGCTCAGCGGCGACTACGTCGTTCAAGGGGAGTGGGACCTTGCGGGGAGGCACTTCGTATGCACGCAAAAGGTACGAGTCGTGGCACCTGGAATTCGCGCAGAGCTGTGCTGGGACACGGTCGGAGGCGAGGAGACGATCGGCGCCGGAGGGAACGACATCGATCTGCACTTCGCGCGCCTGCAGGGCGTCAACTGCAACCACCAGGGTTGGGACTTGAGCTGCCCAGAAGGGCCGAGCTTCCAGGACTGCTTCTTCGATCAGGCGTCCGGGTGCCGCGACGGCAGCAGTGTCGCGCCGTCCTGGGGTTATCCCGATTCACCCGTCTCCGCTTGCCTCGGCTGGTCCAGCAAGCGGCATTCAGTGGACGGGTTGCAATACTTCCAGGGTTGCACGAATCCACGCCTCGACAAGGACAATATCTTCTGCGACAAAGGCATCGACGATCCAACAGTCGACCAGAGCGCTTTGGGAAAGGAATTTTGCGGTCCAGAAAACATCAATTTGGATAACCCGAAAGACGGCGACCGTTTCGCCATCGGCGTCAATCACTTTGCCAACTTGGGGGGAACGACCGAGGCGAGGCCACACGTAAATCTGTATTGCAACGGTGAGCGCGTGATGTCCGTGGGCTACAACCCGCTTACCGGCCAGACGCGCAACCCCCTGCTCATCAGTCCGGGCACCAGCTATTCGGGAGATTTCTGGGAGGTTGGACAGGTGACCGCCCACGTCGCACGCGGCCAGTTGACGTCATGCGACGTCGTCACCGTGCCCTCGCACCATGTGGATCCGGTGCGCGATGGCCCGGCGATGACGAGCGGAAACCAGATCTGCGTGGACTCCCAAAGCAGCCACGCGATCCCGCCATACAACTACGGCTCTCACGACTTCGTTGAGAACCAGCCGCTACAGGGCGGCGCGAACGGGGCTCTCCCCATCACGGCGGGCGCATTCTGCAAGCACTGAGCCTCGCGGTCACCGCACGCAGCGCACTCGGCTCGCGTTGTCGATCGCGCTCGCCCCCGCGCTTCCCCGGTTGAAGTTGACGCCCCAGGCCGTTGCAACGGGGGCGGCGCTGGCCGAGACCGACCAAAAGAAATCACTCGGCGTCGAAGGAAAGGCTGTCGGGTCCACGGCCGGATCGACGCGCGTAATATCGACCAGCGTCATCAGCTCGTTGAGGCTCGGGAGGCGCCAGTTGCCGGCCGGCAGCACGGACGCGCAGTGGCTTTGGGCGTCGATCCATGAGTACGACGCCGGTTCAATGGCCCGCTGCCAGGTCAACTTCGTGTTCGGATCGTAAACCGTGGCTTCCGCGACGAGGTAGCTCGACGCGGGTCGCGCGGCAGGGGAGCGAACACAGCGAACCCGCAGTGGGTCGATAACGTCGTTTCCGCCGTACGCGCCCCCATTTTTGAAATACACGTACCAGCCGAGCCCCGCGTTCGTCACGTCGACCTGTGACGACCAGAACGGAGCCGACGGCGTGTTCGGGAAGGCATCGCCACGAATAGCCGGGTCGGCTTGGCTGAGGTCGACGATGGAGACGAGCTCTATCATCGAGGGCGATCGCCAATCGTCGTGTCCAGCGAGCACGAGGGACTGGCAATATGCGCCGGCTGCGCTCATGTCGTAGGTCCCCGGGTCGACAGCCTGTTGCCAGACGAGCCCTGTCACGCGATCGAGAACCGTGCCGGTGTAGCTCGTGTCGTACGACTGAGGGTTGGGCAAACCGAGCGGGGATGAGTTGGGCATCGGCCAGGCGGCGTGTTGGGCGTAGCCGGGGACCGGACCGGCGTCTCCGGACGCAGGTGAGTCGGACGACCTTGCGCAGCTTGCGCACGCCATCGCACCGCCCTCCACGGCAGCAACGAGCGCGACGGCAAGACCGGCGCGATTTATCAGCGCACGCACCGTACGTAATACGTTGCGTCGAGCAGTCCGTAGAGCGCATTGCCGTGATCGAAGTACACGTGCCACGCTTGCGCCGCCGTCTCCGCGAACGGCGACGAAGTCCAGAATGAGTCGGCAGGCGTGCGAGGGAATGCGGTGCGGTCGATCATCGGCGCAATGTTGCGCTCGTCCACCAGCGTCAGTAGCTCGGGCATGCTCGGGACCCGCCACCCCGTTTGCCCTCCGGCGCGGAGGTGCTCACAGTAGGTTCGCGCCCCCTCGAAGGAGAGCTTGCTTTGTGGAACGACGCGCTCCCAAATCAACCCCGTACCGACGTCTCGTGCCGTCTCGGTTTGGACGGTGTAGCGCGCCTCCACTGGCAATGCTGCAGCGTGTCCGGCCGGCGCGCGCACGCACCGGAAGGCGAAGCTGTTGCCCACGTCGTCCGTTTTCGGATATCCAAAATAAAAATACACGTACCAAGCTTGGGTGGGGCTATCCACTGCAGTGGACGCCGTCCAGAACCAGTCGCTGGGCGTCCGTGGAAACGCGACGGGATGAATCGATGGCTGGGAGCGGGTTAGATCCACGATCGATATGAGCTCGATACGGGATGGGAGACGCCAATCGGCATGGCCGGCCAGCGTGAGCTCAGCGCACTGGGAATTCGCCTCGGCGAACGTCGCGGACCGGGCGTTCGGGTAGCGCTGCCACATGAGGCCCGTGACGCGGTCGACAGTCACGCCGGCGGTGCTCGTGTCGTAATCCTGCGGATGGGGGAGACCTGCGTTTGGTGTATTGGGCATTGGCCAAGTCGCCCAAGCCGGCGTCAGGCCGCCGTCCTCGCCGGATCTCAGGACCGGCTGCTCGTCGCGAGCCGGTGAAGACGAACCAGGCGCCGAGGCGGCCGCGGAGCCTTCGTCACCGGCGAGCGACGAGGACGAGGCGCCGCTCGGCGACGTGCTCTTCTCGCGGCAGGCGGCAATCGCGAGGACCGCAATTAGAATCACGACACTCCGCCGAGCGGCGGCCGCCCGCGCACCCGTCAGCCGCCCAGAATCGGTCGATCGGTCGCTCGCGAGCGGCTCGATGGCCCGGGTACTATACGGCCGCATCTCGAAAGACTGCACTCGCTAGAGCGGCTCGCCGGGCGAGGGCGCTCGATACAGAAAGGCTTTCGACGTGACCATCGCTCCCAGCATGTCGCGAAGCGAGTAACCGGGGTTGGCCTTGGCGGTGTGATAGGCCACCTCCATCGAGCCTTGCTCCGTGGCCCCTTCCGGGCGGCCAAGCATGTAACGGAACCACTGCCGGTCGATGCACCACTGCGCTTCGGTGCTGCTGGCGAGCTGTTTCGTGAGGTCGACGGCGTTCTTGAATGTCAGCGCAGCGCCGCCCGGCGTGGTGAACGTGCCGGTCGCGTCGACGGGCTGCCCCGATTCCTTCGTGCGGAAGGCTCCGATCGCGTCGTAGTTCTCGAAGGCGAACCCAGGCGGATCGAATGCAGTGTGGCACCCTGCGGCGCATGCGGCCTGCGCATGCACCTCGAACAATTGGCGCGTGGTCTGATTCGGCAGCGGCGTGCCCACGGGTGGAACGACGGGAGGCGGCGGCCTCACCTGGCCGCAAAGCACGTTGAGGTAAACGGTCAATCCGCGCCGCACGGGATTGTCAGCACTGGGGTCGGCCTCGGCTGACAGGAAGGCGGTCTGCGTCAGAATGCCCGCACGCTGCGTGGGGTCGAGCTGGACCTTTGTGAAGCCCGTACCGCTCACGTTGACGCCATAAATCGGAGCGAGGGCTGGGTTCACGAACGCGTAGGGAGCCGTGAACAACGTGTTCAGAGTGCCGTCACCGGTCGCGTAGACGGACACCAGAAATTTAGTGAACTCATCGGTCAGCGACTGCGCGGCCGCGGGGGTGAAAAGCGGATTTGACTTGACGATCAGGGGCACGTCCGTGACGTGGCCATTGACCTGGAGCAGCCACTGTTTGTGAAAATTGAAGAGCGCCTGCGCCGCACGTGGGTCGGCGAGCATTCGCTGTACCTGCGACTGGATGGCGGCGGGCGTTGCCAATTGTCCGGCTTGGGCGGCCGAAAGGAGCGCGTCGTCCGGTGCGGTCTCCCAAAGCGTCAAGGCCATGCGCGACGCGATTTGCCACGGCGTCAACGGGACGAGGTGCGTGGTTGGGTCGAGGACCGGCTTGGTTGGCCCGATCTCCCAGTGGTAGAGAAAGTTCGGCGACTGGATCAATGCCTTGGCGACCTGCCCGAGCGAATCATTGAAGTTGAATCCGAGGCCGCGCGCGGTCGTGAAGACGGTCTGGAGATCCATCATCTCGGCAGTCGCCACGGGGCGCCGGAAAGCGCGCAGCCCCAATGCCGTGATGAACTGACCGGCGCAGGTGGCCTCCGCGCTCGGGGTTGGCGCAACGCAGTTGGCCGGTAGATTGCCGTTCTTGAAGAGGTTCCCGCTCGACACGGCGCTCGCGATGACCGAGTCCGCCGTTTGAAAGTAATACTGGACGTTGAGATCCGCGACACTGTTGGGTGCTTCGAATCCGGTGCCCGTCGGACCGTCGAGAGGGAAGGCGGCGCCTGGATCGCTCGTGTCGAGCAGCAAGTCGGCCATGATGTGGCTGTACTCGCGGTTCGTCAGCCGTCGCATGATCATCTGGCCGGCACTCTCGGGGGTGGCCGTTCCAGGCGCCGGCGCAACGACGCCGGTGCTAGAGCCCGCGCCAGAGCCAAGCCCTCCATCTTCACCCGTGCTCGCCGGTGCAACCGAGCCCGAGGAGGCGCCGCTCGAGATCGCGCTCGGCGGGCCTCCCACGTTGCCCGTGCACGCTGCGATCATCGCGACGGCGGCCAAGGCTGCGATCGAGCTCGACGGCCGCCGTAGAGTCACCAAGTTCATGGACGATCCTCCAGTCCCTTCTCCGCTCCGACTCAACCCTTGAGCACCGTCAGCTCACCGCCGTACTGCGCCTGCCCGAAGGTCGCGACCGGAAAGCCCATTGCGTTGCAGAGCGCGACGAGCAATCCGTTGTTCGGCGTGTTCATGAGGTCGAGGCTGCGACCCGTTTTGAAGTACCCGCCGCAGCTTCCCGCCATGACAACGGGAACCTGCGTTGTCTCGTGCGTGCCGGTTCGCATGTTGTTCATGGCGACGAGCACACTGCTGTCGAGCATCGACTTGCCGGTCGGATCCGTGATCGACTTTAGCCTGCCGATCATCGACGCCACTTGCTTCTGAAACCAGGTGTCGCAGGTCGTCTTGTCGACGTCGTTGCGGTGTGCGATGGCATGGTAGCCGTTGATATCACCGGTATTGCCGCTCTGGCCGCCCGCCTTGAAGCCAAGATTCGTCAAGATGAGGTTCGCCGCCCCCTGGTCGGCGATCTGCATGACGATCACCCGAGTGAGGTCAGACGCAAACGCCGCGGCGGCGAGGTCCATCTGCAGCTTGACGATGGCCTCGACATTGCTCGTGCTGTTGATATCGAGCTTCGTTCCGGTGAAATCCATTGCCGGCAAGCCGCACGCGCTCGATGTCGATGTCGTGACCCCGCCATCGCCGATCGGGCCGCCGCCAGACCCGGACCGCGGGGTGAGGGTGAGCTCGAGATTGCGCACCGATTGAAGGTGGTTCGCTATTCGCTGCTTGTCCTCGGTGCCAACGATGTTGGAAAAGCGGTTGAGATCGTTGATGACGTAATCCAAAATGCTTTTCTGCATTCGTTGCGTGACCGTCGGACCGGTCATCGCGGGGGCGCCCGCATCGACTGCCGGCATGGGGGTCGGCGTGGTATTCGGAAGTTGCCCGGCAAAATAGGTGCTGAAGATGTGGTACGGGTCGGCGTCCGGCAAGACGGCCTGGCCGGCAGCTTTCCACGAGAGCCGCCCCGTGCTCTTGACGAAGGCCCCCTGGTTGAGGCTGACGAGTCCCTTATAACCGGTCGCCTGCAGCTGGTTGCCAATGTACTGGTCGACCGAAATCCCGCCGCCAACATCGGCGCTCGTGGCAGGCACGAGGCTTTGGTAAAACGCGCCGGTCAGCATCCCCGGGAAGCAGGCGTGCCCGTTGGTCTCTCCGCCGCCGGGGTTCGGTTGATCGCGAATGAACTTGTAGTCGAGGCCGTGCAAGAGGAGCAGGTCGCTCTGATATGGCTGAAGCGACGACATCCACGCGGGGAGCGTCCACGCTGCGGGGGTCGCCCCGGCGGTCGCCCACTGGGAAACGTTGCTGAGCATCCCGTCCGGCCAGGCAATGATGTAGAGGCGCTTGATCCCCGAAACCAAGCAAGCCGCGTCCGCCGGATCCGACTCGAGCAGCGGAAGGAGCGCCGCTCCCGCGCCGAGTGCCTTGAGCAGATTCCGACGCGATAATCGGAGATCCCGCTTCATCATAGGGCCCTGCCTCCAAACGCACCACGGCTCAGACAAGTCGTTTGGGACGGCCATCCGCACCGCTTCGAAAGTTTCATCTGGTCTGCTTCCTTTGCCGCTGACCGAAAATGATGGCAGGACGAGAAAGGGCTACTGCGAGACGGTCTCGGCGTGCGCCACAGTTGGGTTAGGGGGGCCGGAGCCATCTTCTTGTCGCGAAAGCTAAAAAAAGTGCTCGAAATTCAACGTGTTTGGAAATGGCGCGCTGCACCGGAAAAGCGTGTAACGGCGCAGCCAGGCAATCACTAAGACGCTCGCCAGGGCGTTCCGGGTCATGCTGCTTGACGTTCGTACGGACGAAGGCGGAATTGGCGTCGTCTCCTGGCGGTCTCAGTCTGGGCCGCCCTGCCCTGGACACGTTGCTACTACGCGCCGGCGCGGGGCGGAGATTCCGTCGTTTGGCGTTTACTCGGCGCCTGCTTCGGGTACCGGCATCGTCCCCCCACTCGCGGCGTCGGTGCCCCCCGCTCCTCCCTGCGCCACGACCTCAGCCACGACCCAACGGTGCAGGCACTGCAGCTCTGCGGAGGTGAGCGGTGGCTTTCCGAGCGGCATCGTGGCACCGAAGGGCGGATTAGCCTGAACCTTCAACAAAATGGTGCTTTGATCGGGGTTCTGGGAATCGATCAGCATCCCCTGGCCAGCCATCGCCTGGTGATTGACGAGGCGCGATCCGACCCCGGGGGACGCGAGATCCAGCCCGCTTTGATTGGTAGGCGGCGAATGGCACCCGGACACCCCGCAGGTAGGTGCCAGCAGGCTTGCCGGCACATCGCCACAAGTGTCGTTGCCGCCGCCCTCGAGCGCCGTCGTGAACGCAGCCGGGTTATCAAGGGTACCCGCGCAAGCCGAGAACGTCGCGAGGCCGAGACGAGGCACCATCTTCCAGAATGATTGTCTCAAAAAGACAATCACGTCGCAACGACGTCCGGCCCGACTCACACGTCGATCTCTCATGGTCAATAGATGTAAGCGAGCCCGAAGCGCACCGCGAAGAACTGATCGAGCGCGCCACCTGCCACGAAGGGGTCACCGGGTCTTGGTTTGAACGCGTAGAAGTAGCGGTCGTACTCGGCGGCCAGGCGCAGCTCCCATCCCGCGGCCACGACGAACGCGGCTCCGACCTGCGCGTCGACGCCGTTGACGGTCGATCCGCGAAAGCGGCTCTCGACTGGGCCGCCGTCCAGGAGAAATCGGTAGCCCATTGCGGCAAACGCGGCCAGCCTCCCAAACGGGACGCGCGCGTCGAGCGCCACACGGTTGCCCGCATAATTTACGGCCGGCAGCTGGCTTTCGATAGCGGTTCCGCTGGGTGAGAAGCTAAGCAGCTGCACGGCGTAGGCGTCGGAAATCCCGAAGACCAATCCGTCATCCGCAAAAGGGCGAAGACGTGCTCTCACGCCAAGCATGTATGCCGTTTCATTGGTGTCGAAGCGAATCCCCTCCGGCACGGTCGACTTGAGGAAAAGCGCGCGTGCGTACTCTCCAAAGACACCGATGTCGCGAAGCAAACCGAGCGCGCCCCGCTGGGTCGTGTCCGCGAGGGGAAAGAGCTCGCCGGCGGCGTGCACGATCGGCGCCGACACGACATCGTATGCCCGAAGATTCGGGGTGATTGGCTGGTTGTAGCGAAAGTTGCGCGCACCGACCGACACGTCCGCCTCGAGCGCAAAAAGCGATCGCGATACGCTGTTTCTCGGGCGTTGCGGCGTGATGGGCCGGTCCTCGTTCGTTTCTGTGCCGGGCGCGAGTGGAGCAGGCGGTTTTGCCTCCTCCGACGGGGATGCGACCGGGGACGTCGCAGCAGGGTCACCGCCGAGCGCCTTCCCCTCTTCCGATGCGCTCTTGTACTTCTCGAGAGCGGGCCGCACTGCCGTGGTGAGCTGGGCCTCGTCCGCGCCAGTCCTGGACGGACCGAGTACGACGGAATCCAGCTCAGTCGCGTTTCCCGCGGAGTCGACCAGTAACAAAAGCACGCGCCGCCGGTTCTTCTCGCGGGTGACGCGTGCCACGAGCGCCGCATCGGCGCCGGTTGCGGCCCGCGCCTTGCCCAGTCGATCCACCGCCGCAGCCCGGCTCTTGCGATCGAGCTGCTTGCCGAAGGGTCCCTTCTGGCCACGAGCAGCCAGAGCCGCTCGGAAGAGCTGCGGGTCGACCACGTGCACTCGTTGCGGCACCGCCGCCTGGAGCGCGCTGGCGACGGAGCCAGCGTCCGTGCCTTCGACGTACACGACGACGGAGCTGTCCTTCGCGAAAGCCCTCCGTGGCTGGAGAAGCGACCAAAGCGCCAGGAGGCCGATTGCGGCCAGCCGCACCCCCCCCGAGGGGCGGGCTGCTCCCTCGGTGCGACGAAAAGTCGAGGCCCGCACTAGGGGGAAAACAACGAGTGGTCGCATCACGGCCGATGCTCGTGTGTGCGTTGTTTCCGGTAGACCGGCGGTGTTCCGGCCGCCCGAAGTGCCTTCTCTTCCTGCCCCAGCGCTCCGATGGCGCTCAAACACTGCTCGGCAATGCGCCTGTAAGCTCTTGGGCTGCCGGGCTCGCTCATCACCGAGCCAAAATCGATGGGCGCACCGAAGACGATGTGAATCGGCGTGCCCGTGCCGAGGATGCCCCCCGCCACCTGCTCGACGAAGTCGTTCCCCAGCCCGTGAACGAAGACGGGCACTACCGTGACGTGCGCCTTGTGAATGACCCTGCCGACGCCGGTCTGAGGCGGCAGGAACGTGTACGGGTCGTCGTCCTTTTTTCTCGTCCCCTCGGGATGCAGGCCGACGAAAAACCCGCCACGCCGCAGGAGCTCGGCAATTTCGTCGAGGCTCGCGAGGTTGAGCGCCGCACGGCCTCGTTCTCGGAAGATCGGCGGATACATGGCAAAGAAGCTCATGGCGCCATTGACGAAGGGCCCTAGGGGGTGGTCGTAGAAGAAGGTGGAGCGAACGGGAAAAAGGATGCGGTGGGGTAGGCCGTGGGCGACCAGCTCCGCCGTCGTTATATACAGGTCAAAAAACGAGCGGTGATTGCAGACGCAGACGAGGCTCGCGCCCCTGTCCCAGCGAGGGAGGCGCTCGAGGCCGTGCACCCGGCGCAAGTTCGAGGTGGCCGCACGAATCCACCACTGGCCCACCGACTGCTGCAAGTAACGTATGGCGCGGTCGGGCAGGCCGGGCCGCAGGCTTGCCCGGACGAGGCGAATTTGCGAGCGCTCCAGCCAAGTGAGTGAGCTTTTGCCGCGATGACGGCGGCTCGTTTCCCCCTGATCGGGAGCCGCTGGAGCCGGCTTGGTCGCGACCTGCACTCCCGTAGAAAACTCGGACGGTCGTCCGCGCGCAAGCCCCCAGCCGTTGACAGTGGGGTCGTCGTGGACGAAAAGCCCATCGTGCCAGCTAGCTTCTTCGACGTCGACGGCACGCTCGTCCGCACGAACTTGCTCCACCCGACCGTCTTTTATCTCGCTAACCAGCCCAGCCCGCTGCGGAGCGTCGGCGCGCTCGCCCGCGCGGCGTTGGGGGCGCCCCGGTTGGCGGTGGCGGAAATGGTGGACCGGCGGCGCTTCAACGAGTTGCTATTCGCCGTGTACGAAGGAATTTCGGCAGACCGCCTTCTGATCTTGGCGGACGAGGTCTTCGAAAGCGTGATCAAGCGCGCCGTCTACCCGGGCGCGCGCGATCTCGTGCAGCGATGCCGCGCGGAAGGCCACGAAGTAGTTCTGGTGTCCGGCGCCCTCGATTTCTTGATGGAGCGCCTCGCAAGGCACCTGGGCGCGACGGGGTTCCTGGCGAATCGTCTCGAGATCAAAGACGGTTACGCTACGGGAAAGCTGTTGCGGCCCATCGTCGCAGGGCCGGAGAAGGCGCGCCTCGTCCGGGAGTGGGCCGTGGCGCACTCGCTCGACCTCGCCGACTGCTTCGCGTACTCCGACAGTTACTCAGACGTCCCGATGTTGTCGGTCGTCGGTCGCCCGTGCGTCGTCAATCCGGACTTGCGTCTCGCCACTCTCGCGCGCACCTACGGCTGGCCGGTGATCTACTTGGCCAAGCGACCCGCGCTGGCCCGCCTGCTGGAGCGCCTCTCATGAGCCGATTGCTGGAAAGTGCCTCCTCGTTCGAGCCGCGCGCGAAAGGGATTACCGACCATCCGCTCGTCGTAACGCTGGACAAAAAAAGCGCCCCCCGCGCCGTTTTCAGCGGTGATCGGCTGCTCGAGGTCGATCTGCCCGCCGGCACGCGCGTCCTTTACCCGCGCCCGCCGCTTTCGCCCCTCAACGATCTCGACGCTGCCATTCGCTATGCGCTCAATCACCCGCTGGCGAGCGATCCCCTTCACGCCAAGCTGCGCCCTGGAATGAAGGTCGCCATTGCCATCGACGACATCTCCTGTGTCCTTCCGTCGATGCGCCGCCCGGACGTGCGCGAACGCGTCTTGACCGTGGTCCTCTCGATGCTGGCGGACTACGGGGTCGAAGACGTGGAGATGATCCTCGCCACCAGCATTCATCGCCGCATGACGGCCGAGGAGGTCCGCTACATCGTGGGCGACCGAATCTTCGGCGCCTACTGGCCGAATCGGCTCTACAACCACGACGCCGAGGACGCCAAGGGCATGGCGTACGTCGGAACGACCGATCACGGCGAAGTGATCGAGCTGAACCGCCGTGCCGTTGAGTCGGATCTCCTGATCTACGTGAACGTCAATTTCGTGCCGATGAGCGGGGGGCACAAATCAGTGGCAGTCGGGCTGTGCGGCTATCGGAGCTTGCGAGCGCACCACAACCCGCAAGTCATGCGCGACTGCCATTCGTACATGGACCCTCGCCGCAGCGCGCTCGCCACAAGCGTCGACAGAATGGGGCGACTCGTCGAGAAGTCCCTGAATGTCTTTCATATCGAGACGACCCTGAACAACCGGATGTTCGACAGGCCACTGCAGTTTTTGCACAAGAACGAAGACGACTGGACCGCCGCAGAGCGCACCGCATTCAAGGGGCTGGCGTTCACCCTTTCCAAGCTCCCTCAGCCGGCGCGGCAGGCCATATTTCAACGCGTTCCGAGTCCGTACGGCGTCACCGGTGTGTTCGCCGGAGAGTGCGAGGCGGTGCACGCGGCCACGCTGGAGCGGTGCGCTGCCCAGAACCTCGTCTCGGTGCGTGGTCAGGCCGACGTGCTGGTGACCGGCATCCCATATATCAGCCCTTACAACGTGAACTCGTTCTTGAATCCACTGCTCGTGCAGGTCATGGCGGAGGGCTATCTCTTCAATTTTTACCGGGGCATGCCACTCGTAAAAAAAGGCGGCACCTTGATTGTTTTTCACCCGTGCAGCGACCGGTTCGACGCCGAGCACCACGCCCCTTACGTGGAGTTCGTCCACGACGTTCTGCCCCGCACGCGCGATGCCATGGAGATGCACAAAACGTTCGAGGAGAAGTTCGCCACGAATCCCGCCTACGTCGAGATGTACCGCAAGGGGCACGCGTACCATCCGGCCCACCCGTTCTACATGTGGTACTGGGGCGAGGCGGGAAGGCAGCATCTCGGGAGAGTCATCGTGGTGGGCGCGGACAACGAGTACGTTCCGAAGCTGCTTGGGTACGAGACGGCGAAAACCTTCGCCGAAGCGCTCTCGATGGCCGGTGACGGCAAGCGCGATCCCGACGTGACGATGCTCCACGTTCCGCCCATCGTCATGGCAGAGGTTACGTGACCCCATCGGTCGGGACGCTGGACGTCGTCGGTCTCCTGCGCGGCGCCCGCCTCGTCGTTCTGGGGGGAACGGGGTTTCTAGGCAAAATATTCTGGTCGATGCTCCTCGACCGGTTTCCGGACATCGGCACCATCGTGCTCGTCGTGAGGGCCAAGGATGGCCTCGCGTCCGCGGAGCGCTTTTGGCGCGACGTCGCTACGAGCGAAACGCTCGAGCCGCTTCGGCGCGCCATGGGGAGCCGCTTCGAGGCGGTCCTCCGCGAGAAGTTGCTCATCGTCGACGGCGACATGGCGCGACCCCTGTGCGGGATCGAGGAGCCGCTCGTGCACGACCTTCGCGGCACGATCCACGCGCTCATCAACGTCGCCGGCGTGGTCGACTTCAATCCGGCGCTCGACGACGCGCTCGACGCGAATGCTTTCGGTGTTCAAAACCTCGTTTCGCTGGCACGCGCGCTCGGGGACGTGCCTGTCTTCCACACGAGCACTTGCTACGTCGCCGGCGTGCGTCAAGGACCCATTTACGAAGAACATCCATGCGCTGTGCCTTTTCCCCGCGCCGGCGAGCTCGACCCGCGGCTCTGGGATCCCGACCGCGAAATCGCGGAGGGACTCGACCTCGTCGCCCAGGCGAGACACCGCTCGGAGGACGGCTTTCGCCAGAGCGAGCTCGCGGCGCGTGCGCGCGCGAACCTGCTGGGACGCGGCGAGCCGGCGCACGGCGAGGTGTTCGAGAAGGAGCTCCGCCGCGTCAAGCGTAAGTTCATCGCCGACCGGCTCGTCGAAGCGGGGCTCGAGCGTGCCACGCACTGGGGCTGGCCCAACGTCTACACGTACACCAAGGCGATAGGCGAGCAGGTCATCGCGCGGTCGGGCCTGCGCTTCACCATTGCGCGTCCAGCCTGCTGTGAATCGACCGTCGCCTATCCTTTTCCGGCCTTCAACGAAGGGGTGAACACGAGCGCGCCGCTCATTTACTTGATGATGAAGGGACAGCTCAACATCTTGGCAGGACACGTTCCGCTCGATCTCGTGCCCGCGGACTACGTCGCAGCGGGGATGATCCTGGCCTTGGCCGAGCTGCTCGAAGGCACAGCGAAGCCGGTCTATCAGTTCGGAGCCGCCGACGTGAATCCGTGCACGGCACAGCGATTCGGCGAGCTAGTGGGGCTCTACAAGCGCAAGCATTTTCAAAGGAAGGGAACAGGCAATCCGCTGCTGAACGCGCTCGCCGCGCGCTTCGAACCGATGTTCGTGGATCGGGCGCGCTTCGACGCCGTCGGACCACCCGCCATAGCCCGCGTGTCCCGAGACATCGCCGCTCTCATGAGAAAGACGTCGGCTGCCTTCGCCCCCGCCGCCGCGGCGCTCGATGGCCTCTCCAAACGTGAGGCCAAAATCGCGCAGATTCAATCGCTGTTCGAGCCGTTCAGCTCGAAGGCTGTCGGCCCATTCGACTGCTCCCATACACGAGCGGCCTACGCTCGGCTGGCAGAAGTCGACAAAGCGAGACTGCCATGGGCGCCCGAGTCCATCGACTGGGCGAACTGGATGATGAACGTGCACATGCCGGCGATGGAGATGCGAGTAATACCGGACATGGATCGCAAGCTCGACAAGGGCGAGCGAACACGGCCTCTTGCGGCGCACTCGACCTTGGTGTCCTTGATCGACGAGGCGGCAGAACGCTACGACTTGTCGCTCGCGGTTCAGCGCGTCACCGACGACGGCCTGACTCGCACGACGTACCGCGATTTGAAGCGACGCGGTGTCGCCCTGGCGGCACGCCTCGCCGCTCTGGGCGTCCTCTCGGGCGATCGCGTGGCGCTCGCGGCACAGAACCACCCGGATTGGGCCGTCGCTTACTTCGGCGTCGTTCGAGCGGGGGCGACCGTCGTGCCGATCGACCCGGCCCTCGACGCCGCGAGCTGGGCAAAGCTACTCGCCGAGAGCGGCGCGCAGGTCGTCATCTGGAACGATACCGTCGAGGCGCGCCCTGCGGTGGCGGCGGCGCACCCGGCGCTCCGGCAGCTCGACCTGCACGAGGCGACCGAAGACGACGCCGGCCTGCTGCCGCCCGAGGTGACCGTTGCCCCGAATGACGTCGCAAGCCTGATTTACACGAGCGGCACGACCGGCCGGCCCAAGGGCGTTCTGCTCACCCACGCGAACTTCACTTCCCTGGTGGCGGCCCTCGCTCCGATTTTTCCGCTCTCCGTGGGTGACGCGGTCCTCAGCGTGTTGCCGCTGCACCACACGTTCGAGTTCACGTGTGGATTGCTGCTGCCCCTCTCGCGCGGTGCGCGCGTCGTCTCCCTCGGCCAGCTGACGGGGGATCGCTTGGGGCACGCTCTGCGGGCGGTCCGTCCCGCGGCAATGGTCGGAGTCCCAGCGCTTTGGCAGCTGCTCGAGCGTCGTATTCTGCAGCCAGTCGAGGCGAAGGGCCCGGTCGCGCGGGCGGCACTCGACATCGCCACCGAGATAACGCGCTGGTTGTCGGCAAACGTCGGGCTGGACGCGGGACGGCTGCTCTTTGGCCCGGTACACGCGAAAATGGGCGGGCGCGTTCGCTGGCTCATCAGCGGTGGGGCAGCGCTGCCGGACGATACCAAAGAGCTCTTCGCCGGCCTCGGGCTGCCGCTCGTGGAAGGCTATGGCCTCACCGAGGCCGCGCCGGTTTTGACAGTGTCGCGTCCCAGCAAACGCGTGGAACGCGGCGTGGGTCAGCCCGTGCCAGGCGTCGAGGTCAGGATCGCGAATGCCGACCGTGACGGCGTCGGCGAAGTGCTCGCTCGCGGGCCGAACGTCATGAAGGGCTATACCGACCGGGAGATGACCGACGGCAGCATCGACCCCGACGGCTGGCTGCACACGGGCGATCTCGGGCGCGTCGATCGAAAAGGCCGCCTCGCGATCGTCGGTCGCTCGAAGGATGTCGTCATTTCGGCGACTGGCGAGAATGTCTATCCCGATGACGTCGAACGGCGCCTCGGGACGGTGCCATATTTGACGGAGCTCGCCGTCGTAGGGGTAGAGGTCAGGGGGGGCGAGCGCCTGGCATGCCTCGCCGTGCCGGCTCGCAGCCCCGACATACCGCGGACGGAGCTCAACGAGCGGGCGCGTCAATCGTTACGCGCCGCCATAGACGACCTTCCGCACGCGCAGAGACCGGCCATCGTGCATCTGTACGAGGCCCCCTTGCCGCGCACCGCGACACGCAAGGTCAGGCGCGACGAGGTGCGCTCGATCGTGCAACGAATGACCGCGGCGAAGGCGCGCGTCGACGAAAACGGGGGCGGCGGCAGCGCGACTCGTTCCGCCATCTCCGCGGTGCGAGGGGTACCGACCGAGGAAATCACGAGCGAGGTCACGTTGCGCGGGGAGCTCGGCTTCGACTCGCTCCTCATGACCGAGCTCCTCGAAGCGCTCGAGAGCCGCCTCGGAACAATCGATCCCGAGCGCCTCCAGGGATGCGTGACCGTCGCGGATGTGGAGGAGCTGGTGCGAGGGAGGAATTCCGACGCCGGACGTGCTCACGTTCCGGCGAAGGCGCCCTCGGGAGAAATACCCCTCGTGCTGCCGCAGTCCGTACAGGAAATCGGCAAGGCGTTCGTCGGCAAGGCGCAGGACCTTTTTTACGGCGAGGTGATGAAGCCGCGCGTGTACGGCCGCGCGCACATCCCGCACAACCGGAACGTTCTCGTGGTCGCCAACCACGCCAGCCACCTCGACATGGGTCTGGTGAGGCACGCGCTCGGCCGCTACGGCGAAGGAATGGTGTCGTTGGCCGCGCGGGATTACTTCTTCGAAAGCGGCTGGAAGAGAGCGTTCCTCGAGAATCTGACCGACCTTCGGCCCATCGACCGCAAGGCCTCCATGCGACAGGCCATCCGACAGGCGAGCGAGATCATCGAGGCCGGCAAGACGGTGCTCGTCTTCCCGGAGGGCACGCGCAGCCCAACGGGTGAGATACAGGAATTTCGCGCGCTGATCGGCCACCTTTCGCTTGCGCACGGGGTCGATGTTTTGCCTGTGTTTCTGGGCGGGACGCACGCCGCCATGCCCAAGGGTCGGAAGGTCCCCACAAAGCGCGATCTCCTCGCGCGCATCGGTCCGCCGCTGCTCGCACAGCATTTGCAGAGGCTCACCGCGTCCATGGCGCCGGCCGACGCGGCGCGCGAGGTGGCGCGTCTCTCTCGCGCTGCGGTGTTGGCGCTCGCAGAGGGCAAGGTCCTCGATCTCGCGAGCGCAGCGCGGTCCGAAGAGGTCGTCGTGGAGCTGGAGCATCCGCTTATTCAGCTGTTCGGTGAGCTCGAGGCGAAGTTCCGGGCGGGGGAGGTGGAGAAGCCGGTGAGCTACTATGTGTCGCTCGGCGCCGACGACCGAGCCAAATGGACCGTACGCGTGGACGCCCGTGCGTGTGACGTGCGCCCAGGCAAGCCCGAAGGCGGTCAGGCGGACTGCGTGCTGAAGACGAGTCCCGAAATTTTCGCAAAAATAGTGCGGGAGTCGTACGTCCCGAGCCCCGCAGATTTTCTTTCCGGCGCGGTCAGGTCGAACGACGTCTCGCTGCTGATGACGTTCCAGAAGGTGTTTCAGCTGGACAGCCCCTCGTGAGCCGCTGCTCGCTCTTCCAGGCGCCAGGAGCTGTCCGGTGAGCACATATCTGGTTACGGGGGCGACGGGTTTTCTCGGCGGTTGGTTGGCCCGCTCGCTGGCAGCCGGTGGGCATCGCGTCATCGCCTATTCACGGGCGAGCGGTGGCGACGTGCTCGACGCGGAGGCGGTCCGCGCGGCGGCCATTGGTTGCGACGGCGCTTTTCACTGCGCGGGCAAGGTATCCCGCGATCCAGCGGCGGCCGAGGAGCTGTACCGACTTCACGTGGAGGGTACGAAAAATGTGCTCGCCGCGTGCGCGCGCGCTGGGGTGCGGCGCGTCGTCTACGCCTCCACCAGCGGAACCGTCGCGGTCGCGGACAGCCCCGACCATATCGCTTCCGAGGACGATCCGCCCCCTATGGGCCTCCTTTCGCGGTGGCCTTATTACCGAGCCAAGCTCTTCGCCGAACGTGCCGCGCTGGAGGCGAACCGAGAGGGCTTCGACGTCGTTTCCGTCAACCCCAGTCTTCTGCTCGGCCCGGGTGACGTCCGTGGTTCCTCGACCGGAGACATACGGCGTTTCTTGGAGCGGGCCGTGCATGCCGTTCCCGCGGGCGGGCTGTCGTTCGTCGATGTGCGCGACGCTGCGGAGGCCATGCGCTTGGCCATGGAACGCGGGCGAGCGGGGGAGCGCTACCTGGTGGGCGGCTGCAACCTGACGGTGCGCCAGCTCTTCGAACGACTGGAGCGTGCGTCGGGAGTCCGCGCGCCGTGGCTGCCGATGCCGCGGTCTTCCGTGCTCTCCGGCTTCGCCCTCCGCTGCGCAGAGCGTGTGGCGGAGCGCGTCGGCGCCACGCCCGTCGACGCGGTAGCCTTCGAAATGGCGCAGAAATTCTGGTACGTCGACTCCACCAAAGCGGAGCGGGAGCTCGGCTGGAAGTCGCGCGATGCCAGCGAGACGCTCTACGACACGGTCGAGGACTTGCGCCAGCGGGGGGTGGTCTGGCCATGAGTGGGCGGGGCCCCATTGTCGTTCTCAATCCGCGCGCCGCTGGCGGGCGTTGTGGTCGCAGCTTTGCCGGCGTCCGTGCCGTTCTGGAACGCAGCCTCGGCCCGGTCGACGTGCGTGCGACCATGCACCCCGGGCACGGC